>JAIXTG010000064.1 GCA_027484285.1 Oxalobacteraceae bacterium | reverse complement strand
TCGTCGAAGCGCGCGATGCAGCTGCCGTTGATCCAGGTCATCAGCGTGCCCCAGCGGCGGTTCGCGTCCGGCGAGCGGAAGATCGCGTAGTGCGCGAATTCATGCAGGAAGTACGCCGACCAGACCAGCGCGAGGCTGGTCAGCAGGAAGCCGGCCAGCCGCGCTGGCCAGGCATCGATCGCCAGCAGCACAATGCCGAGCGGCCAGCCGCCGACCGTGAGGCCGAGCGCGGCCAGGTTCGGCGCCACGCCGTCGGGATAGCGGAAACGAGACGTCAGGAAGGACATGTCGGTAGGCTCGGCTGCGGGCGACGGCGTGCCGCCGCCCTTCCCCCTTTGGATCGTTTACTTGGCCAGTGCGTTCACGAATTGCGGGTCGATCGTTGCCTCGGTCGGCGGGACCTTGTCGATCTGGCCCTTGGCCTTCAGCAGGCCGGCGATGATCTCGCCGCTGGCAAAGTAGGAGGTGGTGTCCTTCGATTTCGCGAAGGCCTTCGGCATCTCTTTCAGCGGAATGTTGTAGACGCCGGCCCACTGCTCCTTGACCTCTTTCGCGCTGATACCCATGGCCTTGCCGATGATCTTGGCGGCCTCGTCCGGCTTCTGCTTGATGTACTCGAGCCCGTCAAGATAGCCCTTGATCACCGCAGTGACTTCCTTCGGATTCGACTTGATGTATTTGTCGTCGAATACCAGCACGTCGGCGATCAGGCCGGGCGCCTCTTTCGACGAGAAAATCACCTTGAATTTCTTGCCGCCGCCCTGCGACAGCACTTGCGACAGGCTCGGCTCGTAGGTAACGCCGATCTGCAGCTGGCCCGAGGCCATCGCCGCCGGCACCGCTTCCGGCGTCATGCTGACGGGCATGATGTCTTTCTCGGCCAGGCCGTTCTGCTTCAGCGCATAGGTCAGCAGGAAGTCGGACGGCGACAGCGGATTGAAGCCGATTTTCTTGCCCTTGAATTCGCTGATCTTGCTGATGCCGTTCGCGACCACGATGGCATCGCCGCCATTCGAATAGTCGATCGGCAGCACGACCTTGTGGTTGATGCCCTTGGCGACCTGGCCGATCACCTGGTCATAGGTCACCATTGCGCCCTGCACCGAGCCACTGACCAGCGCCGGCGGAATCAGCGCGGGGTCGCTGAACATCTGCAGCTTCACCGACAGGCCGTGCTTCTTGTACAGGTCGAGCGCCTCGGCGACGTAGAACGGGCCATAGCCGATCCAGATCAGCGACGCGACCTTGATCTGGGTCGCGGCCGAAGCGGTAGTCGCCGCCAGCGCGAGTGCCGCACCGGCAAGAATTTTTTTCAGCGGGGATGACATCGATGGGCTCCTGTTGGGTTGTTCCTGAATTAACTTCTCTCTAGCAATTCGCTTGCCAGCGCGGTTCATGGCGGACTGCGGGTTTTAGGGCAATGCCGGGCCCCAATCTGGGGCACCCCCTGCTCGCTGCACTGAAGTGGACGCCGGGCTGTCGGGACTGCCGACGCCACGGCTTCAGCGTGACGCCAAATACGCCTTCCAGCCGCCAAACCCGCTGATGTCACTGGCCCCCTGCAGCGCCGCCGGTTCGCAGACAAAACCCTTCACCCAGCGACCGCCGTCCAGCTCGACCGAGCCGATCGCCAGCGGCGGCGGCACATCGGCGACGAACTCGCCGAAGCGGCGCAGCGGCAGCTCCCACACCTCGATCGCGATCCGTTCGCCACCTTCGCCGACCCGGGCCAGCCCCGGCTTCGGCGGCACGGTGTCCGGCAGTGCATACAGCCGGTATGCGGCAGCGGTCTGGGTACTTTCGCGCTTCCTTGCGCCGCGCTCGAGCAACTGCCAGTTCAGCGGCTGTCCGTCGAGATGCGCGCCCACCACCGCAAGCTGCACCGTCGGCTCGTCGAAGGGCAGCGGATCGGCAGCGACGGCGGTGGCGCCAGCCGATTGCGGCAGCAGCGCCTGTGCAGCAGCGGCCAGCAACTGGTCGGCACCGCACGGGCCGATCAGGGTCACGCCGGCCGGATGGCCGTCGCTGCGCTCGTCGCTTGGCACGGCCAGCGCGGCCATGTCGAAGAAATTCACGAAGTTCGTGTAGTAACCGAGCTGGGAATTCAGGCGTACCGGATCGGCCTGCACTGCAGCGATGGTGTGGCGGGTGGGCGTGGTCGGCACCAGCAGCAGGTCGTAGCCCTGCAGTTCGTTTTCCGCAGCACGCCGGAGGTCGGCAAGGCTGTACTGGGCATTGAAAGTGGCGACCGCATCATAGTTCGCACCCTGGCCGACGATGCCGGCAACCGTCGGGTCCATGGCATCGCGGTGGCTTGCATAGAATTCGCCGACGGCCGCCAGCCGCTCGGCGACCCACGGCCCCTGGTACAGCAGCGATGCAGCCTGCGCAAACGGCGTGAAGTCGATCTGGCCGATCTCGACGCTGGGCAGTGCGCGCAGGCGCTCGAGCGTCGCCGAGAACGCCGCTTCGGCAATTGAATCGCCATAGAACTCCGGCACGGCCGGCACGGCAATCCGGTAACGGCGGCAGTTCGTGCCCAGCATAGTGATGCGGCGCGAATAGCCATCTTCGGCATCGTAGCCACCCGCGCTCTGCAGCACCGTCCATGCATCCGACACCGTCTGCGCAAAGATCGATACGCAATCCAGCGTGCGGCAGGCCGGCACGACACCGCGCGCTGAGATCAGTCCCCGCGTGGGCTTCAGGCCGACGATGCCGTTCAGGCCAGCCGGCACCCGGCCCGAGCCGGCGGTATCGGTACCGAGCGAGAAACACACCAGCCCGAGCGCGACCGCCACGCCTGAGCCGGAGCTAGAGCCGCCCGACACCTGGTCGGGGGCATGGGCATTGCGTACCGCGCCATAGGGCGAGCGCGTGCCCACCAGGCCGGTCGCGAACTGGTCGAGGTTGGTCTTGCCCACCAGGATCGCGCCGGCCGCCAGCAATTGCTCGACCACCGTCGAAGAGCGCTGCGGCGTGTAGGCAAACGCCGGGCAGGCTGCCGTGGTCGGCATGCCGGCGACGTCGATATTGTCCTTGACTGCAAACGGTACGCCGAACAGCGGGAGCTTCGCGAACACTGCCGCGCCTTCAGCCGCCAGCTGCGCATCAAGCGCCTGCGCGCGGTCGCGCAATGCCGCTTCATCGACGCGGCTGATCCAGATCTCGGGGCGGTCGACGGCGGCGATCCGCTGCAGCAGCGCAGCCACGGTCTCGCCGGGTGTCAGCCGGCCGCTGGCGTAGTCGGCGCGCAGGGCATGCAGCGCGGGCAGGCCGTGAATGCGAATGTCGTTCATGAATTTTCCTTTGCGTCACGGAAGATCGCGATGTTCTGTCCGGCCGAGACCGCGCTGCCTTCCGACACCAGCCACTCGACCACTTCGCCGGCCGTGCTCGTGGCCAGCGGGATTTCCATCTTCATCGACTCGAGGATGGCCACGCTGTCGCCTTCGGCGACCGCACTGCCCGCGGGTGCGGCAATCTTCCACACGCTGCCCGGCACGGCCGCGCTCAGGTAGCGGCAGCCGGCCGGCAGCTCGGCGTCGCTGGATGCGGCGGCGGCCGTGTCTTCGCTTACATACTCGGCCTGGCCGCTGGCGCGCCAGCGCTCGCGCTCGGCATCGAAAGCCGCCTGCTGCTTCCGCTTGAATGCGGCAATCGAATCCTGCTCGCGCGCAAGGAAGCGGCGGTATTCCGCCAGCGAGAATTCGCCTTCCTCGATCTTCACGTCAAAGCGGCCGAGCGGGAAATCGCGCCGGTGCTCGAGCAGCTGCTCCTCGCTGACTTCATAGAAGCGGATCTGGTCGAAGAAGCGCAACAGCCACGGATGGCCATCGCGGAAGCTGTCGGTCTGGCGGTAGCGGTTCCACATCTGCACCGTGCGGCCGACGAACTGGTAGCCGCCCGGGCCTTCCATGCCGTACACGCACAGGTAGGCGCCGCCGATGCCGACCGCATTCTCCGGCGTCCAGGTGCGGGCCGGGTTGTATTTGGTGGTGACCAGGCGATGGCGCGGATCGACCGGCGTGGCGACCGGCGCACCGAGGTAGACGTCGCCGAGGCCAAGCACCATGTAGCTGGCGTTGAACACGACGTCGTACACCTCCTGCTCGGACGCCAGCCCGTTGATGCGGCGGATGAATTCAATATTCGACGGGCACCACGGCGCATCCGGCCGCACCGTGGTCTGGTATTTCTGGATGGCGAGCCGGGTCTGGCTGTCATTCCATGCCAGCGGCAGGTGCACGGTGCGCGACGGCACGACCAGCGCATCGACCGGCGGCAGGTCGGCGATTAGCCGATCGAGCCGCGCGATCAGGTCGCGCGCCGGCAGCCGGCGATGGTCGAAATGCAGTTGCAGCGAACGAATGCCCGGCGTCAGGTCGATCAGTCCCGGCAGCGCTGCTGCCTCGACCGCCAGCATCAGCGCATGCACGCGGAAGCGCAGCTCCATGTCCAGCACCAGTGCGCCGAATTCCACCAGCAGATAGTCATCACCGGCGCGGCGATAGACGATCTCGGTACCGTCCGCGAGGCGACCGGCATGCATGATGGCCGGCTGCCGTGCGCCGGCTTCGGTTGACGGCAGGCTAAAGGAAGGCGCGACCGGTTCGGGAGCGAACACGTGCTCGACCGATTCGCGCATGGCGGCGGCCTCGTCGGCCGACACGCGGATGAAGCGCACGGTGTCGCCCGGCTTCAGCTGGCCGATCTTCCACAGGTCGGCCGACACGATCACCGCCGGACAGACGAAGCCGCCCAGGCTGGGGCCGTCCGGCCCGAGGATGACCGGCATGTCGCCGGTGAAGTCGATCGAGCCGATCGCATACGCATTGTCATGGATGTTGGACGGATGCAGGCCGGCCTCGCCGCCGTCGGTGCGCGCCCAGCGCGGCTTGGGTCCGATCAGGCGCACGCCGGTACGGCTGGAATTGAAGTGCACCTGCCAGTCGGTACCGAAGAAGGTGGCGATGTCCTCGTCAGTGAAGAAATCCGGCGCGCCGTGCGGGCCGTAATGCACGGCGATCTGCCAGTCATGGCCGTATGCCGGAATCGCCTCTGCAGGCAGCGACCGGGGCTGCACTGCAGTGGCCCCCACATGCAGCACATCGCCGACGCGCAGGGCGCGGCCGCCGTGGCCGCCGAACTGGCCGAGCGTGAAGGTTGATTTACTGCCGAGGTAATCCGGCACGTCAATGCCGCCGGCAAACGCGAGGTAGGCGCGCACGCCGGCGCCGTCCACAGACCCGAAGCGCAGCGTCTCGCCGGCACGCACCGCATGCGCTTGCCAGTTGGCCAGCGCACGCTTGCCCGTATCGCCGCTGACGCTGGCCTGCAGGTCGGCGCCGGCCAGCGCAATCGTGCAATCGCAATTGAAGCGCAGTGCGGCGCCCTGCAGCGTCATCTCCAGCGTTGCCGCCGACTCGTCGTTGCCGAGCAGACGGTTGGCAAAGCGGTGGGCATAGGAATCCATCGGCCCGGACGGCGGGATGCCGACGTTCCACAAACCGAGGCGGCCCGGATGGTCCTGCACCGTGGTCTGGATGCCCGCCTCGAGCACCTCGACCGTGCTCGGCCCGTGCGGCATCGTCGCCAGCATCTGGGTCGTGGGCTGGCCGGCAGCAAACGGCGGATGGCGCAGGATGTCGGCCAGGTAGCCGAGATTGGTTTCGATACCGTCGATGCGGCTGGCGCCGAGCGCATTGATCAGCTGTCCGATCGACGCCGCGCGCGAGCCGGTCCTGACGATCAGCTTCGCCAGCAGCGGGTCGTAGAACGGGCTGACGGTCACGCCGCGCTCGACCCAAGTATCAATGCGCAGGCCGTCGGAGAACGCCACTTCGGTCAGCACGCCGGACGAGGGCTGGAAATTCTTCGCCGGATCTTCCGCATACACGCGCAGCTGCATCGCATGCCCTTGCGGCCGGAGCGTCTGCTGCGGCGGCAGCGTGAAATTGCCGGTAGCGGCGCGGATCATCCATTCGACCAGGTCGACGCCGAAGACTTCCTCGGTAATGCCGTGCTCGACCTGCAGCCGGGTGTTCACTTCGAGGAAATAGAAGGCGCCGGTGTCCGCATCCAGCACATATTCGACCGTGCCGGCGGACAGGTAGCCAATCGATGCCCCCAGCCGGACTGCCGTCTGTGCCAGCGCATCGCGCGTGGCCTCCGACAGGCCCGGTGCCGGCGTTTCTTCGATCACCTTCTGGTTTCGCCGCTGCACCGAGCAATCGCGTTCGCCGAGCGACACGACCTGCCCCTTGCCGTCGCCGAAGATCTGCACCTCGACATGGCGCGCGCGCTCGACGAATTTTTCGAGATAGAGGCCGCTGTTCTTGAAGTTGTTCTGGGACAGGTGCAGCACCGACGCATAGGCCGCCTCGAGCTCATCGGCCGTGCGGCACAGGCGCATGCCGATACCGCCGCCGCCCGCAGTGCTCTTCAGCATCACCGGATAGCCAATGCGCTGCGCCTCGGACAGGGCCTCGGCAGCGTCCGCGAGCAGGCCGGTGCCCGGCAGCAGGGGCACGTCCGCACGCTGCGCCAGCTCGCGCGCAGTGTGCTTCAGGCCGAAGTCGCGCATCTGCTGCGGCGTCGGGCCGATGAAGGTGATGCCGGCCGCTGCGCAGGCCTCGGCGAAGCCGGCGTTTTCGCTCATGAAACCGTAGCCGGGATGGATGGCATCGGCGCCGGTCTGCTGCGCGGCGGCCAGCACCTTGTCGGCGGACAGGTAACTGTCGGCGGCCGGCGCCGGGCCGACGCACACCGCTTCATCGGCGAGGCGCACATGCAGCGACTCGACATCCGCCTCGGAATAGATGGCCACACTCTTGATGCCGAGCTTTCTCGCGGTACGGATCACGCGGCAGGCGATTTCGCCGCGGTTGGCGATGAGGATCTTGTTGAACATCGTTGTCTCGTTATTGGCTGCGCACCGCGACATTGCGGTGCAGGTCATCTGCGTGTGCTGCGTCGGCTGCTCATGCTGCGTAGTCGGGATCCCAGATCAGGAAGCGGGCCGGCGTCGGGTTGTACGCATTGCAGGGGTTGTTCAGTTGCGGGCAGTTCGACACCAGCACCAGCAGGTCCATCTCGGCGCGCATCTCGACATACTTGCCGGGGCCGGACACGCCATCGGCAAACGTCAGGCCGCCCTCCGGCGTGACCGGCACGTTCATGAAGAAATTCACGTTCGGCACCAGGTCCCGCTTGCCCATCCCGTTATCTGCATGGGCCAGTGCCAGCAGATAGTTATCGCGGCAGCTGTGCATGAACTTCTTCTGGATCGCATAACGCACGGTATTGCTCTCGGCTGCACAGGCGCCACCCAGCGTGTCATGCCGCCCGCAGGTATCGGCAACAATCGTCAGCATCGGCCGGCCGCGGTTCGACACCAGCACCGAACCGGTGGACAGGTAGATGCCGCCCTGCCGCTGCAGCGTGTCGGTCACGCTGTAGCTCTCGGCGGTGTCGTCGGCGTTGTAGAAAATCGTATCGACGGCCTGATTGCCCTCGACATCGATAATGCGCAGTACCTGGCCCTTGCCCACCTTGTGCAGCCAGGGCTCGCCGGCCGGCAGGCAGTAGTCGTAGACGGCTTGCGCCGGGTCGAGCGTGCTTTCGCGAAGCGTGTTCATCGGCGGCTCCTTCAGCGGTAGATCAGTTCGGTGTTGTAATAGCCGCGGCGGTTTTCATCGCAGGACAGCCGGCAGGCATCATCCATGGGCGCGGTGCCGGAGTCCCAGGCGACCACGGCCACTTTCTTCGGCGCGTACTCCGGATTCGGATCGAGCGGATGCGGTGCCGTCGAGATGGCCACCAGCGCATCCATCTCGAGGCGGAGTTCGACGAAATCGCCGGCCGCCGAGTGACCGGGCACGAAGTCGAAGCGGCCCTCGTCGTTGACGGCGACTTTCGAGAAGAGGTTCACCGGCGGCACCCAGTCGCGCAGTCCCAGTCCCCACTTGCCGATCTCGACCAGCAGGCTGTCCTTGCCGTTGCGGTGCATCGCATTGCGGTACTGCTGGTAGCGATGGTCGCCATAGCGCTGCTGCACCAGGGCCGCATCCGACACGCCGCACAGTGGGTCATGCCAGCCGACCGTATCGCGCGCAAAGGAGGCCAGGATGCGGCCCATGTCGGAATACAGCACATGGCCGGCGGTGAGGTGGGCGGTGTGCTGCGCCTTCAGCGTGTCCGGCACATTCAGCCGCTCGAGCTTTTCATCGGCGCGGTACAACAGCAGCGACGCATTCGCGCCGCCTTCCATGTCGATGAAGCGCAGCGTGGTGCCGCGCGCGAGCCGGTACGACCAGTGGCAGCCGCCCGGGAACAGTTCGATCCATCGGACGCGCGCCGGATCGAGGTCGGGTGCCAGCTCTTTCGTCTTGCCGGTCAGGTCGAACAGGTCGGTCGAAGTCATGAGGCTTTCCTTGGGTGATGAATCAGGCAGCGCGCGTCAGTCTCGCGAGCTGCTCGAGGTCGGTCTTGATGCCGGAGGTTTCGCGGATGCGCTCGAGGATCTGGCGCTTGATCTGATTGAACTCGGGCGACAGCTTCAGGTCCTGCTCGCGCTCGGTGCCGAACGGCACGTCGACGATGGAGTCGATCCGCCCGGGACGCGGCGCCATCACCACCACGCGCTGGCCGAGGTAGAGCGCCTCCTCGACGTCATGGGTGACGAACACGACGGTCGTCTTTTCCAGCAGGTACACATGGCGGATCAGGTCGTGCATCACTTCACGCGTCTGCGCATCGAGCGCGCCGAACGGCTCGTCCATCAGCAGCACGTCCGGCCGGCCCATTAGCGCGCGTGCAATCGCGACCCGCTGCTGCATGCCGCCCGACAGTTCGGCCGGATAGGAAGCGGCCACATGCGACAGGCCCATCAGCCGGATCAGCGCATCGGCACGGCCGGAAGCGATTTCGACATCGCTGGAAGTGAGATTGTCCCGGTTGTGCTGCAGGCGGCGCGAAAACCGGATGTTTTCCGACACCGTCAGCCACGGATACAGGCTGTAGCTCTGGAAAACCATGGCACGCTCCGCGCCCGGGCCGTCGACCATGCGGCCGTTGCAGAGGATGTCGCCATCGGCATATTCCTCCAGCCCGCCGATCGTGCGCAGCAGAGTCGACTTGCCGCAGCCGGATGCGCCGACCAGGGTGACGAATTCGCCGGCGGCAATGTCGAGGTTGATGCCGGCCAGCGCATGCACGCGGCGCTCGTCTTTGCCGTAGTACTTGTCGAGCTGGCGGACCCGGATTTTGATGTCGTTCATGTCAGGCCCTCAGGTGATGCCAGCGGAAAGCGCTGCGATGCAGCCAGCGGAAAGCCTGGTCTGTAAGCAGGCCGATCAGGCCGATCATCAGGATGCCGGCGAAGATTTTGTCGGTGTGCAGGAAACGCTGCGCCTTCAGGATGGAGAAGCCGAGGCCGGTATTGGCCGCCACCAGTTCGGCGACCACCAGGTACGTCCATGCCAGGCCCATGCAGGTGCGCAGGGTGTCGAGCATGGCGGGCCGGGCGGCACGCAGGATCACTAGCCGCACTACCTCGCCATTGGTCGCTCCCATGGTGCGCGCGGCCTCGATCGCGGCATTCGGCACGCGCGCCACATCCTCGGCCAGCAGCAGCACCATCTGGAAGAAGGTGCCGACGAAGATCACGGTGACTTTGGCGCTCTCGTCGATGCCGACCCACAGCATGATCAGCGGGATGAACGCGACGGCCGGCAGGTAGCGCGAAAAGTCGGTCAGCGGCTCGAGCAGCGCGCGTGCCGGCGCATAGGTACCGATCAGCACGCCCAGCGGCAGCGCGATCACTGCCGACAGCAGGAAGCCGCTGTAGATGCGCTGCACGCTGATGAGGATATCGCCGACCAGCTCTTCTTCCGACCACCACTCCAGCACGCGGCCGAGCACTTTGGCCGGGGTCGGCATGAATACCGGCTCCATCAGTCCGCTGTGGGACAGCGCGAACCAGGCAATGAAGGGCAGCAGGAAGCCGAGTGCCGACAGCGCGAGTTTTGCGCCGCGCGGCATGTCGCCGCGCACCGACCAGGCGGTGCGGCGATTGCGCGGGCGATGGGTACTGACTGGGGAATCGTCAGCCGCAAGCGGCGGTTGTTCCGGTTTCATTGGCGCCTCGAAGATCAAAAAACCGGAGGCGAGCAATCGCAACATGCGATGGCCTCCCGGGCTTTTATCCCTCCGTGGAGCCTCGAACCAGCAATGGATCGAAGCCGGCCGCTCTCGGACCAGTCACCGCGACCTGTGTCGCAGCCGGAACCCTAGCGTCCTTGCTCAAGAAGCGATATCGGTCGAATGACCTCGCCAGCCTCTCGGTGACTTTGATTTAGCAACAATGGTGCCAAGGGACTTACTGCAGGAAGACGGGGACGGGATGCTCTTTGCTGGTGCAATGTGGGCTATTGCGCACCAAAATGGCTCCCGGCGTGCGCCGGGAGAAGACAATCAGCGTCGGTCAGACGCCGGCCCACTCCTGCTCCAGCTGCGTGGAGTAGGCCGCGGGGGCGAATGCCTCCGCATTGAAACTGACCAGTTCATAAGACGAGGGATCGGCAAACAAGGCGCGCAGCAGCTTGTTGTTGAGCCCGTGGCCGGACTTGTGCGCGGTATAGCTGGCCAGCAGCGGGTGGCCGGCGAGATAGAGGTCGCCCATCGCATCGAGGATCTTGTGGCGCACGAACTCGTTCTGGTAACGCAGGCCGCCGGCATTCAGGATGCGGAACTCGTCCATCACGATCGCGTTCTCCAGCGATCCGCCGCGCGCCAGGCCCATGCCGCGCAAGGTCTCGACGTCCTGCATGAAACCGAAGGTGCGCGCGCGGGCGATTTCTTCGATGTAAGACTCGACGCTCAGGTCGACTTCGGCCAGCTGGCCGGTGCTGTCGATGGCCGGATGATTGAACTCGATGAAGAATTTCAGCCGGTAGCCATGGTGGGGCTCGAGCCGCGCCCACTTCAGGCCGGCGCCCTCGCCCTCGCGCACTTCGACCGGCTTCTTCACGCGAATGAACTGCTTCGCCGCATTCTGCTCGACGCAGCCGGCCTGCTGCAGCAGGAACACGAACGACGCGGCCGATCCGTCCATGATCGGGATTTCCTCGGCCGTCAGGTCAACCACCAGGTTGTCGATGCCCAGGCCGGCACAGGCCGACATCAGGTGCTCGACTGTCGACACCCGCACGCCGTCCTTCTCCAGCACCGAGGCCATGCGGGTATCGCCAACGCCCATCGCGGAAGCCGGCAGTTCGACCGGCGGCTCGACATCGACGCGGCGGAACACGATGCCGGCATTTGCCGGCGCCGGGCGCAGCGTGAGTTCGACCCGGGTGCCGCAGTGCAGCCCGACACCGGTCGTGGTGATCGTTTCCTTGATGGTGCGTTGCCTGATCATGTCGATTACAGCTGTCCCAGCAGGGTTTCGGCGTTCGATACCTCGAATTTGCCCGGTTGCTCAATGTTCAGCTGAGTCACCACGCCGTCCTTGACCAGCATCGAATAACGCTGCGAACGCGTGCCCATGCCGAACTGGCTGAAATCGGCGGACAGGCCGATCGCCTTGCTGAAGTCCGCATTCCCGTCGGCCATCATGCGCACGGTGCCGGTCGCCTTCTGGTCGCGGCCCCAGGCGCCCATCACGAACGCGTCATTCACCGAAACGCACCAGATCTCGTCCACGCCCTTGCCCTTGAGGGCGGCCGCATGGTCGACATAGCCGGGCACATGCTTGGCCGAGCAGGTCGGGGTGTAGGCGCCCGGCAGGCCGAAAATGGCGATGGTCTTGCCTTTGACGAGCTCGGACACATTGAAAGTGTTCGGACCAAGCGAGCAGCCCGCGGTCTCGACTTCGATGAACTCGGCCAGTTTGCCTTCGGGGAGGTGGTCTCCGATTTTGATGGTCATGGGGTCCTTGTTGTTGGCAGCTAGGGTTGGAAGAGGCCGGGATGGCACGGGCAGATCCCGTGGACGCCTGGGCGTCATGCCGGCGCAGGCCGGCATCCGGTGCCCGGGGATTCGATTAGTGCCCGACAGTCCGGCGGGCAGGCGAAAGTATGCCTTGCCCGCCGGTTTCCTGCAGGATCAGTCCGCCTGGCGGCGCAGGAACGCAGGGATGTCGTAGGTTTCGGTGCCATTGCGCTCCATCGCCCGCACCGTCTCCGACGCATGGTCGCGGCGCCACACGGCCGGCGTACGGACCGGCTCGAACGTGTGGTTTGCGCCCGGCGCAGGCTCGGCGGCCACCGGGGCAGCCACCGCGTCATAGGTACCGGTACGCGCCACCGGCACCTGGGTGCTGACCAGCTGCGGCGCGCGACGCGCACGGCCGAGGCCAGTGGCGACCACGGTGACGCGCAGCTCCTCGCCCATGTTGTCGTCGTAGGCAATACCCTGGGCGATCGACGCATCTTCAGCTGCGAAGGCGCGCACGGTCTCCATCACCTGCTTGATCTCCTTGCCCTTCAGCGAGCGGCTGGCGGTCACATTGACCAGCACGCCGCGTGCACCCGACAGGTCGATGCCATCCAGCAGCGGCGAGGCCACGGCCTGCTCGGCAGCGATGCGCGCGCGATCGACGCCGGACGCCACCGCCGTACCCATCATCGCCTTGCCCTGCTCGGCCATGATGGTCTTCACGTCATTGAAGTCGACGTTGATGTGACCCGGCACATTGATGATCTCGGCGATGCCGGCCACCGCATTGTTCAGCACATCGTCCGCATGGCCGAGCCACTCGAGCATGCTGTCGTCTTCATAGATCTCTTCCAGCTTCTCGTTCAGGATCACGATCAGCGAGTCCACATGCTTGGTCAGCTCTTCCAGTCCCTCGTTAGCGATATCGAGGCACTTCTGGCCTTCATGCGAGAACGGCTTGGACACCACGGCCACGGTCAGGGCGCCGAGTTCCTTGGCCACCTGCGCGACCACCGGTGCAGCGCCGGTGCCGGTGCCGCCGCCCATGCCGGCCGCGATGAACACCATGTGCGCGCCGCGCAGCGCATCTTCGATGCGTTCGCGCGTCTCTTCGGCCAGCTGGCGGCCGACGGCCGGCTTCATGCCTGCGCCCAGGCCGGACTCGCCGATCTGGATCACGTTGTGGGCCTTCGACTGAGTCAGTGCCTGGGCATCGGTATTGGCGACAATGAACTCGACGCCTGCGACGCCTTTATTGATCATGTGCTGCACCGCGTTGCCACCCGCACCGCCGACGCCGACCACCTTGATGATCGTTCCCTTTGTGTTTTCCAGCATATCGATTTCCATTGTTGACTCCCTTGGGTGATGCAGCTTTCAGTCGATAGCCATCACGCGGTGTGACAGCTAGCCACTGACAACTGCGACTAGTTTGAAAATTGTTTTTCTTCTTGCACTGCTGCTTCTGCGGTTGCCCGCTGCGTCCGGACCACCCGATCTTTCTGTTTCACCACCTTGCTGCCTGCGGGACGGACGCAGCACGCCCCGCCTGTCCTTCGCCTCAGAAATTCCCGAGGAACCACTCTTTCATCCGCTGCCAGACTGCCTTGGCCGAGCCGCCCTGCCGTACCACCACCTGCCCGCGCAGATACTGGCGCTTCGCTTCTTCCAACAGGCCCAGCACCGTCGAATAGCGCGGGCTCTTGACCACGTCGGCCAGCTGGCCGCTATAGTCGGGTACGCCGACACGAGCCGGCTTGAGGAATACATCCTCGGCCAGTTCGCACATGCCCGGCATCAGCGCACTGCCGCCGGTCAGCACCACGCCCGACGACAGCACTTCCTCGAATCCCGACTCGCGCACCACCTGGTGCACCAGCGAGAACAGTTCTTCCACCCGCGGCTCGATCACTGCCGACAGCGCTGCCTTCGACAGCGTGCGCGCGCTCCGGTCGCCGAGGCCGGGCACGTCGAAGACATCGGTCGGGTCGGCCAGCACCTGCTTGGCGATCCCGTAACGCACCTTGATCTCTTCCGCCTCGGCGGTCGGCGTACGCAGCGCCATCGCAATGTCATTCGTGACCTGGTCGCCGGCGATCGGTATCACCGCCGTGTGGCGCACCGCACCTTCGGTGAAGATCGCGATGTCGGTGGTGCCGCCGCCGATGTCGACCAGCACCACGCCCAGCTCCTTCTCGTCGGCAGTCAGCACCGCATCGGCCGACGCCATCGGCTGCAGGATGAGGTCGGTCACTTCCAGTCCGCAGCGGCGCACGCACTTCACGATGTTCTGCACTGCAGACACCGCGCCGGTCACGATATGCACCTTGACCTCGAGCCGGATGCCGCTCATGCCGATCGGCTCGCGCACGTCTTCCTGGTTGTCGACGATGAATTCCTGCGGCACGGTATGCAGCAGCTGCTGGTCGGTCGGGATGTTGACTGCCTTCGCCGTCTCGATCACGCGCGCGACGTCGGTCGCCGTCACTTCCTTGTCCTTGATGGCGACCATGCCGCTGGAGTTGAAGCTGCGGATGTGGCTGCCGGCGATGCCGGTCCATACATTGCGGATCTGGCAGTCGGCCATCAGCTCGGCCTCTTCCAGCGCGCGCTGTATCGATTCCACCGTCGCTTCAATGTTGACGACCACGCCTTTCTTCAGGCCTCGCGATTCGCTCTGGCCGAGGCCGATGATCTCGTGGCGCCCGTTCGGCAGCACTTCGGCCACCACGGCCACCACTTTTGAGGTGCCGATATCGAGGCCGACGATCAGGTTCTTAGCGTCTTTAGTCATGGGTTCTTCGGGCTTTTGTGATCTTGTTCAATGGGGCTCACGTCGATTTTTCCGGCAGCGCGGCAGGCGACGCACGGCGCCGCAGCGCCAGCCCGTTCGGGTAACGCATGTCCATCGCCTCGATCCGCCCCGGCAGCGCGGCTGCCAGTTGCGGATAGACACTGGAGAACCGGTCTATCCGTGCCTTCAGGGCTTCGCGATCGTTGGCGCGGCCGAGGTAGAGCACGATGCCGTTGTCCAGCCGGGCGGTCCATGCATAGCGGCCCGACAGGCTCAGTGAGCGCGGCGCAAGTTTCAGCGGCGCCAGCCATTCGCGCAGGTCGCCCAGCCGCTGCGCGACTTCGCGCGCGCTGTCATCCGGCCCGTCGAGCGCGGGCAGCTTGCCGTCCTCTTCCGCCTCGTCGAGGTTGGCGCTGAACACGATGCCGTCGACCGATACCAGCCGCCCTTCCTGCTCGCCCCAGGTGCCCAGCGCCACATACTCGTCAACCGACACCACCAGCCGGTTCGGCCACTCCCGCCGCACGGTCGCACGCTGGACCCAGGGCACCGCTTCGAATGCCGCACGCGCGGCATTCAGGTCGACTGTGAAGAAATTGCCGCGAATGCGGGGCAACGCCGCGCTGCGCACGGCCGCCCCGCTCACATAGCGCAGCGGCTTGCCGTGGGCGCCCTGTACATGGACGACTTTCAGGTCGAACATGGGCTGGCGCGCCAGCCACCGGTATCCGGTGTGCAGCAGCGCGAGCACCACCACGCCGAGCAGCACCCGGGTGATCATGTTCATTGTCCTGACGTCATTCCACATGGCGTGTCCGCTCCTGTTCAGTCCGGCTTCCAGTCGGCCGAGGGCCGCAGGTCGAGCGCGGCCATGCGCAAAATTTCGATGCACAGCTGGTCGTAAGGCAGGCCGGCCACGGCGGCCGACATCGGCACCAGCGAGTGTCCGGTCATTCCCGGCGATGTATTGATCTCCAGCAGGAACGGCCGGCCGTCGCTTTCACGCACCATCACGTCCGCGCGCGACCAGCCGCGGCAGCCGAGGCTGCGGTAACTGTCGAGCGCCAGCTGTCGTATCTGCGCCTCCTGTTCCGGCGGCAGGCCGCTCGGGCACAGGTAGCGGGTTTCGTCGGAGAAGTACTTGTTCTGGTAATCGTAGTTGGCGTCCGGCGCGACGATGCGCACCACCGGCAGCGCACGCGCCGTGTCGCCGCTGCCCAGCAGCGGGCAGGTGAGTTCCATGCCGCTGATGAACTCTTCGGCCATGACCGCACTGTCGAATTTCGCGGCCAGCGCATAGGCGGCAGGCAGCTGTGCGGCATCGGTCACCTTGGTCAGGCCCAGCGTCGAACCTTCGTGCGCCGGCTTGACGATCAGCGGCAGGCCGAGGCTGTCGGCCACTGCCTGCCAGTCGCTGTCGGCGGCCAGCATCGCAAAGCGCGGCGTCGACAGCCCGTTCTGCAGCCAGACGCGCTTGGTCATTGCCTTGTCCATGGCGATCGCCGAGGCCAGCACGCCCGGCCCGGTATACGGAATGCCGAGCTGCTCGAGCGCGCCCTGCAACGTGCCGTCTTCGCCATAGCGGCCGTGCAGCGCGATGAATACCCGGTCGAACTGCTCTGCGGCCAGTTCGGCCATTGAGCGCTGGGCAGGGTCGAACGGATGGGCATCCACGCCCTGCGACTGCAGCGCCTTCAGCACGCCGCTGCCCGACATCAGGGAAATCTCGCGCTCGGCGGAACGTCCGCCGAACAGCACGCCCACCTTGCCGAATTCCTGTTTCATATCCTTGCTCATGACTGCTCCCGTGCCGCCAGTTCCTGCGTCAGCGACTGCAGCTGCGCCGGCACATTTGAAATCGATCCTGCCCCCATGGTCACCACGACGTCGCCGTCGCGGGCCAGCTTCAGCAGCGTGGCCGGCATGTCGGCAACCTCTTCGACGAAGACCAGCTCCGCCTGCCCGACCACGCGCAATGCATGGGCCAGCGAGCGCCCGTCGGCCGCCGGGATCGGCTGCTCTCCGGCCGGATAAACATCGGCCAGCACCAGCACGTCGACGGTGGACAGCACTTTCACGAAATCCTCGAACAGGTCGCGCGTGCGGGTATAGCGGTGCGGCTGGAATGCCAGCACCAGCCGGCGGCCCGGGAAGGCGCCCCGCGCGGCAGCGATGGTGGCTGCCGTCTCGACCGGGTGATGGCCGTAGTCGTCGACCAGCGCAAAGCTGCCGCCCTCGGGCAGCGGCAGCTGGCCATAGCGGGTGAAGCGACGGCCGACGCCGGTGAATTCCTGCAGCGCTTTCTGGATGTGCGCATCGGCGACGTCCAGTTCGCGCGCAATCGCAATCGCCGCGCAGGCGTTCTGCACGTTGTGCATGCCCGGCTGGTTCAGTCGAACCGGCAGCGGCGGATAGTCCTTCTGCACCACCGTGAATTCCATGTGTCCATTGACTGCGCGCGCGTCGACCGCACGCACGTCCGCCTCTTCATGGAAACCGTAAGTGACCACCATCTTGGCGATCGACGGCATGATCTCGCGCACGTTCGGATCGTCGATGCAGAGGATCGCCACGCCATAGAACGGCAGGCGCTGGGTAAATTCGACGAAGGCCTGCTTCAGCTTGGCAAAGCTGTGCTCGTAGGTCTCCATGTGGTCGGCGTCGATGTTGGTAATGACCTCGATCACCGGCGACAGGTTCAGGAAGGACGCGTCCGATTCATCGGCTTCGGCGACGATGAACTCGCCGGTACCGAGCCGCGCATTCGCGCCGGCGCTGTTCAGCCGGCCGCCGATCACGAAGGTCGGATCGAGGCCGCCCTCCGCCAGGATGCTGGCCACCAGGCTGGTGGTCGTGGTCTTGCCGTGAGTGCCGGCGATTGCAATCCCGCGTTTCAGGCGCATCAGTTCGGCCAGCATGACCGCGCGCGGAACGATCGGCACATGCCGCTCGCGGCCGGCGATGACTTCAGGGTTGTCGGCCCCGACTGCCGTCGATGTAACGATCGCATCTGCGCCGGCGACGTTGGCAGGCGCATGGCCGATGTGGACAGTCGCGCCCAGCTCGGCGAGGCGGCGACTGGCCGCATT
>JAIXTG010000409.1 GCA_027484285.1 Oxalobacteraceae bacterium | reverse complement strand
TGCTGCGCCGGATCCGGGGTATCGTCTGAGCGGTCGTCGGAGAATTGTTGTCCTGAATCGAGCCATCCTCGATGTCGACCGTCAGATGCACCGAATATGTTCCGTCGTTCTCGATAATGTGCGGCGTGACCTTCAGCGTGGTTCCGACCGAAATCGGCACCACCGAAGCAACCCGCTCACCGACCAGTTGAACGTAGAAGGTTTCGGAGAGATCGATCAGGGCACCAAGGTTATCGATCGTCAGCACCGATGGGCGCGATACCACCCGCGCATTGCCTTTTCCCTCCAGCGCGCGCACGCGCGCCATCAGAAAATTGCCTGCATTGGGAATCACGGTCGTCGGATTCACATCGCGCCCGAGGACAATGGTGCCGGTGACTGAATCGGGCGGCACGGACGGGCGTCCGAAGCCGCCCGCGACGTTCCCTGCCCTTGCCCCCCAGTCGATGCCGAGATCGGCCACATTGCTGGCGTTGACGTCAACGATTACTGCCTCGATTTCAATCAGGCGTGTCGGTACGTCAAGCAAACGGATCAGCTCCTCGTAGACCGGCATATGCTGCGGAATGTCCTTGATGACCAGCGCATTCAAACGCGAGTCCGCCTGGATCACCGCCCGGGCAAACGGCTGCGGGCGGTCGGGCGGCGCGCTGGATCGGCCGGTGTCGCCGCCGGCCCTCGGCGGCTGTCCCTGCGGATCGTTCACGTCAGCGACCGGTGCAGAACTCCGGAGCGTCGTGGCAATCGCAGCCAGCTGCGGCGTCGTCGCCAGCGTGGTTCCGGTGCCGCCCTGGCCAGTGACCAGATTGCGCAAAATACTGGCGACCCCTGAGGTGGTGATTTGTTGATCCCTGTACGAGATCACCCTGTCGTTGACTTGCGCATACTTCAGGCGAAACACCTTGACCTGCTGCTGCGGCTGCGGAAGCGGCAGCGTGGCCACCGCCCACACCACCAGATCCACATAAGCCGGAGGACCGGAAATCATGGCCACGCCGCGCTCAGGAAGTTCGCCCCAGCCGAATTTAGGCTCGACCACGCCGAGATCGGTGAGCGCCTTGCGAAAATCACCGAGGGCAATGCCGTTCGGGGAAATCGATCGGGTAGCAATCTCGAAGCTGCGGCTAAAGTACAGCGTGCCCCCGTGGTAGAACCATTGCAGGCCGAAAGTCGAACAGAGCTGGTCGAGAAATTCGGTCGGGCTTGGCGAGGTGAATTTGCCGTCGACTGCCTCCGGACGCTCAGCGACCGCAGCGGATATCGACACCTCGAGCCCGAACGAACGACCGAAAGTGGACAGCACACTGGTCAGCGCCTGTTTGTCGGCGATGAAAGTGAAGCTGGCGTCCGGCCAAGGGGGCGGCGCAGCCGATGATGGCGCAGATGCCAGCCACAGCCACACGCATGCTGCGTGGAACAGATTCGACAGAAACCGAAATCGCATCATCCCTCCCCCGGCTCAAAGCACACGGAACAGCCGGCGCCACACCGACAGCGCATTCGCATAGTCCTCCAGCGCCTGCTCGAATTCGCCGACGCTCGCATCGGCTGCCAGCCGCTGCTGCAGCAGAATGGTGCGCCCGTCGTCGGAGAGCACGGGCACATCAGCCGCCTCGCGCATCCGGGCGAACGAGGCAAGCAGGCACTCGCGTATCATCTCGTCCGCTGCCCCCGGCGAAGCCGGAAGATCCGCCACGCGGCATTCAAAGACGAGATCGCCGAACGGCGCAGGACGACAGAAAACCCGGTAGCGTCGATCAATGACCAGTACGACCGCACCGTCCTGACGATTCTCCGACGGGCTCAGATTCTGGCTGGCCATGTAGCCGACGAGGCCGTTATGTGTCTGCTCAGGCATGCATGCCTCCATTCGGATTGGCTTCCTGCAGGCGCCGCAGCGCGATCAGGAATGCCGCCACGGGCTCGATGAAATCGGACGGAATGTACTGGTCAAGCTTCGCCGAAGCCGTCAGTCCTCTGGCCAGAATGACGTTCTGCATGACCGGAATCCCGCATTCTTTTGCCGCCTGGACCATCTGAAAGGCCAGCGCGTCTTTTCCCTTGGCGACCACGATCGGCAGTGGCGTCACTTCTGGCTCGTAGTACAGGGCGACAGCAAGGTGAGTCGGGTTGGTGACTACCGCCGAAGATTTGCGTGTTTTGTTGACCATCTCTCCCATGACGATTTCCTTCGCAAGGCTCTTGCGGTGGCCTTTCATGTGCGGATCGCCCTCGAGCTGCTTGTACTCTTGCTTGATTTCATCCATCGACATCATCAGCTGCTTTCGATGGTTGTATCGCTGGAAAACCAGATCGCCGAGGGCGATCACGAAAAAGCCGATGAATGAATGGATGATCAGCGTCTCTAGCATGTTGGCCGCCGCGGCGCCCGCGGCAGCCAGGCCGCTCGACGGCAGCAGGAGCAGGTCGTTCAGCGAGTCGCGGATCACGAGCGCCACCAGAATCCCGAGGAAGACCATCTTCAGGATGGACTTCACGAACTCGACCAGATTCTTCATCGAAAACATCTGCTTCACGTTGCTGGCCGGGTTGAGCCGGTCACCTTTGGGTATCAGCGCCTTGAATGCCAGCAGCACGCCGACCTGGATCATTTCGCCGAAAATGCCGACCACGATGGCGAGCAAAATGAATGGGGCCAGCAGCTTTACCGCACTCAGCAACAACTGGTCGATACTGATGCGCACGGCATCAAGAAAATGCATGCCGTACAACTGCGCCGGGAAGCGCATCATTTCGGTCAGGGTCCGGATAATGGCCTCCGCATCAGCCAGCATGTAACCGAACAACGCACCCGCGAGCAGGGCCTGCGTGAAGTCCTTGCTTTTTGCGACCTGTCCTTCCTCGCGAGCCTTCCGGATCTTGTGCTCGGTGGGCTGCTCAGTTTTTTCGGAGCTCATCGGGTCTCTCCCCTGAACAATGACTGGACGGTCTGGATGATTCGCGGCCCGAAGTTCCCGCTTTCCTGCTGCACATACCCGAACAGGGTGGTCACATAGGCAGCGAAAATGAACATCGCAATCGCGCTCTTGATCGGCATGGCGAGAAAAAACACCTGCAACTGCGGGACGAAACGGCTGACGATTGCAAGGCCCACTTCCGCCAGAAACATCGCAAAGATCACCGGCGCGCTGTATAGCACGGCCATCCACATCAGCCGATCGAGCTGGGAAAGTACAATCATCGGCGTCTGGTCGCTGAATGACGGGAACAGTTGCAGCACCGGCCACAGCACATAGCTCGCATACACGACTTCGATCAGCAGAAGCAGGCCTCCGGCGATCAGCAGCAATACCAGGCCGGCCTGGCTGAACAACTCACCGAGCGGCGAGGTGTCATGTCCGGTCAGCGGGTTGATGGTTGCAGCGATGCTGGCACCCCGCTGGTTGTCGACATAGGCGCCCATGACGTCCAGCGCCCACAGTGGCAGCGCGATCAGGAACCCCAGCACGAAGCCTAGCAACGCTTCTTTGGCGAGAATCGGCAGCATGGTTCCGACACTGGCCTCCAGTGCCTGCGTATCCGCCAGCAGCGTGGGAACGACAAATAGTCCGAAAGCGAATGCGACACCCATACGCAGCATGCCGGGCAATGCTTCACGATTAAAAAGCGGAAGCATTGAGAACATCGCCAGCATCCTCGGCATCGCATAGAAGACCGCAAGCATTACGGTCGAAGGCGCTTTGACGATGTACTCTTCCATGTCATCGCACCATCGCCGGAAAGTCCTGGAACAGAATGAGTGTGTAGTTGTAGATTTCCCCACCCACCCAGCGAGCGGTCAGATACAACGTGATACCGACAGCGACCAGCTTTACGCCAAACGACAGTGTCTGCTCCTGAATCTGCGTCAGCGCCTGAATCAGGCTGAACAGTATGCCGACCACCGATGCAACCAGAATCGGGGGTAAAGAAAGCCACAGCACCAGCAGCAGCGCGTGAATTAATTGTGTGCTGAGGTCGATGATCTCCATATCTGTCGGTCCTAGCGCACGTAGGTTTCGACCATGCCGTGCATCAGCCGCGACCAGCCGTCGACCATCACGAAAAGGAAAAGCTTCAGCGGCAGCGAGATTGTTACCGGCGACACCATCATCATGCCCATCGCCATCAGGATGTTGGATATGACGAGGTCGATCACGACGAATGGCAGGAACAACAGGAAGCCGATCTGGAAAGCCGCAGTCAGTTCACTAACGACGAATGCCGGCGCCACGATCAGCAGGTCAGATTCCATCGCTTCCTCCGACAGGCTTGCCGGCCACAGCTTCTTTGCCGTGGACAGGAAAAATTGACGCTGCTCGGGCGTGCTGTTACCCAGCAGGAACTCGCGCACGGGATCCGCGCTTTTCCTCGCGACCTCGATCAGCGACTTCACTGACATGGTGGGGTCCTTCACCTCGGCGATGTTTTCCGCAATCCGATGCCCGACAGGGGCCATGATGTAAGCCGTCATCAGCATCGCGAGCGCATAGATCGCCATGTTTGGCGGCGCCTGCTGGACGCCGAGCGCATTCCTGATCAGCGACAGCACGATCGCAATCTTCAGGAAAGACGTGGTCGTCACCAGAATCAGCGGCAGCAGAGCGAACAGGCCAAGCGCGAACGCAAGGGCGACCGGATCGAGGGTTCGCATCGTTCGATACCTTTTGCCTGTTCTACGGGCTCAGGCTGCCGACGGCAGCAACTGCCGTATCAGCACGCCGACCTGCCCGTCGACCTCGACCAGCTCGCCGTCGCCGATCGCGCGACCGTTCGCCCGTATCGTCACTGCGCGTCGCAGCTCCCGACCGAGCTCGAACACAAAACCTGGTCCCACAGTTTGCAGCTCGGCCAGCGGCAATGTGCGCTCCCCGAGATCAAACTGCAGGCGAACCGGAAGATCGTCGAGGCGCGCGCCCCCTCGGTTGTCATCGAAATCGTCGCCCTGCTCTTCCTCGAACTCATCCATGATCCGCTCCGGTTCCGTTGTGACACGCACGCGCATGCCTTCAATCTGCGCCTCGACCGCCCAGTGATCGCTGATCCGCACCATCAACCTGTCCATCCCGCCCCATGCCAGGCATTCATCCAGCAGCACCACGTCATGCCGTGCCAGACTGCGCACGCTGGAGAGGGGCAGGATTGTCCATCCGACGCAGAAGTACACCGGCACGGGCAGCATTGACCAGACGGCTGCATCCGGGTCGGCAGCCGGCCATGAGCGGAGCGCGTTCGCCATGAAGCCCAAGCCGAGAGCGTCCAGCCACAGCTCTAAGCGATAAGTCGTTTCGCCATCCGCCAGCTGCAGCATGTAGCCATGGACCGCGGGTTTCCCGACCGCCTCTGGCAGCGCATCAGGTGCGACTGCGCGCATTGCCGATATGAGGCTGAAACGCTTGCGCGTTGCCTGCTCGACCAGATCAAAGACTGGTTCCAGCGCCGCCTCGGTGAGCACGGCGAGCGTCTCTCCGTCTGCATCGCCCGCATACCGCCCTCCCAGCAAATGGCCGTGTGCGGCTGCGAGTAGCGAGGTATCCAGTCGAATGCGCAGCGGCGATCCGCCCCAGTCGGCGTGAAGTTCGTCCATCGCAATCTCGGCGGGCCCGGTAAGCAGCGACAGAGACAGCTGCCACGTCCTCCCCAGCCATGTGAATTGCAGCGGGTCGCGTCGCGTGCCGATCTGACGGTAGTAGCGGGCCGCCTCTGCGGCGATGCGGCGCAGACGAGCAGGCTGCGTCGCAAACGCCAACCGCGGGGCCGCTGGCTGCGCGTCCTGCAGGAACACCGGACGCGGAATCATGGGCTGCCTCCGGGCTGCCAGCTGGACGAGCGAATCATGTGCGGTGCCGGGTACGCCCCGAACAGTCGTATTTCCAGCGCTCGGCCGACCCGTGGCCCAACCTCGGCAGCCAGCAAGTCGAGCTCATGCGCCAGCCGCTCGAGGCAGGCAACATCGCTGACCTGCAGACTGAATACCCAGCGACCATCGCGGGCCTCGAGGGTGACCGAGGCTTCCGGAAGCAGCTCGGAATCCAGTTCGAGACGGATTCGGCCCAATCCGGCCGGGCCATGAGCGAGCGCCGCGGCCACGCCGCTGGCTGCGGCCTGGACGATGCCGGCGCTTCGTGCCAGCAGACCTTGGGATGCCGGCTCATGCCGCCTGTCACTCACGGAAAAAAAAGGTTCGGCCTGTGCCTCGCACTCCGATGCGACTGCCGCTCCGCCGGCGGACGAGGCGGCGAGCAGCCCCTGGAGTTTCAATGCGTCCCGCGTCCACTCTTGTCCCGCACAGCCAGACAGTTCACCTCCGCCTCCGTCCCAGTCGGGCACTGGCAATGCCATCGGGCCAAGATCGACCATCGGTCTGCGGCGATTCATTCGCTTCCCTCGGCAGCAGTTGCCTGGCTGTCCGATTCATCGGACTTGCGCTGGAACGCAAAGCGCCCGGCTGCTGCCTCTTCCATTTCCAGTTCCTCGAGGCGCGACCGCTCCGATTCCAGTTCGGCCTGCTCCTGCTGCACCAGCTCGTCGAACTTTTCCCGCATGCGTACTGCGTCGCGATGTTCCCGACGCGCCTGCTCCGCCTGCCAGGCAACCTCGTCAAGTGTGCGCCGGGCATCCTCCACCTGCCCGGCAAGGCGCTCGGCCTTTTCTTTCATCAACTCGATGTCAGTCCGCACGTCCTCGATTTCCCGCAGCACCACTAGACGGGAGCACAAATCCGAATACAGGGCCTTTTCGCGCTGCAGGCTCTCGTTCCGAAAGTTACTCAGGTTGTTCTCGGCTTCCCTCAGCACCTGGCGGGCCTCGGCAAGACGCTGGCGCGCCTTGGCCAGCGCGCGTTCCGCCTGCACCTCACGGAAAACCTTGATCCGCAGTAAGTCGTTCAGGACTTCCACTGTGTAGCCACCTTGGGGATTTTTGTGTAAAGACGCATGCCAGCCGAATGCGCTGTTAGCAAAATGCCACATCTTGTCGATGTGTAACGGTCTTTCAGGCTTGGTTCCCCCTGCTCCCCCTCTGTCCCGTGCCGAGGGAGATCGGGGAAACAGCGGTCAAAACTCGGGCGGTCAGGCGACGGCCTGTTTCATCAGCGCGAGCGTGTCATCAAAGCCGACATGTTCGTCGGTAGCCTGCCGCAGGAAGCGGCGGATTCCGTCAATTCGGTCGATTGCCTGATCCGCAAGCGCGTCCGCCCCGCGCTTGTACTCGCCGATCTTCACCAGCAGCTCGACCTCCTGATACTTGGCCATCAATTCGCGCAGGCGACCGGCAATCTGCTTGTGGTCGGGATCGGCCACCATGTTCATCACGCGGGATACCGACGCGAGGATGTCAATTGCCGGGTAGTGGTTGGAGGCTGCCAGCTTGCGCGACAGAATAATGTGCCCGTCAAGGATCGACCGGGTCTCGTCGGCGATCGGCTCGGTCATGTCATCGCCCTCGACCAGTACGGTGTACAACGCGGTGATGGATCCGCGTGAGCCCATGCCTACCCGCTCCATGAGCCGGGGCAGGGTCGCAAAGACGCTAGGAGGAAAACCGCGCCGGGTGGGCGGCTCGCCGGCGGCAAGGCCGATTTCGCGCAATGCGCGCGCAAAGCGGGTAACGGAATCCATCAGGAACAGCACCCGCTTGCCCTGGTCGCGAAAATATTCGGCGATCGCCGTGGCGACATAGGCAGCCTTTGCACGCTCCATCGACGATTTGTCCGATGTGGCGCAGACAATCACGGCACGTTTCCGGCCTTCGTCACCGAGTTCGTGCTCCAGGAATTCCCGTACTTCGCGACCGCGCTCGCCAATCAATGCGACCACTGTGACATCCACATCCGCGCCCTTGACCAGCATCGCCATCAGCGTCGACTTGCCTCCGCCGGCCGCCGCGAATACCCCCATGCGCTGCCCTTCGCCGCAGGTGAGCAGCCCATCAAGTGCGCGCACACCCAGCGACAGCGGATGTGTGATGATGCGGCGCTTGAGAGGATCGGGCGCGCTCGTCAGTACCGGGTAATAGCGGGTGACGTGCAGCGGCCCGCGAGTCAAGACATCAAGCGGGTCGCCCATGCCATCCAGCACACGTCCGAGCAAGGCATTACCAACGGGAACCATATGTACATGTCCTGTCGGTATGACTTCGGTATCCGATGAAATGCCCTGCATGTCACCCATCGGCATCAGCAGCGCTGACCCGTTGGAGAACCCCACTACTTCAGCCTTCATGTCAACTTCGATGCCCGGGCTGCTCAGCAGGCAGATTTCGCCGATCTTCACCGACGGGATGACCGCTCGAATAATTGTTCCAGTCACCTGCACCACTCGGCCACGCACCTTGGCGACCTTGGCTTGCGCCAGGGCCGACTGCAGCATATCGGTGATGTACTGAAAGTGGTGTGTACTCACGCCGGTACCCGAACTCAGGAGATGTTCGCCAGCCGTCGCGCCAGGTCAAACAGTATTTTTTGCATGAAAGTGGTCGAATCGATCAAAGAGTTGTAACTGTTCATCATCTTGTTCAGGAACAGGTTCTGCTCTGCGCTGCGCTGGCTGAGCTGCAGCACCTTCTCGCCGTACGCGCCGCGTAAATTGATGAGATCCCGCTCGGTGGAAATCAACTGGAAAGCCTTGCTTTCGTCGACGGTCACCTCGATGAACCAGTTGCGCGGCTGGGCCATGTTAGGAGGTGCATGGCGCCCCCCCTTGATATAGTACTTGCCTTCAAATTTGACCAGGTCACCAACCCTGATGTTTTCAACCGCAGGTGGATCCTGTCCCGGATTCAGCTCGTACATCTCTGCCAACGAGGCCGGTGCAATCGGGGGAAGGTTTGCATAGCCTGTTCGGCCGCCCTCGACGCTTTTCCATTGAACTGTCCTTTTGTCGGTCAACTCAAAATCCACGCCATCGGTCTCATTGATCTGCCTGATTCTTTCCGCGAGCCGGGAGGCTGACGCCTGCCCGATCCAGTTGATGATCTGGTCCTCGCTCTGGGGGATCACGAAACCCTCCTCTCGCGTGACAGTTTTGTAATTGCCTTCGATATCCCTGACAGCGATACTGCCGGATCGAGCATCGAGGAAAACATAGTGGCCGTCAGTGGTCGGGAAGCTTGCTGCGGGATGAAGTTGTCTGCCGGAGTGAACAATCGGTACAGCTGTAATGGTTTTAGAACCGCTGTCGGTATTAAAGGTCACACGCAGGGCGTCATAACCAACGTAGGCCGGTGGCTTTTCGACGATGCTGATCGTCGCGGTCGAGGAATCGAGATCGACGTAGCCGCTGCTGGTCAGGTAGCGCAGGCTGAACTGGTCGGTGTCAAGATTTTTGTAGAGACGACCGGGCTCCAATTGGCGCGGATCATTCTGGCTGGGCAGCAGATAAGTGACTTCGAACAGGCCGAGATCCTCGCCAGAGCGGGTAGCGACTCTGTAAACGTCGCTATCCGCGAGGTTCACATGATCTGTATTCGTCGACATTGCATTGGTGAACGCGACGAGGCGGTCTATATCGGCGCCGGACAAGTTGGCTAATTTGCTGCCGACCAGATTGGAAATCTCCGTCAGATCAGTCAGCGTAGGTTGTCCGGCGGAGTTCTGCGCAAAAGGCACCAGATACTCTGTAGGCAGTGCCGCAATCTTGTCCTTCAACGCATCGACCGCCTCCACTTGCTCGAGCAGCACGTTCACCTGCTTTTGCATTTCGACGCCCTTATCTGCAGCCACACCGGCAAAAATGGCGGCTGCCATGTGGATCACGTTATCGTCCACACTCTCGATCACCCAGGGCCGGTCTTCCGGGAAGCCCGCTTTAATGACGACGGTTCCAGCGTCGGTTTGCCCGTTCGACATAGATCACTCCTTTTCTGGCGATGCACGTCCAGGGCCCGCGGAGGACAGCGCGGGCCTATCCGGGACATCTGCAGGTGGACCATCGGATATCTTTGCCGCCTCATTCGAGGTAAGCGAATTACGGAATGGAGGAGTCGACGCCCGGGCCTGCTCAGGCGGCATTCCTGTCAGCTGGCTTGCGACGTTGATCGCCGCGCCCAGCAACATAGTTTGTGCATCGGTTGGCGCCAGCCCAGCCGCAACGTCGTTTCCACCCGGCGGCAGATCGACGAGGACGGAACGCAAGGACGCCAGCGATGCGGCAAAAACACCCGGTGGGGGAATGTCCGCGGCACTGGCAAGTTTATTCGCAGTCAGATCTGCCAACCGCGGCGGCTCGGGAGACAGGGTGACCAGGCTGTCGTCAATTTGCGCAACGTCTTGATGCAGCACGGCTTGGGCCGTCGTCTTAGTCGACTCCGCATTAGCGATCGCGGCTGGCACTCCGGACTGGCCGTCAATATTTGTCTGCGCTTTCTCAGACTTCGGAGCCGGCTCGGCTTTTACCTCGCGATAACGCCGGAGAACGCGGAGGAAATCGATGATGTCCTCGTTCCGTTTCTGCTTGAATTCCTCGATGGTTCGAAGCGCTTCTTCGCTGGCTTCCCGCCGGTTTCGGACTTGCTGGTCGAGCTTCGAAATGGCCTCGTTCGTTTGTACCAGCGCCTCCGAGAAAAGGGCAAGGACATTGTCGAACTGGGCGCGAAGCGTATTTATTGCGGCCGCGAGATCCGCCGTATCCGGACGACGTACCCGATAGTCGGTGAAAATTGTGGTCCGTTCGTTGACCGGTATCCACTTTCTCTCCTCGTCGGAGTAAAGTCTGTAGGCTGAATCGACTTGATGCGCGCCGGGATACGTCGGCGACACTCCGACGCGGGATGTCCTTTCCCGAATCAGCTTCACCTCCTCGTCACTCAGCCACTTCAAAGTCTTTCTCAAAGGCGTGCCGTTACCGCCCGACTCGGTGGCGACCCAGGTCTCCATTAGCACCAGTGTCTGTCCGGGTGCCCTGATCGATACATTCGATTGCGCGAGCTCTGCAATCAAATCATCCGCTTCGGCTACCGTGTTTCCCAAGGTCGGCCCTGCAGAGGAAATCAATGTCCGCAATGCCTCGCGTGTCTTTGGGGTCGCCGCGAGATTATCGAGTGTTACCGGAACGAAGGACCCGCTCGTCCGGGAAATTAAGCGGCCCATCAGATCCGCCAGACGATCCATCTTTGAAAAATAGATCTCAGTCGAGTCGAGCTGGTTCTTGATCATGCCAATCAGGCGATTGCCCCGCTCAAGAAGAACCGCAGCGAGAAAATCAGCCGCTTCTTCGACACTGCCGAGCTGATTGCCTGCTGCAGCAGTATTAATCGGCAACGTACTTGTGTTTGCGCTTGAAGTTAAACCAGAAATCATCACAACATCCTCCGATCGCTGACGTTACCCTCGCGAGGTGAATCAGATGTGCTGCCGGAAACGCCGCACCCCAGGCCTCGTCCGATTGTCCGCACTGTTCAATTCCCGAATGGCCCGATCCGCATCCGTTCGCGCTTCCTGCATCGCTTTTTCTGCCAACTTTTCTATCTCGCGCAAGACTTCCGGCCCACCATGCTTCCTCAGGAAAACCTCGAGCTGCTCAACAGTCAGGCCGCGGTCGCGCAGAAATTGCTCGTTTCTTGCCAGGATTTTCTCGGCTTCTGCGATGGCCTTGCGGGCATCCGCAACGGCTTTCGTTGCCCGACGCATGATTTCGTCCTCATCCATCGAAACCCTCTGTTAGCAAGGACTGAACTGATTTTCAGCCATGGCCGGTATGTGACTTGCGGCAGGCCGGAGTTCCAGCCGCAAATTTGTATCTGGAACAACACACTGACTTCGTGGCACTGACAGCTATCTCAACGAAATAAAAGCCACCGCAATGGACTCCCGAATTCAAAACACCAGCGAAAGTGCTTTTTTCCGCTCTCAAGCCCAGTTACAAGCTCGGGAAACCACAGGCAATTACCGGGGGACCAGCGTCAGGGTGGCTGATGTCGATGAAGTCACGCAAAGCAGGGAATTGGCGAAGGCACTTCAGGCCAAAATGGGATTGGCGGACCTCGCAAGGCAGCAGCAATCCAAACCGAATGTGAGTTCGGACCTCAGAGGAATCCCGCTCTCAAATGCCCAGTTGAACCGGATGATTGGCAATTTCGGGGGCCTCGCGGCGACCACCAAGCTGGCCGCGAAATATCTGGACTACTTCAATAACAACAGCAGCAAGCCAATGCAGAACGAAACTACCACTGGCTTGATGCAGCATTTCGCCGCCTTGAAATATTTGACTACTGCTGCCCGTTCCGGACCCGAGGATTTCATTGCACGCATGACGCCAGTATCCGATGGCAATGGCAGCCTGCAGGAACTAGCCGACAAACTGAAAGAGGCCAATGACGATCCGCAAAAGCTCCAGGCGGCGCTGGCCGAAGTCGGGGGATTACCCTCCGACGCCGACGAATTGTTTCAGATGATGAAAACCTTGCGATTCAATCCCAAGCAACTTGGCGAAACACTGCGCCAGAAGCAAGGACTACCCAAGGCGGATGCACAGCAACTGGGTGACCTCGCAGAAAAAGCTGAAGAATTCCTGAAAAATCTGGAGCTTGAGCAGGGAAGTCGCATCAAGGCTGCGACCCATGCGCTGGACAGTGGTCAGCAGATCATTGATCCCGCAGGTTTCGCGGAAGCCTATGTGGAAGTCTTGCATGGTGAAAAGCGTTTTTCAACGCTGATGTTGAACCTGCTTGAAAAACACGAGCCGAAAATGCTGCCGCTAGTAATCAGCCAAGTGAAGCAGACTTTGGGTGACGAAATCCGTCTTGACCAGGAACGCAGGTCTGCCGACACCATCAAGCTCGAAGCCATTTATTCGGAACTCTCGCTTTTGCATATATCCAATACCGCCCTTGAAAGAATCAGCCGTCTGGTTGAGGGACTGAACCGGGTCTTTGGATTAACGGCGACAGCGGCATGATCAATGAACGTCAATTGCTGACCGCTTTGCTGAAAGTGCTATCCGCCGGATGGGTGGCCCCTTCGCATTTTGAAAGAATGGCCGTCGACCTGAAGATCAAGGATGGCGGACCGCGCATCTTCTTCCTGACGGGGATACAGCAAGTCATTCGGGAACTGCCGCTCAAAGTCTTCGATGACGACAATGCACGGCTGGCCGTGATTGAAGCGGTCCAGAGCGCTCTGGATGCAGCGATCGCCCGCGAGGAAGAAATTCTGGAATCCGAAGCTCAAGCTGCCCAGCCTCCCCTTAAGCCCGAAAGGAACGGACCATGCGTTGGGTGAACCAGACTATCGCCGAATTTGGCCAGAATATCGGCATACAGGGCATGGCACTTGCCGAGGGCGGTGAGCTCCAGCTGGTGACGGAGGATGGCGGCAGCATCGGGTTGATTCACGCAGGAGAATTGCATCCGCCACAGGTCATTATTTATCGCGCGATATCGCTTAACTATCTGACCGCCGGCCAGCTTCGAAAGGCAATGCAACTGGCCGATTTCCGGCTGCCAAGGCCGTCGCAGGTTCAAACAGCATGCAGCGACAAACATTTAATTATTGCCATTCGTTTCCCCGAGCGATCGTTCATTACTAGTTCGCTTGAGGAAGGTATCGCGATATTGGAATCATTAGTGCAAGTATTGAAAGGATTGTGAAAATGGACAGCGAACAACAGCAGACACTCAACGCCGCCCATTGAAATGAAACAGTTGGCTCAATGCCTGACATTCGTTTTCGTTCGCTTGTCAAGCCGCCAGGGCTTCAGGCATGCGTGAATGCAGTCGATTTATCAAGAGCACAAAAACCATACCGAAAATCCCAGCACTTCGAACCGCGGAGAAGTGCGGCAGCCTAAAACGCCGTTAGCCTGACTTCTCGCATCTATGCGATTTTTCCAGAAAAATCCTGCACAAAAATCACAGAATCACGAATGATTTTTGGAGCTCCAGCACATGGAGCCCCTCCCAAAGCAAGATAACAAACCTAACGTTCTAACTATCTTGCATATTCCAGCCCAACCCATTTCCAGGCTTTTGCCCAGTGGGGCCCTGAGGGGCATGAGAATTTTGACGAGCCGCAGCAAGATAATAGAGTGTCGCACCAATTTTTTGGACGCAATTTGACGACTTAACAGCCATGTCAGTGGCAGCTTTTAACGCCTGCTCCAATTGATTCAACGCCGCCGCACTGTGGGCAGTCAGGCACCGTCTTTTGAATCTGGCGAGATCCGCTCGTGCCACCAGAAGTTCTTCATTGATTTTTTGCATGGTTTTCCCAAACTTGGCCAATGAATGAATCTTCTCTCCATCGGAATTTCTGTTTATGTACGCGACTCCTGCCCTTTCGAACAACCCGTCTCGGTCCATGCACTGGTTAAATTCCGAAAATACGGATTTTATTTTCAATACTGAATCGTCAAATTCCCTAATAAAAATAGGGCTATCGGATAAATCTTCGATGACAGGTGCACTGCATTCCGAGAGTTTGTCCATAGAATCTTTGCCGTTTTGGGCAAAGAATTTTACGGAATCAATTAAATCTGCCTTCTCCGACTTCAGATCCAGCTCCGTCTTTTCCTTTCCGATTTCGCTTAAGTCGTTTTTCAGCTTATCCAGCCGCGAGGCAATCAATGTTAATTGCTTGCCGATTTCATGAAGATCACCATCCGTCTTGTCCAAATCCTTGCGCCAGGCCCTGATGAGGTCAGCCGTATGTGTTCCAGCCATCCGTTTAAAGAAGCGGACCGGGGAAATCTCTGCTTCGTGTTTGCGCACGACTTTTTGGAAGCAGGTCTCCGCCATTGGTGTAGAAACAGGTTTTTGTCGTACAGGCTTTGGGGTACGTGTCTTTGGCGTACGTGTCGTAGAGAAAGTGGACATGCATACCGCTCCTTCTGGACTTAAATGTAAGTAAATCGGGTCAAGCCAGCTGCACCGGATTGAGCAACTCCCGCTGTTCCGGTGCCTGATCGTTCAAATAGCGCGTTTCCAGCCAGCGCCGTCCGTGCCAGACGATTTCGGTCATTTTTCTAAGCAGCTGCGAGCCATCGAGCGATTCAAGGTCAAGTGCGAGGGTGTAGACCAGCTGGCTGCCGGATTCATCGAGACAAAATACCGAACCGTCGATCTCGGCCAGCGCGACATTCATTTCAAGCAAACGGTTCATGATCTGCGCCGACCGCCCTTCGGGCACTGGTCCGTAAATGCATTCAATTAGCACCCGATGTGGTGACTTGCGCAGCAAATGAACAACAGCGAAATCAAAGCCGCCGTACATCATTTCCATCGCCAGCTCGTCGCCCAGCTCCGGGTCGTCGGCTCGGACTGAGTAGCCAAGCATCGAGCGCAGTTCGTCGACGACAGACAAAAAGCGGTAGCGGAGATTTTGCGGATCGTTCATGGTCATGCAAGGGTGCCAACAAAGCTTTCATCCTGCGCATCGGTAGTGCCAACTGCCGAGGGCAGGCGCTCGCCATCCCATCCGGCCATCTCTTGTGCAATATGCCGGAGCTGCTCAAGCAGCGGTGCTGCATGGCAGCCCTCCAGATCCATGAACTCGAGACGGCACAAATCGGCGGTGTCCGGATTGATTCCGTACCACGCGCCGAAGTCACGCACCCCGGACAGGTTAGAACGCAGCAATGCCGCCATCGTGGCCGGATTGTCTTTGTATGAAAAATTCCCGAGGCTGCCGCTGATTAATATTCGATGCGATTGAAAGCTCGCCGAGTGAATGAGTTCGAATGCCTTCCCTTCTACCTCGAGCGACATCGCCAACGGCAGGCTTTCTTCATGCAATTGTGAGGGCGGCGGGAAGCCCAGTTCCCGGAAAAGACTTTCCGACAGATCGATAAACTGCTGTCGCCACGATATGCGCGCCATTGCCACTCCCTAGAACAGACTCCAGATCTGTCTCGGATGGGGCAGTCGAGTTCCCGCAGCAAGCGATCCATAACTTCAGCTGTCCTGTCCCGTTTTTTTTGGCCGCGCAGAACTGAAAACTTTCTCGAAACTGGACCGCAAGGCTTCCATCTGTCCCGACATGCTGGCCTCGACCCGACCAATGTCCGACTCGATCACACAGGCGTCGCCCCCGAGTGAATTGTCACCAACGATCTCGAGGTTGTCGACGACAGGAAATTCCTCCTTCAGGCTGTCAACCTGGTCCCGAATTACATGGACCTGGGACGGGTGGACCTTGACGGTCACCTGGCGCTGGTTGCGGACGATGGCCAGGCTGTTACGTACGACTTTCAGTACTTTTTCACGGTCATCGAAGTCGTTTGCGATTCGCCTCACCGCCTCAAGGACCAGATCAACCAATTGCGCTTCCACTTTCGCAAAGTAGTCAACGGTCTGGCTGATGATCTCGATCATGTTGCCTGCCTGCTCCAGACGAGCCGCCTCCAGCCCGGCCTGATAGCCACGCCGCTGCTCTGCCTCGAACGCGGCAACACCTGCAGCAATGATCGCGTCGCGGTGCGCTTCGCCGGCGGTGATTGCCTGCCGGGCGTCGCGATAGGCCCAATAGTCATCGGCGCGAATGACTTTCCCGGCGCTTGCCGGCCAACCTATTTCCGAATCTTTTCTAACGATGAAACCCATTCTGCCTCCACGATCCGCAAGACTTGATCCACAAGGCGTCCTGCCTGCACCGTTTCCACGGCGAACGCGTCGGTGCCTATCGGGGTTTTCAGGCAGACCCGCTGGCACATTGGTCCGGGCGTATCGCTGAGTGCGGCACGGATCAGCTGGTATCCCACCTCTGCAGGCCCCTCATTGACCAACCCGGACAGCGGGAGCTTCGCTTGCGGAACAAGGGAAGCACTGGTCATCGCAAACCGATACGCGTCGTCGCCTAGGCGGGCCTTCCACCCGAGGACATGATCACGCGCCAGGCTGGCGCGCACGCGAACGCCGAGCACCAGTGCCCCGACATGCCTTGCGACGCGCTCCAGCCTCTGCACTGACAATAGCGCAAGCGGCCATTGCCGGAGCGGCACATCGAAACAGGATGTATCTCGCAAGCCGCTGCGCTTAAGCACGAGTACGGATAACCGGGGCTGAGCGCGTTGCGAATGCCAGACCTGATCGGGCAGCTCTGGCAGCAGTGCGGCGCGCCGCGACGGATGCAGATCGACCGCGGGAAGAAAATTAAAACGCCATACGGCGCGAGCAACCGCGGGATCATTGGACAGCAGTTGCCGAAAACCGTCAGGGACAGACATCAGGAAGCTCCGTCACTGGAGATGGCACCGGATCCCGGTGTTCCGGGCGACGACCGGGCAACCTGTCCTGACAGGCCTGTCGCCTTGTCGCCAGCCTGCACAAGGCTGTCGCCCCTTCCGAGCGCCCTTCCCCATTTGTGCCAAATCCGAATGCCCAGCAGGCACACCACAAGCAGCAATAACCCCATGGCTGCCCAGATGATCGGGGCGCGCAAGTGCTCCGGAATGGAGACGCCGGCCGGCTTCTCTGCCGGCATATCGGGCACCGCGGCGGCGCTGCGAGATGCCTCGGATTTTGGCATGGCCGGCAGCATCACCACAGTGACCTTCTCGGCGGTCAGGCCCGGTATGCTGTTCGATATCAGGCGCTTTATCTGTGCCATCGACTCGTCGAGGTTGTAACCGGCCTTGTGCTTGATGAACACTGCGGCCGATGACGGTACCGCAGGATCGATGCCCGAGGCCTTTTCGGGAAGCACGAGATGCACACGCGCCTTGATCACGCCATCGATCTGGGCCATGGTCGCCTGCAGCTCCTGCGACAGCGCCCACAAGTATCGCGCACGCTCCTCGAGCGGCGAGGAGATCAGGCCCTCCTTGCGGAATACGTCACCCATCTTGGCATATCGCTCTTGTGGCAGGCCCTCGGCATTCAGCACCCTGATCGCCTGTGAGAACTGTGCCTTGTCGACGCTGAGGCTCACCATGCCATCCTTGCCCGGCTGCTTCTCGGCAAGGATGTCGGCGTCGAGCAGCGCAGCCAGCGCGTCGTTCGCCTCCATCTCCGAAATGTCCTTCAAGAGCTCAACCTTGCCGCCGCAACCGGCCAGCGCAGCGCATACCAGTAACCCGGACAGCAGCAAACGTAGCGTGCTCATGGAAGTCCGTCTATTTGAGATTGACCAGTGTGTCGACGTGCTGCACCGATTTCTGGACGCCCTTGCCCACGACCTCGACCTCAAGCGAAGCGACCGCCACATCCAGTTGCAGTCGCATCAGCTCGGCGGTGCTAAGTGTTTCTTTTCCCAGCGCAGAATAAACGCGCTGGATATTTTGCTTGTAGTCCGACCCGACGTTATCCGCGACGGACACGATGGCGTTACCAAGATTTTTTGTCGGATCCTGATGCACCGGTGTGGGCGAGTGCGCAAACAGGACGCCCGCCGGCACCGGTATATCCGTGTTCTGCATCGACATCAGCTGCGAAAACAGATCGGCATCAGCCCGAACCTCTGGAGTGACCGCGGGCACTGCCAGCGGTGCGCCGACCGCTGGATCAAGCTGGGCCAGCATTTGTTCGGCGAACGTATCGAATGCCATCAAAGCGTCATTCATGCTCACTCCTCGATGAAATGGAAACCATGCGTTTCAGAGCGCCCGTGAGTCGACAGCCGCAGGCACGGGCCAGTCGAGCCAGCGGGACCCGTCTCCCTTGTCAACCGCGATGGTGCGTGCCAGCGTATGATCAACTGAAGTTTTACCACTGGCTTCTTCCCATGCACGCAGCGTCGTGGCCGCCTGCGGGTCGCAGCCGGCGTGGTGCAACGCAAGGCTAAGATAAAGCTGGATGTCGGGCTCGCCCGGACAAACCAGGCTGGCTCGTCCGGCAAGCAATTCGATCGCGGAATGCGGCTTGCCGACCGCCAGGTAGGCAAGTGCCATGCCGATGAATGGAAATGCGTAGGTGGGACGCAGCACTGCGAGTGCTTCAAAAATCCGCACACTGGACTCGACCTGCCCCATCCTCGCAGCGCTGAAACCAAGCGCAGCCAGAAGTCGCACCTCGTCGGCGGAGAGCAGCGCAACCGATGTTTCAGCCGAATCCGTGGGCCTTGGCTTTGGAGGTGTGGGAAGCATTTCAGTCATTGGCAGCAATCATCTGGTGCAATGCCTGGGCTCGCTTGAGCAGGCTAGCGTACGCCTCATCCATGCTGGCAATCTTTATCAGCGGCTCCAGCACTTGCTTGCTCGATTCCATCTCGCCAAGCGCAGAAAGGCACTCAGCGATGTGGATGGCGGCTTTGGGGTTTCCTTCGGAATACACGATTGAGGCGGTGAACACAGGTATCGCGTCGGCAAACTGACCCAGACGCTTCAGATTGATGCCGAGTGCCAGCAGTGCACGGTGGTGAAAGGGCCGGTACAGCAGTATTAGCTTTAACTGCTGAATCGCCATTTCAAATTTGCCTTGCAGATGCAGGTCGTAGGCAAAGCCGTAAATGATCTCAATCTGCTCATCCGACAGGCGGGAGGCGATCGACGAGGCGCCGAATTGGTCCCGCAAATCCTGCATCGCATTGCTCAGTTGCGCCCATTTGAGGTCATCCTGGATCGTCGGCTTGACTGGAAGGCTGATGGAATTCACGGTCGCGTCCAGTTGAAGTCAGATACGCGTTACATTGGCCATCGTTGCCGCAAGGCCTTGATTCCACGCGCGAACCGACTCCTCCAAGTCTTTTGAGGCGCGCAGCAGCGATGCGCTTTCCTGCTCGAACAGGGACTGGATTTTTTCTTCCATCTCCCTCCTGAACCGACTCCGGTCCGCGTCGAGTTCTTGCATTTGCGCTGCTTTATCGATGGTCGACGTGCCGATCTTGGCGCTGGCCTCAGTGACTTTTCCGACGAGCGTTATCAATTGACCGGTTATCTGACGAATCTGAATATCGGACTCCAAAGATGTCGTGGCGTTCTGCAAGGTTGAAGAACGGACCTTCAACTCCAATTCCGTGTCGGTGATCTGTTTTTCCAGTTTTTTTAAATCTTGCGAATTTTGATCACGCCTTGCCGTCAAATCTTGAAGCTCGCTTTGTGCCGCTGATTTGCGCTCTCCATCAGGCAGCGCCTCGATCTCTGTCTTCTTGATCTGAATAGCGTCGTCAATTTCTTTAATTTTCTTCGGTTGGTCCTTAGCTTCTTTTACCAATTTCGAGTGATTCTTGTTGAGTTCTTCCAGTTTCTCTGCACCCGCCGACAAATCCTTCTTTGATGCCATCGATCTTGCCGCGCCTATAGCCTGAAACCCGGAAAGCGTTCCCTCGACAACCGATACTGCTAAAGACACTGAAGCCGAAATTACTGCCGATTGATAGTGCTTTTCAATAGCCTCCTGCTTATTTTTGAATTCTTCATGCGCTTCAGTTATTACTCGATCCAGCGCATCGACGCGTTCCCCGACTGCTTTCTCGGCTCGCTCGAGCATGACTTTTTTCATGAAACGCTGAAGCTCGAGAATGTCCGGTGCAATGAATGAGTCAGCCGCATTGATTACATCGGCGAGTTTTACCAGCAGCTGAATCCGGCTCTCCAGCATCGCTGGTGGCGGGATATCTTTCCAGCTCTCCGATTCGATTGCCTTGCGCAAGTTGTCCAGCACAGCCTTGGCTACGAAACCCACCTGACCGTTACTACGGTCAATACTAGCGAGCGTTTCGGCCTTCATTGCAGATAGCTTTGTCTGCTTTTCTGCAGCGGACAACGTGGTGTCAGCGGCTAGTGTCGCAACTTCCATCAGCTTCTGCTGAGTTTCCTTAGGCAGCGATTTGATTTCCATAGTTTTCTCCTGCGCATTGGATCGTTCAGATGTGAATGACCCGGTCATCCATCGCGGTTAGTGCATCCAACATGGCCTTCATCGTTTCAATTTGGCTTTTCACGCTCTCACTATGTTTTTTCATCGACTCCTGAGTTTTAGCCAATTCATTGGCCAGTATTTCCGCCTGAAAGTTGTATTCCTGCGCCTTGTTTTCCGCAGTGCGTCCACGTTTGACCTCCTCGGCCATTTGTAGCTGTACTCCGGCGTTGATTCCTTCGACAATCGACGCGCCGACCTGTCCGACCGCCTCGGCAACCTCTAGGCCGGTCTGTATCAATGCCTTGTTTGCCATAATCGCTTTTGCAGCAATACCGGTCGCATCCTTGACTGCATTGATTCCTGCCTTTGCCGCACCCGCGCCCGCAACGACGCCCGCTACAGCAACAGCTATCGACGCTGTAATGGACCATCCCATTTTCCAGTCATTGAGAAATTTTTCTTTCTGGTCATCAGTCATTCCTGCCATCAGCCCGTCCAGCTGACCGCTCGCCGCCTGATGTTCGACTATGCGATTAACCATACCGCCTAAAGAGATATCGAGCCGCTTCTGCTGGCCTTGCGGGTCGGTATAAGTGGCATTTGGATCGTCTTTAATGGCTCGATTGGCGATTTCCATGCCCGACATCACTGCAGTAATTGCAGCGCCGGCGATTGCAAACCCTACTCCGCCGGTTACAAAACCTAGTGCAATGAAAGAAAGGACCGCCAATGCCGTCGATATTCCCAGACCTATGTCTTGCAGCAATTGCGACTCTTTCTGTTTTTTCTTCTCTTCAGTGCGCGCGGCCACTTGTTCGTCAATCTGCTTGTTTCTCTCGCGCAGGGTGTTTTCATTGCGAACTTCGACATTGGCGATCTTCTCCGCCGCCGATTTTAGGTTCGATGCATCGAGCTTGTTGAAAACGGATGTCAACAGGCTGGAGATCATCGATGCGTCGATCGTGCGATTCTGCAATTCCTGGAGTGCAGTTTCCCTTGCGGTATCGCCTGCTGAAAGATTTTTGATTAAGCCGGTGTTTTCTATCGTCTTTTCTACTGATTTTTCAGAAAACTGCGACCGGTATGGACGAGCGCCGGATCGCAGGCCAAGCACTTCCTTTCCCTGCTCGTCAAACCGGGGCGAAACCAATGAGGCTCCGGTTACAGGAATTTTTGAGATTTCACCCACGGATTCTCTCCTTGTCTGCGGCGCGTGCATCGCATTGATCCGTATTCTCTGATCCGACTCGCACGGTAGCAGCTAGAGATTGCTGCCCCAAATGACGCAGCAATGCAGACGCACGCTGATATGCCGTTGTCGTTTGACTAGCGGCGCCCGTTTTTTCGATTGCTTTCTGCAGGTGGTATTTGGCTTGGTCTTGCTCAGCGGTCGCAATATGGCATTCGGCCACCATGATGGCGGCTTCTGCATCCTCCGGATCAATCAGATAAGCAACACCGAGATAGGTCAGCGCCTCGTCGAACTTCCGTAACTGAATTAGCGACGCGGCCATCCGCTTGTATGCCCGAATGTCGTTCTGATTCAGCAAAGCAAGAATGGAAAAAACGGGAATCGCTGCCTCATGCCGGCCTTCGGCCTGCTGAATCAATCCCAGCGAATAAATCGCATCAAGCTCCTGAGAAGTGATGTCGAGCCCTTCCGCAAGTACATTGCCATTCAGTATATGGCGGACGATGGTCCAAAGATGACGTGCCTCCTCTTCGCCGCCAGCCAGTGCCGTGAACAACTCCTTAAATGTCGGCGATCCTGTTGGCAGATCGAAAACGCCTAGCACGTTATCCAGCACCCGTTTCGTTATATCGTTTCCGCTCAGCATGTGTATGACCTGTTTCCTTCGTTTGTGCGAAGTTGTTGCTTAGCCGCCGATATTGCGGTTGACGTTTGAACGGGTTTGAAAATCTTTCTGCAAGGTAGTACTCGACTGATCAATATTCTGCGTGTAACGATTAGTAAAAGTTTGCAGCCTGAGCACTTCCGATTCGGACTGGGCAGTCAGTGATTCGCTCCGACCTGCCAAGGCGGTGCTCCATTTGGTCCAGACGGACCCCTTCAATGTTGGGACGCTTTTTGAAGAAAAAGCAGCATCAATGACAGCCTGATCCGACACGGTGATTTCAACCCCAGATTCTTTCAGCCGCTTCACGATGTCGAACGCTTCTTCGTAGGTGGTGCCGAGTTTTCCGTCAGCATCGATGCTTGCAGGACGATATTTTTCCAAGTCCGATTTCAGGTCGTTGAGTTGATCGATAAGCTGCGTGACGCGCTCAACCGACACTTTTTGCAGATTGATGGTTTCTGCCATCACATGGCCGACCAAAGCACTCACTGCCGCGTAGTTATTGAGCGGGTTGGGAGAATCCGTCGAGCAGTACATCCACTCGTCCGCAGTGCGCGGACCGATATTTGGATTGTAGTTTTTCCGAAGCGCCGCGATTTCTGCATCGGTCAGATGTGACATCGTTCATTCTCCTGGTGACTATCCCCCGCAAGCAGCCAGAATTTTTTTGGCTGTTTGGTTTTCTTCGAGTAGGTAACCGCATCAATTAGCTTGTTCCAGTGATTTCTGTCAGTTTTTCGGAACAATCCCTTTCGCAGTGCAACTCATTGCCTGTCCATTGCAACTCCCTCTCAGCTGCTGCCGGATAAAGCCCATGCACGCTCCGTCGATCGGTTATTTGTCATCTTCAGATACGCTTCTCGGCCCGAGTCTGAATGAGGTCGACCGGCGTCAGGCACCCATCATTCCGATTCCGGTGCAGCCGTCCGTCTTCGGTACCGATGCATATCAGGCACCCTTACTGGACCAGCTTTATCCGTCATCGAAAATTAGTGCGTTCTTGAGCGAACAATTGCGTCCGACTGGTCTGGATCCTTCGCTGCTGACCCCGGCGAGCTTTCGGAAAGAATTACTTCAAGGTAAGCAATTGCTGAAAGAAATCGCCCTGCTGCGCCCTTCCGATGCGAGGCGCCTCGGGCGCTTGTCCCGGTTGCTTGATGATCACGATGCGCTGTGCCGGTTAGCGCATTTGTACGCCTCTTCACTGCTTCAGGGCTGAGATGGCAGTAGCGGATTTCACAGAACCGGATTCGGCCAGTTCCCGGCTTCCACGCAGCCAGGCGGATCTGCTGCGTCTGGTCGGATTCCTTCATTTGGATCATGGCATGCCGGACAAGGCAGTCATTGTGTTCGATGCGTTGCTGGCGATTGCCCCAGACGACTTGCAGTTGAGGCTGTCACTCGCCTGCGCGCTGCTGAAATCGGGCGCCTCAGCAGCGGCACTGGACACCCTCGACAATCTTCCGGACCTGCCAGAAGCGAGTGCGACGGCTGCTCCGCTCCCTGCCTTATTCCATCTGTTGCGAAGCCAGGCGCTTGTTCAGCAAGGGCGCATGACGGAGGCGGCCCCACCGATGCGCCGGTTCCTCAGGCTGCGCCGATCAGAGAAGACGGCCAAGTGACAGACCATGGACAAGATTACCCACCTTCTCCAGAACTTCCTGCAGAAAGTCGTCAAGCGCAACGACCTGGTACTTGCCACGCTGATCGTCTGCATCATCTTCATGATGATCCTGCCGCTTCCGACCTGGCTGGTGGATGCGCTGATCGCCGCCAATATGTGCCTGTCAGCGATCCTGCTGATGGTGGCCATGTACCTCCCGAATCCGCTGGCATTCTCGTCTTTCCCCTCAGTGCTGCTGGTGACCACCCTGTTCCGACTTGCCATTGGCATTGCCACTACACGGCTGATCCTGCTGAATGGCGATGCCGGCCACATCATTTACACCTTCGGGAATTTCGTCGTCGGCGGCAATCTGGTGGTCGGCCTCGTCGTATTCCTGATCCTGACCATCGTCCAGTTCGTCGTTATCACCAAGGGTTCTGAACGGGTAGCTGAAGTGGCCGCCCGTTTTTCACTCGATGCGATGCCGGGCAAGCAAATGTCGATTGATGGCGACCTGCGCGCCGGCACCATCGACATGGAGGAAGCTCGCCGGCGACGCGGCATCGTGGAGAAGGAAAGCCAGTTGTATGGCGCGATGGACGGGGCGATGAAGTTCGTGAAAGGGGACGCAATCGCCGGATTGATCATCGTTGCAGTGAACTTGCTGGGCGGGATATTGATCGGTGTGATGCAACGCGGGCTGACGGCCGGCGAGTCGGTCAGGATTTATTCGATCCTGACCATCGGCGATGGGCTGATCGCTCAAATACCGGCATTATTCGTGTCGATTTGCGCGGGCATGATCGTCACCCGCGTGACCAGTGCTGATGGCGGTCCGTCGAACATCGGCAGCGATATCGGATCGCAGCTGCTTGCGCAACCCAAGGCCTTTCTCATCGGTGCGGTGGTCATGCTGGGCTTCGCCGCCATTCCCGGCATGCCGACAGTGACCTTCCTCCTGCTATCGGTCGTGGTCGGTCTAGTTGGATTCATTTTTTTCCGCGGCGAGCGCCGAATTGTCGATCCGAAGACAGGTAAGGTCAGCACTGTACCCGCTATCGCTGCCGGCGGTGCAACTGGCAAGCCACAGCAGGCAGACCCGGACGCGTTCGCGCCAACAACCCCGCTGCTGGTTGATATGGCTGCAAGCCTTGAAAAATCCTTCTCCACCGAGATGCTGAATGCCGAACTGACGAAGGCGCGGCGCGCGCTGTTTGAAGATCTCGGCATCATTTTTCCCGGCATTACCCTGCGCCTGAGCGACTCCAGGCCTGAGGAAACCTACGCGATCATGGTCGCCGAAATACCGGTCTCGGAAGGACGGCTCCGGCCGCGTCACCTGCTGGTACGCGAAGCACCGGAAAACCTGACCGCGCTGTCGATTCCGTTCGAGACCGACAAGATTTTCCTGCCCGGCATTCCGACGATCTGGACTGGCCAGCAGCTCAAAGCCATCCTGAGCAATGCGGGCATACCCTTCCTCGAGCCGACATCGCTGTTGTCTTATCACATTGCGTTGGTACTCAAGAAGCATGCGGGGGAATTCATCGGGATTCAGGAAACCCGCGCACTGCTGACCGACATGGAAACACGCTTCCCGGAACTGGGGAAAGAAGTACAGCGCGTCATGCCGATCTACAAAATCGCGGAAATTCTGCAGAGGCTGGTCGGCGAGGGCATTTCGATCCGCAACCTGCGCGCGGTGATGGAAGCGCTGATCGAGTGGGGCCAAAAAGAAAAGGATTCGGTGATGCTGACCGAATATGTAAGAGTTGCGCTGAAGCGGCATATCAGCCACCGCCATTCGTTCGGCCAGAACCTGCTGCCGGCCTACCTGCTGGCACCGGCGGTCGAGGATACGGTTCGCAGCGCCGTCAGGCAGACCTCGGGGGGCTCCTATCTCGCGCTCGACCCCGGCACGTCGCGCCAACTGCTGGAAAACATCAAGACCACTGTTGGCGACCTTAGTCGCTCGATGCACAAGCCGGTGCTATTGACTTCGATGGATATTCGTCGCTACTTGCGCAAACTGATCGAACAGGATCTGTATGAGCTGCCTGTGCTGTCTTACCAGGAGCTGACGCCCGAGGTGAACATCCAGCCGCTGGCGAGGGTCGAGCTATGAAATGGATACCGCCGGAAGCGCCCGCAAGCGCAATCGTTCAG
>JAIXTG010000204.1 GCA_027484285.1 Oxalobacteraceae bacterium | reverse complement strand
TGGTCGATCCACGCCTTGAGCGTCGAGCTGATGGAAAAGTTGTACATCGGCGCCCCGACTACAACGATGTCGGCCGACATCAGCTCGGCCACCAGTTCATCCGACAGTCGGATGGTGCGCGCCTGCTCCTCGGAGCGCTGGGCGGCCGGCGTGAAGTAAGCCGACATCATTTGCTCGGTAAGGTGAGGCACCGGGCTTTTCGCGAGATCGCGCTCAATTACCAGGGCGCCGGGATGGGCTGCCTGCAGCCGCTGGACAAACTCGCTGGTCAGTTGCCGGGAGATCGAGCCCTGGCTGCGTACGCTGCTGGAAAGATGAAGGATGGTTGTCATGATGTGTTCCTTGCAAGTCGGAGGGGGTGGATGTTGGTCAGGGCAGATCGAACAGCAAAAATTCGGCAGCCTCGGCGTTGCTGATTGAAATTCGCCGCTCGTCCGCGATTTTTGCGGCGTCGCCCTGTTGCAGGCGCTCGCCGTTTACGGTGAGCGTGCCGCGGATGAGGTGCAAGTAGGCGCGCCGCCCCTCGGACAGTTCATGCGTCAGCTGCTGCTCGCCATTGAGCAGCGATGCGTACAGGTGCACGTCCTGGTGGATCGTGACCGAACCCTCGGCACCGTCAGGCGAGGCGATCAGCCGCAGCCGGCCTCGTTTGGAGTCAGTGTCAAAGTGCTTTTCCTCATAGCCGGGCGCAATGCCTTTGGCCGAGGGCTGGATCCAGATTTGCAGGAAGTGCACGCCCTTGCTCTCGGAGTGATTGAATTCGCTGTGCGTCACCCCAGTGCCGGCGCTGATGCGCTGGACATCGCCGTAGCGCAGTACCGAGCCATTGCCCATGCTGTCCTTGTGTGCCAGTTCACCGTCGAGCACATAGGAAATGATTTCCATGTCCTTGTGCCCGTGCGTGCCAAAGCCGCGTGCGGGCTGAACTTCATCTTCATTGATCACGAGCAGCGGCCCGAACCCTGTATGGCGAGGGTCGTAATAATGCCCGAAAGAAAATGTATGCCGCGAATAGAGCCAGCCAAAATTGGCGATTCCGCGCTCTTCGCTCTTGCGCAGTTCAATCACGATCCGGTTCCTTGTGCAATAAATTCGATCTTTTGAATGGGATAATTTTCGGCTAATCTGATAATTAATTTGCCTGTTTTATGCCTAAAAATCGTGATTTGCAGTATCGGGGATAACAGGCGGGCGTGAAAAGCGAATTTTTTGCAGACGAATCATCGAATAAATCGAATGTTGAAACTGAGCCTGGATTCCCTGCTGGTGATGGACGCGATCGACCGGGGTGGATCGTTCGCTGCTGCAGCCAAGGAGCTGTTCCGCGTGCCGTCAACGATTTCCTATGCGGTGGCGCGGCTGGAGGAAGATCTTGCAGTCGAGCTTTTCGTTCGCTCCGGCCCGCGCGTCGAACTCACCGAGGCCGGCCGGGCGCTTCTTGCTGAAGGCCGCGAGCTGCTGCTGGCAGCGCACAGGCTGGAACACAAAGTCCGCCGTGTGGCTCGGGGCTGGGAAGGGGAGTTCACCATCGCGCTGGAAGGCCTGTTCTCACCGGCGATGCTAGCAGACGAAATTCGCGCGTTTTACGACGTTGCCGACAGCACGCGCCTGCGATTCACCCATGAGGCCTTGTCGGGCGGCTGGGAGGCGCTGGTGGACGGCCGTGCCGATCTTGTGGTCGGCGCAGCAGGCGACGGCCCGGCAGGCGGCGGATATGTCGTTGAGCCGGTCGGCCAGCTGCATTTCGTCTTTGCGGTGGCGCCGTCCCATCCCTTGGCACGGATTGAGCGCCCGCTGAATCGGGAGGATCTGCTCAGGCACCGCATCGTGTCGGTGGCTGACTCCGCACGGCGCTTGCCGCCCCGGACCGTGGGGCTGCTGATGGGACAGGACACACTGACGGCACCTAGCCTGATCGACAAGTTCGAGCTGCAATTGGCGGGGGTGGGGGCCGGCTTCCTGCCGGAACCGTGGGCAAGATCGGCCATCGCGGATGGCCTGCTGGTAGTCAGGGAGGTGGTCGAGCCGAGGCCGCCGGAGCGCTTGCATCTCGCATGCCGCAGCGGCGAGCAGGGCGCTGCGCTGGCTTGGTGGCTGCAGCGCCTGCGTGCGACCGACCTGATGAGCCGTCTGGCTGCCCGCTTCACCTCCGGCGTAATGCCCTCCCGGACGTGACCCGGGTTCAGCCGCTGCCGTACAGCGCGACTGTTTGCCCCTCTTCCCGATGCAGGTAGGGTTGGCTGGAATCGCTGCCACGCGCCGGCCTGAGCACATAGCCTTCGCCGTAGGCGCAGGCCAGAACGAAATGATGGCCAGTGAGGAGTTCGAGCTTGTACCTCAGCTGGAAAATCGTAACCCGGACATTGCTGCCGCTAGTGGAGCGTCCGGCCAGCCTGAACATCAGCAGTATCTCCTCCAATGGAATCACACTCCCGAGGTGAGCAAGAAAAAGCTCCGCCAGCGGAATTTCGGCCGGCGTCAGCTGGATCGAATTTTTCCGGTAACTGATCGTTCGGGTTGCGGGGTTCAGTGCAAGCAGGCCGCCACCCAGTTCCGACTGCAGGTGCTTCTGGCGCCTAAGGCTGGCGATCACTCGCCTTGCGAGGTCATGCATCGCGTGCTTGCCGCTAACCCAGTCGGTGACGACGATGGGAGTCTCGATCCAGTCGCTAGTCGGGAACTCCTTGTCGAATACCAGGATGACCGGTGCCGGGGGAAAGTCGTTGCTGCGGTCATCGCAAATGGCCAGATATTCGCGGCTGCCGATCGCCCACAGTTCGTTGAATATGTACGGGTTTGACGCCTCGATCAGAACAACGGCGATCTGTTCGGGAGAATTCTCCAGATGGGTAGTGCCGAAGGGTGCCTCGAGCAACTCGAGATGCCAGCGCAGTGGTTTTCCGGTGCACAGACGTTTGGGAAAGGCGGAATCGGCCGCAGCCATTTCCCGAGTCACGCGGTCGAACAACCGCTGCCCCAGCACGCGTAGAAGGACTTTCATGCAAGCTCCCGTGAAGAGCCGAAGCTGTGGGAGAGGCTCCGGTTCTTCGCAAGCCGCAAACGGCGCTGCTTATCCAACCGCGACGTTCAATTCCTGCATTTCGCGGATGTTCTCCCACAGGTTGGCATGCAGCAGCCTGGCCCGTTCTTGCAGCGCATACATACGGATGTCGACGTGGGCAATCCATTCGTCATCGCCTGCATAGGCCAGGCGGCCAGTCGCAAGCTCTGCCTTCACGGACTGTTCCGGTACCCATGCGATTCCCACGCCGTCAGATGCCAGCGCCTGCAATACTCGGGAGTTCGGACTTTGCGCGACGGCATTAAAGGCTGGATCGCTCGGCCGAAAGCGAATGAGGCCGTTGCATATCCTTCCGAAAAAAGTTTCGGGAGGGTAAGACAGCAAGGGTAACTGCCTGACCCGCGCCTCGCTCAGCAAGTAGCACGGCCCGCCATCCGGCTGCGCCTTGCATACGGGAACAAGGCGGTCACGGCCCAGACTGACTGACGGACAGGTTCGGTCGTCAATGGCCATCGGAACGGCATTGCTCTGGTAAACCATCAACAAATCACAGCGTCCGCTGGAAAGGGCGATCATTCCCTCGTAAGTCTCGCCGGCCAAGATTTCGAACTTCAAGCCGCTGATTTGCTGGTTGATCTGGTCGATCCATTGAGGCAGAACCGTTTGTGCCAGCGAATGAGCGACGAACAGCTTTATCCCGGAAAAGACCTTGCTGCGGTGGCCGAGCGCGGTCCGGGTGTCATGGAGTTGCCGCACCATTTCGCGCGCCGAATCACGAAAGAGATGCCCGGCCATGGTGAGCCGCGGGGGCACGGTATCCCGGTCGATCAGGGCAATTCCGATCCAGTCTTCCAGCGAGCGGATGCGCCGGCTGAACGCCGACTGGGTGACATTCCTAGCCTGCGCCGCGCGAGTAAAGCTAGACAGGTCCGACAGGACAAGAAAATCCTCTAGCCATTCGATGTCCATGCTCCCTCCTGCTTACCGGCAATTGCTGAGCGTCAACAACCCATCAGCGCCAAAGTTAAAAATTTGATAACACAAATGCATGCACTCTAAACAAAAAAGTTCCCTTCGAAAAGCCTTGGACATCGGTTGCGCTAAGCGCGTACTTCGATCAATCATCCAAGGGTTAAAAAATGTGACCTTTAAGAGACAAAAAAGAGCGCCGTCCGTAAAAAACCCTGGGTAGCAAAGCGAAGAACGACTCCTGGCTAATACATCGGCAACTCATGCGGACTCAGCATGCCCGGGAGACACTGGCGCAGTACGAAAAAAAACCGCCGGCGTGCCGGCGGTTTTTCGTGAAGGGCAACGATGATCAGTGGTCGTTGATGTCGTTGTCCTTGGTCTCGCGGACGAACAGGGTGCCAATTACCGCCGTGCCCAGCGCGATGATGATCGGGTACCAGAGGCCGTAGTAGATATCGCCCTTGAAAGCCACCAGCGCGAACGACATCGTAGGGAGCAGGCCGCCGAACCAGCCGTTGCCGATGTGGTACGGCAGGGACATCGAGGTGTACCGGATCCGGGTCGGGAACATCTCGACCAGCATCGCAGCGATCGGGCCGTAGACCATGGTTACGTAAATCACGAGGATGAACAGCAGCACCAGAACCATTGGCTTGTTGATCTGCGCAGGATCCGCCTTGGCAGGGTAACCGGCTTCCTTGATGATTTCCTTCAGCTGGTCGGTGAATTGCTTCTCTTTTGCGGAAGCCTCTTCCTTGGTCAGGCTGGAAGCATCGTAGGCCTCAATGGTCTTCTCGCCGATTTTGATGACGGCGACCGTGCCGGCCGGTGCTGCTTCGTTCACATAGTTGACCGATGCGGCGGCCAGCTTGGCCTTGGCGATGTCGCAAGACGAGGTGAACTTCTTCGTGCCGGTCGGGTTGAACTGGAACTGGCACTCGGCCGGATCGGCAATGACCGTCACCGGCGATTTCTGCTGAGCCGCCTCGAGCGCAGGATTCGCAAAGTGAGTCAGGCCCTTGAAGATCGGGAAATAGGTCAGGGCAGCGAGCACGCATCCGACCATGATGATCTTCTTGCGGCCGATCCTGTCCGACAGGGCGCCGAACACGATGAAGAATGGCGTACCGATCAGCAGTGCAGCTGCGATCAGGATGTTGGCCGTGGCGCCATCGACCTTCAGCGTCTGCGTCAGGAAGAACAGGGCGTAGAACTGGCCGGTGTACCAGACCACTGCCTGGCCAGCCGTCAGGCCCACCAGTGCGAGGATGACCAGCTTCAGGTTCTTCCATTGTCCGAAAGCTTCCGACAGCGGTGCCTTCGAGATTTTGCCTTCGTCCTTCATCTTCTTGAAGGCCGGCGATTCATTCATCGAAAGGCGAATCCAGACCGAGATGCCGAGCAGGAAGATCGACACCAGGAACGGAATGCGCCAGCCCCACTCGGCAAAGGCTTCTTCACCGACCGCGGTGCGGGTCGCGAGAATGACCATCAGCGACAGGAACAGGCCCAGCGTTGCGGTGGTCTGGATCCAGGCCGTGAACGAGCCGCGCTGGTTGTGGGGTGCATGCTCGGCGACATAGGTCGCGGCGCCGCCATATTCGCCACCGAGGGCGAGTCCCTGGATGATGCGCAGCGCGATCAGGATCACCGGTGCGGCGATGCCGATGCTGTCGTAGTTGGGCAGCAGGCCGACGATGAACGTCGATGCGCCCATCAGCAGGATGGTAACGAGGAAGGTGTACTTGCGACCAACCATGTCGCCCAGGCGACCGAAGACGATCGCGCCGAACGGACGGACGATGAAGCCCGCGGCAAACGCCAGCAGCGCGAAAATGAATGCGGTGTTCGGGTCAGTGCCGGCAAAGAATTGCTTGGCGATGATTGCCGCCAGCGCGCCGTAAAGATAGAAGTCGTACCACTCGAAAACGGTGCCTAGCGACGAGGCAAAAATGACTTTCCGCTCCTCGGCGGTGATCCCACGTGTGGGGGCCTGAGCAATGGCCATGGTGTCTCCTTGGTTATATGCGAATCATTGGACGCTTGTCGTCACAATGGGGCCGAGTGTAGGCAGCGAAGCTTACGCTTGCCTTGCTTGAAACTTACGGAAGCTTACAAATTGGCCTTCGAATAGAACGGTCGTGCATATAACTATGCTATCCTCGTTCGGATATCGGAATTTGCTTAATCAATAACAAATCAGGAGACTCCGCATGAGCGATGCCGTCATCGTTTCGACCGCCCGCACCCCCCTGGCAAAATCATGGAAAGGCGCTTTCAACATGACCCACGGCGCTACTTTGGGCGGCGTGGCGTTGAAGGCGGCAATCGAGCGGGCCGGCCTTGACCCGGCAAGGATCGAGGATGTGATGATGGGCTGCGCCAATCCGGAAGGAGCGACCGGCTGGAACATCGCACGCCAGGTCGCTTTACGCGGCGGCTGCCCGGTAAGCACCCCGGGGATCACCATCAATCGCTTCTGCTCGTCGGGCTTGCAGACCATTGCCAGCGCGGCGCAGCGCATCCTTGCGGGCGAAGGCGAGATCTACGCGGCAGGCGGCGTGGAATCGATTTCCTGCGTTCAGAACGAAATGAACACGCACATGTTCAAGGATCCGTGGCTTGAGGAACACAAGCCCGAGATCTACTGGCCCATGCTGCAGACCGCCGAGAACGTCGCCACGCGATACGGGATTTCGCGCGAGCGGCAGGATCACTATGGCGTGCAAAGCCAGCAGCGCGCTGCCGCTGCACGGGCGGCGGGCCTGTTCGACGACGAAATCGTTCCAGTGACCACGACGATGGCCGTCGCCGACAAGGAAACCGGGCAGGTGGTCACCCGCGAGATAACACTTTCGGCCGACGAGGGCATCCGTGCCGATACCACCTACGAGGGCGTATCCCAGATCCGCACGGCGGTTCCCGGCGGCGTGGTCGCTGCGGGCAATGCAAGCCAGTTTTCCGATGGCGCGTCGGTTGCGATCGTCATGAGTGACAAGGCCGCCGCTGCAGCCGGCAGGAAGCCGCTGGGCATTTTCCGCGGCTTTGCAGTCGCCGGCTGCGAGCCGGATGAAATGGGCATCGGCCCTGTTTTTGCCGTCCCGAAGCTGCTGAAGCAGACCGGTGTGAAGGTCGAGGATATCGATCTCTGGGAGCTGAATGAAGCGTTTGCAGTCCAGGTGCTGTACTGCGCTGACAAGCTTGGCATCCCGATGGACCGATTGAACGTGAACGGCGGTGCGATTGCGGTCGGCCATCCGTATGGCATGTCCGGCGCGCGCCTGGTCGGTCATGCGCTGATCGAGGGCAAGCGGCGCGGCGCCAAGCTTGTAGTCGTCACCATGTGCATTGGCGGCGGACAGGGAGCCGCTGGCCTGTTCGAGGTCGTCTGACCCTTCAAGCGCCCCGATGCAATCGCTGATCCTGTCACGGCGTGACCTGGATTTCCTGCTGTATGAGTGGCTGGATGTCGAGTCACTCTGCAGCCGTCCGCATTTCGCCGACCACGGCCGCGGGACGTTCGATGCGGTGCTCGATTTGTGCGAGCAGATCGCGACCGACAAATTTGCCACCCACAATCGCAAGGCCGATGAGCATGAGCCGCAGTTCGATGGCGAGCGCGTGTCGGTCATACCGGAAGTCCGTGAAGCGCTGCGTGCATTCAGCGATGCCGGTCTGATGGCCGCCGGGCAGCACGCGTCGCTGGGCGGCATGCAGTTGCCGTGCGTGATAGAGAAGGCCGGCTTTGCGTGGTTCAAGGGCGCGAATGTGGCGACTGCCGCCTATCCGATGCTTACGATCGGCAATGCCAACACGCTCATCAAGTGCGGTACGCCCGAGCAGATCGAGCGTTTCGTCCGCCCCATGCTGGACGGACGCTTTTTCGGCACCATGTGCCTGTCCGAGCCGCAAGCGGGCTCCAGCCTGTCCGATATCACGACCCGCGCCGAGCCGCAGCCTGACGGCAGCTATCGGCTGCGCGGCAACAAGATGTGGATATCGGGCGGCGAGCACGAACTGTCGGAGAACATCGTCCACCTGGTGCTGGCCAAGGTGCCGGGCGAGGACGGCAAGCTGATTCCCGGCGTGCGGGGCATCTCGCTGTTCGTTGTGCCGAAATTCCTGGTGAATGCGGATGGCAGCCTCGGCGAGCGCAACGATATTGCACTGGCCGGCCTGAACCACAAAATGGGCTACCGCGGCACCACGAACTGCCTGCTGAATTTTGGTGAAGGACGGTACCGGCCCGGCGGGCAGGCAGGAGCGGTTGGCTGGCTGGTTGGCACGCTGCACCATGGCCTGGCCGCGATGTTCAATATGATGAACGAGGCGCGCATCGGCGTCGGGCTGGGCGCGGTCATGCTTGGCTACACCGGTTACCTGCATGCGCTTGACTACGCGCGCAACCGGCCGCAGGGCAGGCATCCGAAAGACAAGGACCCGGGCCGTCCGCAGGTGGCCATCATCGAGCACACCGATGTGAAGCGCATGCTGCTTGCGCAGAAAGCGTATGTCGAAGGCGGAATGGCGCTGATTCTTTACTGCGCGCGGCTGGTCGACGATGAAAAAACCGCTGCAACACCGGAGGAACGTGCACAGGCCACGCTGCTGCTCGACATACTGACCCCGATTGCCAAGAGCTGGCCTTCGCAGTGGTGTCTGGAGGCGAACAGCCTGGCCATCCAGGTGCATGGCGGCTACGGCTACACGCGGGAGTATGCGGTGGAGCAGTTTTACCGCGACAACCGGCTCAATCCCATTCACGAAGGCACGCACGGCATCCAGGCGATAGACCTGCTGGGGCGCAAAGTCGCAATGCAGGACGGCGCAGCGCTGGCACTGCTGTCAGCGCATGTTCAGGCAACACTCGCCCGTGCTGAGGGCTGGCCGCAGGCCGATGCGCTGGCGGGCCGCTGGCAACGCCTGCTCGACGTCACGCGCCGCCTGCACGGCACAGGCGACCAGAACCTGACACTTGCCAATGCCTCGGTTTACCTGGAGGCCTTTGGCCACCTGGTGGTCGGCTGGCTGTGGCTGGAACAGGCGCTGGCTGCTGCACCGGAGCGCCGGGGCGATGCCGATTTCTATGCAGGCAAACGTCAGGCGTGCCGGTATTTTTTCGCGCATGAACTGCCGAAAGTCGATGCCCAGCTTGCATTACTCGCGTCACTTGACGACACAACACTGGCCATGCGGGACAACTGGTTCTGACATCTTCGAGATAAGGCAACATGATCAAGCACATCGTAATGTGGCAGCTGAAAGACCATGCCGAAGGCGCCGACCGGGCAGCCAACGCACAGAAAATGAAAGCGCTGCTCGACGACTGCGCCGGCATCGTGCCCGGCATGGGCAAGTTCGAAGTCGCCATTGCCCAGCCGGGCCTCGAGTGCACCTACGACGTGGTGCTGTACTCGGAATTCGAGTCGGCGGCTTCGCTCGACGCATACCAGAACCATTCGCAGCATGTCGCGCTCAAGCCCTTCGTTGCCGCCGTTCGTTCGGCACGCCAGTGCATGGACTACGAGGTGAAATGAAATGAGCCTTGCTACCGAATTATTCGACCTGAGCGGCCGCAATGCACTGGTGACTGGCGGATCGCGCGGCCTGGGATTGCAAATGGCCGAGGCACTGGGCGCACAGGGCGCCCGGCTGCTGATCTCGGCGCGCAAGCAGGATGAGCTTGACGAAGCCGTGGCCCGGCTGCGCGCGCGTGGTTGCACCGCCAGCGCATTCGCTGCCGATCTTGGCCGCGAGGACGCCGTGCATGCGCTGGCCGACCATGCCATCGCGGAGTGCGGACAGGTCGACATTCTGGTCAACAATGCAGGGGCGACCTGGGGGGCGCCCGCCGAGGACCATCCGCTCGAAGGCTGGGACAAGGTGATGAACCTGAACGTGCGCAGCATCTTCCTGCTGTCGCAGCTGATCGGAAAGCGCTCGATGATTCCGCGCCGCTATGGCCGCATCATCAATATTGCGTCGATCGCCGGCTTAGCCGGCAACGGTTCGTCCGCAATGCAGACCATCGGCTACAACACGTCCAAGGCCGCCGTGATCAACTTCACCCGCACCCTGGCAGGCGAGTGGGGACAGTACGGGATTACCGTCAATGCACTTGCACCGGGTTTCTTTCCGTCGAAGATGTCGCGCGGCATGCTGGAACGGATGGGGGAGGAAGCCGCCTTGCGCGCACCCTTGCGCCGCCTTGGCGACGACGAGGATTTGCAGGGTGCGCTGCTGCTGTTCGCGTCGCGGGCGGGCAAGCACATCACCGGGCAGACGCTGGCAGTCGATGGCGGCGTGTCGGCGGTGCTGATCTGAGATGGCCCAACCCGTCGGCTTCCCGGTCGAGATACCGTTTCTGAACGAGCTCGGGGTCGAGTTTCTGGGCATGGGTGACGGTCGGGCGCAGATCGCGCTCAATCTCGGGAGCCGGCACATGAACAGCTGGCAGGTGACGCACGGCGGCGTCGTCATGACCCTGCTGGATGTCGCGATGTCGCTTGCCGGGCGCTCGCTTGATCCCCAGTCGCGTGCGGGCGTCACCGTCGAGATGAAGACCAGTTTCCTGCAGCCCGCCGGTACGCCCGGCACGCGCATCATCGCCACCGGCCATGCGTTTCACCGCTCAACGACGATGTGCTTCTGCGAGGCGGAACTGCACGACGGTGAACGGCTGCTTGCCAAGGCGATGGGCACGTTCAAGTACCTGAAGCGACTGGATGTCGCCGGCAAAATCTGAAACGGAGATCAACATGCAAACCTTCCGACGCATCGTCCTTGCCTCCCGCCCGCAGGGCGCCGTCTCGCCCGACCACTTCCGCCTCGAGACCCTGCCGATACCTGCGATCGCCGACGGCCAGGTACTGGTACGGAACCACTTTTTGTCGCTTGATCCGTACATGCGCATGCGCATGGTGGAGACCAGGAGCTATGCGGCACCGCAGGCGCTCAATGAAGTGATGGTAGGCGGTACTGCAGGTGAGGTAATCGAGTCCAGGCATCCGAAGTTCGCGGTCGGCGACCGGGTCGTGGGCATGCTCGGCTGGACCGAAATTGCCGTTTCCGACGGCACCCTGCTCAAGAAGGTCGATACCAGCCGGATTCCGCTGTCAGCCTATCTCGGTGTCGTTGGCATGCCGGGCATGACAGCGTGGTACGGGCTGAATGAAATTCTCAAGCCGAGTGCCGGGCAGACGATCGCCATCAGCGCAGCCAGTGGCGCGGTGGGCAGCGTCGTCGGGCAGCTGGCCAAGCTCCGGGGTTGCCGGGTGGTCGGCATTGCCGGCGGACGCCAGAAATGCGATTACGTGGTCAACGAGCTGGGTTTCGATGCCTGCATCGATTACAAGGCCGGGAACCTGTTCAGCGATGTCAAAGCAGCCGCGCCGGACGGCATCGACGGGCTGTTCGAGAACGTCGGCGGAGCCGTGATGGATGCGGTGCTGGCCCGGATGAACCCCTACGGCCGCATCGCACTGTGCGGAATGATCTCCGGCTATGACGGGCAGCCGAT
>JAIXTG010000344.1 GCA_027484285.1 Oxalobacteraceae bacterium | reverse complement strand
GCGGCTGGTTGCGCGACAGCAGTTCATAGCTGCGCAAGAGCAGCTCGGCGAAATCAACCACGCCTTCACGCTGGCATTGCTCGTCATAGGCGCCGTACAGCTCGACGAATCTGCGCGTGAAATCATCAGTCGCTTCGACCGCCTCGGCGCGCAGTCCCTGATCCTTCGCGCTGTTGATGAAGTACATCAGCTGCTTCGGCGGGTATTTCTCGTCGTCGACATTCAGCCGTTTCAGCAGGCGCTTGATGGCCGACAGCTGGTCAGCGGTGTCGAGGATCTGAAAAGTTTGCGGCAGTGCTGCATCGCGGTGATGCGCACGCAGCAGCCGGTTGCACAGACCGTGGAAAGTGCCGATCCACATGCCGCGCGTATTGATCGGCAACATCGTCGACAGCCGGGCCAGCATTTCCTTGGCTGCCTTGTTGGTGAAGGTTACCGCCAGTATGCCGGCGGGCGACACCTGGCCAGTCTGGATCAGCCACGCGATGCGGGTGGTCAGCACGCGCGTCTTGCCGGAACCGGCGCCGGCGAGGATCAGCGCCGCCTGCGGCGGCAGGGTCACGGCGGCGAGCTGTTCGGGATTGAGATTCGAGAGGAGGTTCTGCATCGCGGGATTATAGCGGGGCGATGCTCGAGGCTGCCGGTCCGCGACACGCGAGCTCAGTTCATGCCGGGGCACGAATGCGGGGAGTGATGAGAGTGCGTCGAGGATGCATCATTCTGCGCGGCATACTGCTTGATCCGGCGGGGCAAGCGTCCCTCGACACAATGTAGCCACTACGCTGTCGGGCCTCCATTCGGAATCGGCGACCCGACGCTCGCGTTTGGCAAGACAAGAGACTTTAGTCTTTCGGTACCGGGCTCCCCTTCTCGCCATCGGTTGACGAGTCAGACAAACCCGATGAAGGCGCCGAACCCACATCTGAAATGCTATTGCTGCGCGAGGACAATCGCACCGGCGAATCTTGAGTACTGCTGGTGTTCAAAGGCGAAAACACCGCCGAGCCTGAATTGGGTATAGGTAAGGGTAAAGGAGAATATTCGCGGCCCGAAATTGCCTGCTTATCTACGACTTCCAGGTCTGGCTCCGGACTCAGGCTCGAGGGGCTTTGATTGGCAAACGCTGTAGTGCTTCTCGCGCCCTGCGTCGGCGTGACTATCGACGCAAGCGCTGCTCTTGTTGGAGACATTGGGATCGGCGGCTGCCATCCTGAAGAATTTGCCAAAGTCATATTGGCCGGACTTGATGGGGAAGGAACTACGGTCAACCACTCCACCGGCGAGCCGCCCAGCAGTCTCTGGATATCGCTGCGAGATACATAGAGGCTTTTATTCGGCGAATTGAAAACCGGCGAATTGAAAATTCGCGTAAGCCTTTTTGTCGAGCGCCCCAAACGCGACAAGCTTTTCCTGGCTTTGCTTTTCGGCGTTTTACGACCCGAATCGGGAGATTGATCGGCTATTGCATCGCCCTTTTCCGCCATATCCTCGGCCAAGCGGGGGGAAAGGTTCCCGGACAGCTTTCCTGCATTTTTCAAAACCTGCGTCATTGGCGACGCTGCAGGAGACAGCCTGGGTGAATAACCCTGCGGTGGCGAAGCGACTAGTACATCCGATTCATCCTCAGATTCAGACGGAGTACTTGCAGAAGTTACCTGAGCTACGACAGGCGCGGCTCCTTGGGCGGTGCCATCCGACGAGGCGATGCTTTTGGTATAGATCGTCCGGACTGGATCCACGCTGCCATCAATTTGCCCCCGCTGCGGGTTCTGAGTCGCTGCTGCTCTGAGGACAAGCTTCGCCACTTTATCTAGAACAAGACTCCAGGGATGATCGCAAAACGGGACGCTGGGTATCTTCCTTGTCGCTGGACGCGGATCGCGCAGATACATCCAGCGCTCGGCAAAAATCTTCAGGTTTTCATCACTCGCGCGAATGGTTGCGATGCGCTGGAGCGGTGCTCCCTTGGTAGTCTGGATCTTGATGAAGAGCCGGACCAAAGCCGAAACCGCTCTCTGCGCAACTTCCGGCCCTTTATCTTGGTCTCTGGTCAACGCCTTGCGCAGAATTTCTCGCGTGGGATGACCTTCCTGAAGAAACTGGGTGATTCTCTGTTGCTCGATACGTCGCCGGTCGGCGACAGTAGGTGAATATGTTTGTCGGAGATTGATCTGTCTTTCGTTCCTGATCTGATTACGTTCAGTTCGATTCGCCAGCATCTTCACTACGGGGAGCACATCACGTACCCGAAGATCTCGCGTTGGATCCCCAGCCCGCATTTGGTCCCTGAATCCCGTCACTACCGTTCTTTCATGCACCGGAAGATTCTTCAGCGAAGACAGTCCGGCCTCGCAGACCTTGAAAAGGATATTCCTCAACTCCAGCCGCTGCTGAACGATGTTGTAAGCCTTGATCGTTCCGGCAAAAAAGCTTTTTTTACTGACGAATGCGAGATACGGATCTCCCTCGCCGGTATATCCGGCACGCAGGCGCTGGGCCGGATCACGGTACCGGATCGCTTCATAGATCGTCCTGACAGAGACGGCACGGTCGAGAGCACTAAGCTTCGCAACATCTTTTCCGCCGTTATAAATATGATTCCCAACAGGGGCCAAGGGAGATACAGGCAGCATGAGAGACTCCTCAAATGAATAAATAAATCAGACGAGCCGCGGCAACATGTCGTCTTCTGGCCTGGCTTCGAAGGAAACGCCCTGTACAGCCGCTGCACTCTCCGCAATAAATGACGCCATCGCCACCGCACACTGCACGAAAGACGCGAGATCGGATCGCAAGGTATCGAGCGACGCATGGTCTTCAACCAATTCGCCGAGAAGCAGCACCCGCTCATCGGGAAAATCCAGCGCAAACCGCAGACTGAGCCGCTCAGATGGCAGCGAATTGGCGATCAGCAGACGCGCATACACCGGTTCGCACAAATTTTCCGGGACTTCGCCAATGGCACAGCTCAGAAGGGTCCGCGGTGGCTTCTCCTGCCATCCGACCTCGACTGTGACCTCTTCATCAAATGCCAGCTCCCAGCGATCGCTCTCGTGCTGAATAATCGTCAGGATTTCCGGCATGGCGGGCCCCAGCTGATGCATCAGGTACTGCAGGTCGGACAAATGCAAGACCATCCTCCGCGACAGAGTTCGTTATAGATTGAAGATCAAATTTCACGGATTGACCTCCCAGTTCGCAAACGGAATCTGAGTAGCGGCGCTTGTATCGGAGTTCCGGCATTCATGCCAAGAACAAGAGGAAAACTACTGATTGATCGGTCGGAGAACTCGACCTTCGGAGGGAGAGCTCGGAGTGATCGACGATGATCACTCCGATGTATCGTTTATCGAAACAGCGCAGTGAAACGTTCCGCAGCCGCACGAGGGTCATCGCTCGCATACACGCTGCTGATCGCAGCCACCATATGCGAACCCAGCGCGACCAGTGGTGCGCTGTTCTCAGCCGTCATGCCGCCGATCACACATACAGGCACCGGCAGCTCACTGATCGCCTGCGTAATGATCGACGGCGGCGTAGTCACCTCATACTTCTTCACGCGCGACGGATAGAAACCGCCGAACGCGACATAGCTTGCGCCTGCAGCGACTGCATCGCGTGCCCGCTGCAGATCGCCATAGCAGGAGGCGCCGACGATTTTGTCATTGCCCATGTGCGCCCGCACTTCGGCGACGGCGGCGTCCGTACCGCCGACATGGATGCCATCGGCATCGAGCGCTTCACACAGCGCCACATGATCATTGACGATGAAGGGCACGCCGAGCCGGCGGCACAGCGTGAGCAGCGCGCCAGCCTGCTCGTTGCGCAACGCGTCCGGGGCAGTCTTGTGCCGGTACTGCAGCAGCGTTGCGCCGCCGGCGATGGCCTGCTCGCTGGCGGCGAGCAGTTTGTCGGTGTCATC
>JAIXTG010000440.1 GCA_027484285.1 Oxalobacteraceae bacterium | reverse complement strand
GCTCACCACGGGGTGCTGTTCCTTGATGAACTGCCGGAATTTGACCGCAAGGTGCTGGAAGTACTGCGCGAACCGCTCGAATCCGGACACATCACCATTTCACGGGCAGCGCGCCAGACCGATTTCCCATGCCGCTTCCAGCTGGTGGCGGCGATGAACCCCTGCCCGTGCGGCTACCGGGGCCATCCGCGGCGCGAATGCCGCTGCTCGCCGGAATCCGTCGCTCGTTACCAGTCAAAAATCTCCGGCCCGCTGCTCGACCGCATCGACCTGCAATTGTCGGTGCCGCCCATGGACCGGGATGCGCTGCTGGGCGTGGCGGATGGCGAGTCCTCGCAAACTATCGCGGCACGGGTGGCTGCTGCGCGCGCGGTCCAGCTGGCCAGGCAGGGCAAACCGAACGCACAACTGTCGGCCGCCGAGATCGATACACACTGCCGGCCCGACCAGGAAGCGGCTGCGCTGCTGCGCGCAGCGATCGACAAACTGGACTGGTCTGCAAGGGCCTATCACCGGGTGCTGAAGGCGGCTCGCACAATCGCCGATCTCGGTGGAAGCGACCCGATCGCCGGAGCGCATGCGGCCGAGGCGATCCAGTACCGGCGCGCACTGCTGCCGGCGCTCAACCGCTGAGGCCGGGGGCGCCCGCCGGCGCGGGTCGCGGCCTGTTAACATCCGACCATGCTGACACCATCCTGCCCACGGCCCCGCCGACTGCTCTCCGCTGCTGCCGCCCTGCTGCTGGCCACGACGCTCTCCGCCTGCAGCCCCGCCCTGAACTGGCGCGAGGTGCGCGGCACCGACGCGCCTTACACCGTGCTGCTGCCAGCCAAGCCGGCAACTTTCGCGCGACAGGTGAACCTGGGCGGCCTGAAAGTGGAAATGAGCATGACCGGTGCGGAAGTCGACGACGTCAGTTTCGCGGTGGCCAGTGCACGCATACCTGACGCCGGCCAGCGCAAGGCTGCCCTGGCCGCCATGCAGACGGCCATGCTGCGCAACATTGGCAGCGAGCGGCATGCGCAGCGGCCCGTGGCGCTCAAGGGAGGCGGGGCAGCGATTGAAGTCAGCGCCGACGGACACGCCGGCCCGAACCGGCGCCCGGTGTCGCTGCATGCCCGCTTCGCCGAACACGGTGACCGCGTATTCCAGGCCGTCGCGCTCGGCCCCAGAGAGCAGCTGAGCGAAGAAACAGCAGAAACCTTCCTCGCCTCCTTCGTGCCGCACTGACAGGCATGCAGGAGCCGGCGCATTACCTGCAGGGCAGGACGGCCCTGCGCGTCGTCGCGGTGTTCGCGGCTGCGTACTTCCTTTCGTACGCCCTGCGCGCCATTAATGCCGTGATTGCGCCGGCGCTGATGGCCGACCTCCAATTGAGCAATGCCGACCTCGGCCTGCTGTCATCGGCGTATTTCGTGGGCTTCGGCAGCATGCAGCTGCCAATCGGCGTCTGGCTCGACCGCTACGGCGCGCGCCGGACTGAATCCGCGCTGCTGCTGTTTGCGGCGCTGGGCGCCGCAGTCTTCGCGTCCAGTTCCACCCTGGCCGGCCTCTGGGCGGGCCGCGCCCTGATCGGTGTGGGCGTGTCCGCCTGCCTGATGGCAGCGCTGAAGGCCTACCGCGGCTGGTATGCACCCGACCGGCAAAGCCAGCTGGCCAGCTGGATGCTGGTGTCCGGCACTGTCGGTGCGCTGTCGTCTACCGTGCCGGTGGCGCTGCTGCTGCCCCTGATCGGCTGGCGGATGGTGTTCTGGGCCACGGCGCTCGCGCTACTGCTGGCTGCCCTGCTGGTTTTCCTGCGGCTGAAAGACGTCGAGCACTCAATGGCGCCTCATGCGGCGGCGGCGACCGGCATCGACACGGGTTATGCGGAAATTTTCCGCGACGCGTATTTCAGGCGTATGGCCAGCCTTGGCGCAGCCCACCAGGGCGGCTTCATGGCGATCCAGTCGCTGTGGGCAGGGCCCTGGATGATCAGCGTGCTCGGGCTGTCGATCGCCGACAGCTCGCGCGTGCTGTTTCTGTTCAATTTCTGCCTGATGCTCGCCTACCTCGGCTTGTCATGGTGGGCACCGCGTCATGTGTCATATGGCGCGCGCCCCGGGCTGCCGGTGCTGCGGGTAGTGGCGATCGGGCTGGCGGGTGCCGTGCTGCTGCAGTTGCTGATGGTGCTGCTTCCCTTCAGCTGGAGCTGGTGGCTGTGGATGCCGTTCGCCGCAATGATCACCGTAACCACCCTTGCGCAGACCCATGTGAGCCTGGCCTTCCCGCCGGCACTCGCCGGCCGCGCGAACAGCGCGTTCAACTTGTCGCTGTTCATCGGCGCATTTGCAGTGCAATGGGGCATCGGCCTGCTGATCGATGTGTTCGTCGGACTTGGCCATACTCATGCAGACGCCATGCGGCTTGCAATGGCGTGTTATGTCGGATTGCAAGCCGTCGCGCTGCTGCTGTTCATCGGCAACAGCGCGCACACTGCACCCCGCATGCTTGCGCGCAGTTCCTGATGCGCCGGGCAGAGCGCCACCGCACCGACGGCCATGCTATGTTCGGGACATCGAAGGACGTTTGACGAGGTCATCATGTTGGTCACATTCAAATCCAAGGCAGCCGCTGAAGTACTGATGTATTCGGTGCATGCCAAGCCCATTCTCGACCTGCTCGGCAAAAACGTGGAGCGCGGCGTGATCACTGCCGAAGAAACCGGCGACGCGATCCGGCGCATCGAAAATGAAATTGATGAACGCCGGCAGGCCCAGGCCGCCCAGCATGCCGACGCAGGCGGCCACAGGGATGAGCAGGAGGAGGAGGGCGGGCGCGGCGACGTCAGCTTCGGCACGCGCGCCTATCCTTTCCTCGAGATGCTGCGTGCTGCGCACCGTGACGGCGAGTTCGTGATGTGGGGCGTCTGATGCAGCAGGCAGGCACACAGGAGCGCGCCGGCGCGTCATTCGCATGAGGTTGCAGCCGGATTCGCTGGCCGTGGCGCTGGCGGGTGCAGCGCGGGCGCTCGCCGCCGTCGAGGCCGGGCAGGCTTTGCCGCGTGCCCTGGCCGACGTATTCGCTGCGCGCTCAACGCCAGCCGGCGCGCATGGCGCAATCCAGGACATCGCTTATCGCAGCTTGCGACGCCAAGGCTGCGCACAGGCGCTGCTGCGCGAGCTGGCCGACCGGCCGCCAGCGCCGGCCCGCCTCGGCAAGCTGCTGTGCAGTTCGCTCGCCCTGCTGTCGGAAGATCCTCCCGCCTATGCGCCGCATACCGTGGTCGACCAGGCCGTCAGCGCATGTGCCGCCGACCGTGAGCTCGCGCGGGCGAAGGGTGTGGTCAATGCAGTGCTGCGGCGCTTCCTGCGCGAACGCGAGGCGCTGCTGGCAAAAGTGATGCAGCAGGAGGAGGCTCGCTGGAACTATCCGCAATGGTGGATCGATGCAGTGCGCACTGCATGGCCTGACCAATGGCAGCAGGTACTCGAGGCAGGCAACCAGCCACCGCCGCTCACGCTGCGCGTGAATGTGCAACGTACCTCGGTTGATGCTTTCCTCGAGCGGCTGGCGGCCGACGGCATTGCCGCACGGCGTATCGGGCCGGCAGCCGTCAGGCTGGAGCGCGCGCGACCGGTGCACGACATTCCCGGCTTCGACCAGGGATGGGCCTCGGTACAGGATGCCGCTGCCCAGCTGGCGGCACCGCTGCTGGCTGTGGAAAGCGGCATGCGCGTGCTGGATGCCTGCGCCGCTCCCGGCGGCAAAACCGGCCATCTGCTGGAGCTGGCAGACGTTGACCTGCTTGCGCTCGACCAGGACGGCGACCGCCTTGGCCGGGTGGCGCAAAACCTTGTGCGGCTCTCGCTGTCCGCGCACTTGCGCACGGGCGATGCGCGCGCACGCGACTGGTGGGATGGCAGGGTATTCGACCGCATACTGGCCGATGTGCCCTGCACAGCGTCGGGCATCGTACGCAGGCATCCGGACATCCGCTGGCTGCGGCGCCCGACCGACAGCGGGCAGCTGGCGCGGCTGTCATCCGAGATCCTCGACAACCTCTGGGGCATGCTCAAGCCGGGCGGACGCCTGCTGCTCGTGACCTGCTCGCTGTGGCCGGAAGAATCGGAGCTGCAGGCACAGCGGATGGTGCAGCGGCACGGCGCACAACGGCTTGCCGCACCCGGCCAGCTGCTCCCGATAGCTGACGAACAAGACGACCACGACGGGCTGTTTTACGCGCTACTCCAAAAGCCGGTGGTTTGATACTATCGGTTCAATTTTTCCCCGGGGCATCGTCCCGTCTCCCGCGTGATTCATCGTCTGTTACTTGCCTTTTGCCTAAGCTCGCTGATGGCCCTCGTGCCGCTTGCGGCCAAGGCGGGCGAAGGTATCGAGCTCGCGGAGGCCGCGCTGGAGACGACCGACGACGGCTATCGACTTTCATCCCAGTTTTCGGTCGAGCTGACGCGCTCCCTGGAAGATGCGCTCATGCGCGGCGTTCCGCTGTACTTCAATCTGCAGGTCGAAGTCTCCCGCCCGCGCTGGTACTGGTTTGACGATGTGGCAATCAGGTCAACGCGCAAGATCCGGCTGTCCTACAACCTGCTGACCCAGCAGTACCGCGCGTCGATCGACGGCAGCCTCCACCGCAATTTCAACCGGCTCGATGACATGCTGGCGCTGCTGCGCCGACCCGGGCGCTGGCTGATCGCCGATCCGGCGGCGCTCGAGCGTGACGCCACCTACACGGTATCCATCCAGCTGGCGCTGGATGTATCGCAGTTGCCCAAGCCGATCCAGGTGAGTGCGATGGGCAGCGGCGACTGGCGTCTGTCATCCGGCTGGAACCGCTTCAGCTTCCGACCGGACAGCCGATGAAACGCGCTCTCCGCTACCTGCTGCTCGCATCGGCAGCGACAGTCGGCACGCTGCTTTTCCTGCTGGCGGCTGCCAGCGGCGACACTCAGCTGTTCGACCGCTATTACACGTGGATCCTTGGCACCAACATCGTGGTCGGCGTCGGCCTGTTCGCCGTGGTCTGCCTGCTGCTGACGCGCCTATACAGCCGTTACCGGCGCGGACGCTTCGGCTCCCGTCTAATGACCCGGCTGGTAATGAACTTCGCGCTGATGGGCATCTTGCCCGGCATCGTGATTTACATGGTGTCAGTGCAGTTTGTATCCCGCTCTATCGAGTCATGGTTCAACGTGCAAGTCGAATCGGCACTGGAGGCCGGACTGAAGCTGGGCCGCACAGCACTCGAATCCTCGCTGAAAGATTTGAAACTGAAGGCTCGCGGTGTCGCCGCCGACCTGTCGGAGATGTCGGACCCGACCATTTCGGCGCGGCTTTCGGACGTGATTGAACGCGCCCAGATGGCGGATGCGATGGTGGTCTCGGCACGCGGCACCGTCATTGCGAGCACGCAGAGCAAACTGTCGGGTCTGATACCGGACTTGCCCACGCCGGCGATGCTGACACGCGCCCGCTCGGCCGACGGCTTCGGGGTCATCGAGGGCGTTCCCGGAGAAGCCGCTGGCGCGTCGGCAGGCGAGCGCCTGCGCTTGCGGGTGGTGGTGGCGATCCGCGGCGACGGCTCGCTGCAGAACCTGCGCGGACAGCAACGCTACCTGCAGATCCTGCAGCCGGTACCTGAACAACTGGCGGCCAATGCCGAGGAACTGCGCACCGCTTACAGTGAATACCAGGAGCGCTCGCTTGCGCGCTCCGGCTTGCGGCAGTTTTATCTGGTCACACTGACCCTGGTGCTGCTGCTGGCGGTGTTTGCCGCCATGGTCAGCGCCTTCCTGCTTGCCACGGATCTGGCGCAGCCCCTGCTGCTCCTGGCCGAAGGCACGAAAGCTGTGGCCGAAGGAAACCTGTCGCCGCGCCCGATCGTGGCCACATCAGATGAACTGGGCACGCTCACCCAGTCGTTCAATGCGATGACGATGCAACTGGCAGACGCACGCGAGGCGGTCGAGCGCAACCGGCGCGCGCTGGAAGATGCCAAGGCTTACCTCGAGTCCGTACTGGCCAATCTGTCGGCCGGGGTGATGGTGCTTGATGACCATTGGCGGCTGGTCACATTCAATGCGTCCGCCGCGCGCATCCTGCACCATGACCTGATGCCTTTCCTCGGGCATCCGTTTACTGCAGTGACCGGTCTGGCAGCGTTCAGCGAACCGGTTGTGCGGGCGTTCACGCGGCAGAGTGCACAGGCCGCGGGCGCCGAAGCCGGCTCGGAAGAACAGCACTGGCAGCAGCAGTTCGAAATCCCGCGGCGCGTGCTGGGCCAGCCGATGGATGGTGAAATCACCCTGCTCGCACGCGGCTCGCGCCTGCCAGTCGGGTCGGGTACCGGACATGTGGTGGTGTTCGACGATATCAGCGAGCTGATTTCCGGGCAGCGCTCGATCGCCTGGGCCGAGGTCGCGCGGCGCCTGGCGCACGAGATCAAGAACCCCCTGACTCCGATTCAGTTGTCGGCCGAGCGGCTGATGATGAAACTGGCACCGAAACTGGCGGGAGCGGATGCGGCACTGCTCGAGCGCGGTACCAATACCATCGTCAATCAAGTTGTCGCTATGCAACAAATGGTCGACAATTTTCGGGACTACGCGAAAACACCGCCGCCGCAACTCACGGCGCTCGACCTGAACGCCCTGATTTCCGAGATTCTCGAACTTTATTCGGGTGCCGAACATTCGGACGCCATCCGAGCAGAATTCGCGCCAAATCTTCCCCGAATCCTGGGGGATGCAACTCAAATGCGACAAGTGGTACACAACCTCTTGCAAAATGCACAAGATGCGATCGCCGAATCATCTGAGAAGCGTGAGCCGCGCATAGTGATTGCCACGGAGGCGATTCACTATCCGGATGCGGATGGCGTAGCTCAAACGGCGGTGCGCTTGTCAGTTTCGGATAATGGTCCGGGATTTGATGCCACGCTGATGTCGCGCGCGTTCGAGCCTTATGTCACCTCGAAACGCAAAGGAACAGGCCTGGGATTGGCCGTGGTCAAAAAAATCGTCGAAGAGCACGGCGGGCGCATCGAACTGCAGAATCGCAAGAGTGATTCGGGAGCCAAGGTCTTGATTTTATTGATGAAGCTCTCAGATCAATAACCGTTTGACACGATGAATTGCAAAAATTACAATTTTGGCAATACGTGGTCGTGGCATTGAGCAAAGAGGCGCACCCATGGCAAATATACTGGTCGTTGATGACGAAATGGGCATCCGGGAGTTGCTCTCGGAAATTCTTGGAGATGAGGGACATGTCGTCACGACGGCAGAAGACGCCAATAGCGCACGCGAGTTGCGGCTGGCGAACACGCCCGATCTGGTATTGCTTGATATCTGGATGCCCGATACCGATGGCGTGACTCTGCTAAAAGAATGGCAGCGCGATGGGCTGTTGACCATGCCGGTGATCATGATGTCGGGCCATGCGACCATCGATACCGCCGTCGAGGCGACCCGCATCGGCGCAATGAATTTTCTGGAAAAGCCGATCTCGCTGCAGAAGCTTCTGCGCACCGTTCAGCAGGGGCTGGCGCGCGGACATGACAATGCGCGCGGCACCCTGGTGCCGCCGTCAGCAGGGCGCCCTCTGCTGGCCCAGGAAAAAATGACGCTGGTGCCGCAAATCCAGCCAGCCAATGGGTATCACAGCGCCGGCAGTCCGGTTACGATACCGGGCTTTGGCGTGCCGGATAATGAATTCCGGGTTTCATTCGAACTGCCGTTACGCGAAGCCCGCGATGCTTTCGAACGCGCCTATTTCGAGCACCATCTGGTACGAGAGGGCGGCAGCATGACCCGGGTTGCTGAACGCACGGGGCTCGAGCGCACCCATTTGTACCGCAAGCTGAAACAACTGGGTGTTGATACCGGCAAGGGCGTGAAGAAGGCAGGATGATCCGGGTGACGCTGGTCTTTGGCGGAAATGCAGCCCTTCGCGAGCGTGCCATTGCTGCACATCTCGATCCGCACGGCGAGAACGCCGCAATCATCGAAGGCCTCGCAGGCGGCGACTCGGCGCTGGAATTTCTCGCCGTGCCGCCCGTGCAGGTAACTCGCGTGGCCCCCGGTTGCCCGTGCTGCATTGGCAACCTGACGATGCGCGTCACGCTGAACAGGCTGTTGCGGCGGCCACCCGCCCATCTTTTTGTCAGCCTTGCAGACGCCACGCACAAGGAACAGCTGAAGTCGTTTCTGCAGGAAACGCAGTATCAGAATCACTTGATACTGGGCCCCGAACTGGATTGCCAATAACCCGGGCACGGGAATTGCGAGCGAGGCTATTGAATTTTTGTTCGATAGCGCCATGTGCAGAAGCAGAGAAGTCATCTTCCGCGCATCATCTCTGGGAGCCAGCATGAACCTGATCTACAACAGCGAGCATTACAGCGTGGTGGAATTTGGCGCAGAGGCCGGTCTGGAAGCCATGCGTTTCGGCGGCTATGAAATCATGGACAAACCGGGCCGGCGGGAAACTTTCATCGCCGGCCCGCTGGCGGAGTCGTTTCGCCAGCATGTGCGCGAACTAATCGCCTCCGAGCCGACCATGGAGGAGATCGATGAATTCCTCGGCAGCTACGGATCCCTGATGGCGCAGCCGGTCGTCTTGCATTAAGCTCTGGCACGGCCCATGCCACCATTGCCGTCCGCTTGCGGACGGCTGTTTTTCGTTTCTTCCCGCCCGCATGCTGCGGGCTTTGTTTTTCGATGCACGCCAATTCCCGCGCCGTCAGCAGCAACCAGCCGGACATCCATGAACATCTGGCAGCCACGGTCCGTAAGCATGCGACGAGCCCGTTCCTGAAGCCGGTGGCAGCCCATGCGGAGCAGGCGTTTGCACAGGCGATTTCCGCCTGGCGTTCCCAAGGCTCACCGCCGCTGGTAGTCGATGCCGGTTGCGGGGTCGGGCTATCTACCCTGCGCCTTGCTGCGCAATACCCGCAGTCCTTCGTCATTGGCATCGACCAGTCGGCGGATCGGCTCGGCCGCACCTTGCACTGGCAGGGCGATCTGCCGCGCAACCAGATCACCGTGCGCACGGATGTCGTCGACTTCTGGCGACTGATGACTGCGCACCGGATTCACCCCGAGCGGCATTACCTGCTCTATCCCAATCCCTGGCCGAAGAAGCGGCATCTCGGCCGCCGCTGGCATGGTCATCCGGTGTTCCCGACGATTGTCGCGCTCGGCGGCCTGCTGGAATGCCGCAGCAACTGGCGGATTTACATTGACGAGTTCGCGCACGCGGTTTGCCAGTTGACGGGCGTTGCGGCGACCTGCGAAAGCTTTACACCCGAACCGGGCGCGCCGCTCAGCCCCTTCGAGGAAAAATACGCCGCCTCGGGACACGGTCTCTGGCGCTGCCGCATTTCATTGCCGCCAGCGCCGGCAAGCGAAGGTAGCCACGGGGCTTTGTGATACCGTTGGTTCCCGTTTCCCACCTCTGAAAGTTTGTCATGTGCCAGCTGCTCGGCATGAATTGCAACGTGCCGACCGACATCGTGTTCAGCTTTACCGGCTTCGCGCATCGCGGAGGTCGTACCGACGTACACAAGGACGGTTGGGGCATCGCCTTTTTCGAAGGCGCAGGCGTGCGGCTGTTCGTCGATCATGAGTCGGCGATTGCCTCGCCGGTGGCGGAGCTGATCAAGCGCTACCCGATCAAGTCGACCAACGTGATCGCGCATATTCGCAAGGCCACGCAGGGTCACATCGCACTGGAGAACTGCCATCCGTTCGTCCGCGAGCTGTGGGGACGCTACTGGGTGTTTGCGCACAACGGGGATTTGAAGGATTTCCGGCCGCCGCTCGACGGCGCATTCCGCCCGGTCGGCAATACCGACAGCGAACAGGCCTTCTGCTATCTGCTGCAGCAGCTGCGACATCGTTTCGGTGATGTGCCGCCTGCAGCCGATACATTACGCATGGCGGTGGAGGAACTGGCGCGCGAAATTGCCGCGCATGGCGTATTCAACATGATGCTTTCGGACGGCACCACACTGTTTGCCCACTGCTCGACCCGGCTGCACTACATCGTCCGCCAGCACCCGTTCGCGCAGGCGAAGCTATCGGATGAAGACCTGTCAGTCGACTTCTCCGAGGTAACCACACCGAACGACCGGGTAGCACTGATCGTCACCGAACCCCTGACGACCAATGAGACATGGCTGCCGTTTGCCGCCGGTGAGCTGAAGGTCTTTGTCGACGGCACGCCGGTGGCGCGCCCCTGATCAAAGGTTAGGCGCCAGCCAGCGCTGCAGCTGCTCCATTCCCACGCCCCGACGTGCGGCCATGTCCTTCAGCTGGTCTTCACCGATCTTGCCGACGGTGAAGTACTTCGCTTCGGGATGCGCAAAGTAGAAGCCGGACACCGACGCTCCCGGGAACATCGCATAGGACTCGGTCAGGCTCATGCCCACATCCTCCGCCTCGAGGATGCGGAACACGTCGGCCTTGACCGTATGCTCAGGACAGGCCGGATAACCCGGTGCCGGGCGGATGCCGCGGTACTGCTCGGCGACCAGCTGTTCATTGGTCAGGTCTTCATCGGCAGCATAGCCCCACAGGTCCTTGCGCACGCGCTCATGCAGGTACTCTGCGAAAGCCTCGGCCAGCCGATCCGCCAGGGCCTTGAGCATGATGGATGAATAATCGTCACCCGCGTCCTCGAAACGCTTTTCGTGCTTTTCGATACCGATGCCGGCAGTCACTGCGAACAGGCCGATGTAATCCGTGATGCCGGAAGATTTCGGCGCAATGAAGTCGGCCAGGCACTGGTTCGGACGCGGCACGCCATCGATTACCGGCTTTTCAGTCTGCTGACGAAGGCCGTAGTAGGTGAAGGCCAGTTCGTTCCGGGTCTCGTCGGTATAGACCTCGATGTCATCGTCGTTCACGCTGTTGGCCGGCAGGATAGCCATCACGCCATTGGCGGTCAGCCAGCGGCCCTCGACCAGTTTCTTCAGCAGCGCCTGGCCCTCGCGGAACACGTGGGTGGCCGATTCACCGACCACGGGATCCTTCAGGATCGCGGGGTAGGGGCCGGCCAGGTCCCAGGTCTGGAAGAAAGGACCCCAGTCAATGTAGTTCGCGAGGATCGCAAGATCAAAATTGCGGAAATGGCGGCGGCCGATGAACTTCGGCTTGGCCGGCGCATGCTCACCCTCGAACTTCAGGTGCATCTTGTTGCGCCGTGCGTCCTCGAGCGTCAGCATCGGCAGCTGCTTCTTGCCCGCGTGCTGGATGCGAATGCGCTCGTAGTCCATCGCGATCTCGGCAATGTAGCGGTCGCGCGCATCGTCCGTCAGCAGGGACTGTGCGACCGACACTGAGCGCGAGGCATCCGGGACATAGACCACCGGGCCGTCGTAGAAGGGCGCAATCTTGACGGCGGTGTGTGCGCGGCTGGTGGTTGCGCCGCCGATCAGCAAAGGTATTTTTCGATCGCGGAACCACGGGTCGCGCTGCATCTCTTTCGCGACATGCGCCATTTCTTCCAGCGACGGCGTGATCAGGCCCGACAGGCCGACGATGTCCGCATTCTCTTCCTTCGCCTTCGCGAGGATTTCGGTGCAGGGCACCATCACGCCCATGTTCACGACCTCGAAGTTATTGCACTGCAGGACCACCGACACGATGTTCTTGCCGATGTCGTGCACATCGCCTTTCACGGTCGCAATAACGATCTTGCCTTTCGGCTTGGCAGCCTGGCCGGTACGGCGCTCTTCCTCGAGTTTTTCTTCTTCGATGAGGGGCACGAGGTGCGCAACCGCCTGCTTCATCACGCGTGCCGACTTCACCACCTGCGGCAGAAACATTTTTCCCTGGCCGAACAGGTCGCCGACGACGTTCATCCCGTCCATCAGCGGTCCTTCGATCACGTGGATCGGTCGGCCGCCCTTCTCCGCGACCTGCTGCCGGGCCACTTCGGTATCCTCGACGATCCATTGCGTTATGCCATGGATCAGCGCGTGCGCAAGCCGCTTTTCGACCGGCGCATCGCGCCAGGCGAGGTTCTGTTCTTCGCGCTTGCCGCCCGCCTTCAGCGTGGCAGCGATCTCGATCATGCGCTCGGTCGCATCCGGCCGACGGTTCAGCACCACGTCCTCGACGCGTTCGCGCAGCTCGGGATCGAGGTCGTCGTACACACCGACCATGCCGGCGTTGACGATGCCCATGCTCATGCCGGCGCGGATCGCGTGGTACAGGAAGACGGTGTGGATGGCCTCGCGCGCCGGGTCGTTGCCGCGGAAGGAGAACGATACGTTGGACACGCCGCCGGAAATTTTTGCATGCGGCAGGTTCTGCCGTATCCATGCGGTCGCTTCGATAAAGTCGACCGCATAGTTATTGTGCTCGTCGATGCCGGTCGCGATCGCGAAGATGTTCGGATCGAAAATGATGTCTTCCGGAGGGAAGCCCACCTTGTCGACCAGCAGCCGGTACGCGCGCTCGCAGATCTCGGTCTTGCGCGCAAATGTGTCAGCCTGCCCGGCCTCGTCGAAGGCCATCACGATCACTGCCGCGCCATAGCGGCGGCACAGCGACGCCTGGCGCAGGAACTCTTCTTCGCCTTCCTTGAGCGAGATGGAATTCACGATAGCCTTGCCCTGCACGCACTTCAGGCCGGCTTCGATCACGCTCCACTTCGACGAGTCGATCATGATCGGCACGCGCGCGATGTCGGGCTCGGAAGCAATCAGGTTCAGGAAGCGCGTCATCGCCGCGACCGAATCCAGCATCGCTTCATCCATGTTCACGTCGATTACCTGGGCGCCGTTCTCGACCTGCTGCCGCGCGACCGCAAGCGCCTCTTCATACTGTTCGTTCAGGATCATGCGGGCGAATGCCTTCGATCCGGTCACGTTGGTGCGCTCGCCGACGTTCACGAACAGCGAGTCTTCATCGATGATGAAGGGCTCGAGCCCGGACAGCCGCATCGGGTGCAGATGGGTCGGCACGGTGCGCGGCGCGATGCCGGCGACGGTCTCGGCGATCGCCCGGATATGATCCGGCGTTGTGCCACAGCAGCCGCCGGCAATGTTCACAAAACCGCTGTCGGCAAACTCTTTCAGCAGCGAAGAGGTGACCTCCGGCGTTTCGTCGAAGCCGGTCTCCGACATCGGATTCGGCAAGCCGGCGTTCGGATAGATGCAGACGAATGTCTCGGCGACTTTCGACAGTTCTTCCGCATACGGCCGCATGAGCGTGGCGCCGAGCGCGCAGTTCAGGCCGATGGTCAGCGGCTTCGCATGGCGTACCGAATTCCAGAAGGCAGTTACCGTCTGTCCCGACAGGATCCGGCCGGACGCATCAGTGACCGTGCCGGAAATCATGATCGGCAATGTCTGCCCGGTGGCCTCGAAGAACTGGTCAATGGCGAACAGTGCCGCCTTGCAGTTCAGCGTGTCGAATACCGTCTCGACCAGCAGTACATCGGCGCCGCCCTCGACCAGCGCGGCCACCTGCTCGTGATAGGCGGCCACCAGCTGGTCGAAGCTGACATTGCGGGCGCCGGGATCATTCACGTCCGGCGATATCGATGCCGTCTTGGGCGTCGGGCCGAGCGCGCCGGCGACGAAACGCGGCTTGTCCGGCGTCGAGTATTTGTCGCAGGCTTCGCGTGCAATGCGCGCCGCCTCGAGGTTCATCTCGCGCACCAGGTGCGCCATGTGGTAATCGTCCTGCGCAATCGAAGTCGCGCCGAAGGTATTAGTCTCGATCAGGTCGGCGCCGGCCGCCAGGTACTGCTCGTGAATCTCGCGGATTACCTGCGGCTGGGTCAGGGTCAGCAGCTCGTTGTTGCCCTTGACGAAGACTTCCTTGCCCGGGACCGCGAAGTCGGCGAAACGCTGGCCGCGATATTCCGCCTCGCCCAGCTTGTAGCGCTGGATCATCGTGCCCATTGCACCGTCGAGGATCAGGATGCGTTTCGTGAGCAGGTTGCGCAGCTGCGCTTCAACAGGGGAGATTGCGTCGCGTTTCATGTGTGATCGGCATGGCGCCCGGGGGCACCGCAATAAAAAAACCCGGCTGCGTACAAAGCGAAGCCGGGCATGCATTCCGCTTTAGCAGTATTTTTCGGGGAAGATTCCCCTGCGCCCGCAAGCTGGCATTGACTGAGTCAAATCGGCGCGAATGAGATTATACGTGAATTCAAGGGCTTAGCTTCAGCTGCTGCCCTTGCTTCATGGGGAATCCCTGCAGGAACGCCGCCGCCGGCAGGCGCTTGCCGCCCGGCTTTTGCAGGACGGTCAGGCGCAGCGCACCTTCGCCGCAACCGACGGTCACCCCCTCCGGATCGACGGCCAGCACCTTGCCCGGCTCCCCGCTCAGCGGTACCACTTGCGCACCCCAGACCTTCAGCGTGACGTCATCGGCCTGCACGGAAGCGCCCGGGAACGGATTGAACGCGAGGATGCGGCGCAGCAGCCGGTCGGCAGGAAGCCGAAGGTCGAGTGCAGCCTCCTCCTTTGCGATCTTGGCCGCGTAGGTAACGCCCTCGGCAGGCTGCGGCGTGGGCGAGAGGCGGCCAGCCGCCAGCTCGCGCAGTGTATCGACAATCATGCGCCCGCCGAGCGCAGCCAGCCGGTCATGCAGGCGGCCTGTAGTGTCGTCGCCGGCAATCGGCTCGCGGCCGATCAGCAGCATGCCTCCGGTATCCAGCCCCTCATCCATCTGCATGATGGTGATGCCGGTTTCGGTGTCGCCGGCTTCGATCGCGCGATGGATGGGCGCGGCACCGCGCCAGCGCGGCAGCAGCGAGGCATGGATGTTGATGCAGCCCAGCGGGGGAATCTCGAGCACCGAGCGCGGCAGGATCAGCCCGTAGGCGGCAACGACCATCACGTCATGGGGCGTCGCATGCAGCAGCGCGTGCGCATCGGCGGCCTGCCGGGGATGCTTGCCGTCGAGTCGCAACGACACGGGCTGCGCGACGGGAATGCCGCGCTCCACGGCAAACTGCTTGACCGGCGACGGCTGCAGCTGCATGCCCCGACCCGCCGGGCGGTCGGGCTGGGTCAGCACCAGCGGAATCTCGAAACCGGCCTCGTGCAGGGCAGCCAGCGCGACGGCAGCGAATTCCGGCGTGCCGGCAAAGACGACGCGCATCGTCAGCGCACCGCCGCTGCCGTGCGCTCTTTTTTCTGCTCGCGCTCTTCCTTCTGCAGCCGGGTCTTGATGCGATTGCGCTTCAGCGGCGACAGGTACTCGACGAACACCTTGCCCTTCAGGTGATCCATCTCGTGCTGCACGCAGACTGCCAGCAGGCCATCGGCGTCGAACTCCTGCATCTGGCCATCGGCATTCAAGGCCTTCACGCGCACTCGGGCAGGGCGCTCGACGCCGTCATAAATGCCGGGTACCGACAGGCAGCCTTCGTCGTACACCCTCTTCTCCTCGCTGGCCCAGACGATCTCGGGATTGACGAGCACCCGCAGCTGGTCGCGGGTATCGGAAACGTCGATCACGATCACCTGCTCGTGCACATCGATTTGCGTGGCCGCGAGGCCGACACCGGGCGCCTCGTACATGGTTTCAGCCATGTCGGCGACCAGTGTCTTCAGTCGCTGGTCAAAGGACGTCACCGGCTTGGCGATCTTGTGCAAGCGCGGGTCGGGATAACGAAGGATAGGTAGGAGTGCCATACAGCTTTTGCGCAACAAACGCGAAAAATTCGCGGCAAATTCAGGGAATCATGCCCGGCAGCGCCCTGCGCTGATGCAAAATCCGCAACGCCGTTGCAGGAAGAAAACCTGCAGGCAAGCGTGCCTGAACCGGACAGACAAGAGTGGAAAATCTATGGAAAAGTTTAGCACAGCTGCCGTCTGCCTTTGCCTTGCCCTGGCCGCCAGCGCCGCGCCGGCAACAGCACGCGAAAACTGCGAATTCCTCGCTTCGGCGCCTGACGAGCATCGGGTGGCCCGGGGCGACACGCTGTGGGGCCTTGCCGCCACCTTCCTGAAGGATCCATGGTGCTGGCCGCAGGTGTGGGAACTGAACCGCACTCGCATTCGCGACCCGCACTGGATCTATCCGGGGCAGGTCATCCTGTTCGACCGCAGTCGGCAGCGGCTGCGCCTGGCGGCAACGGGAAGTGCTGCATCGGAGCGGCTCTCGCCGTCTGCGCGCAGCACGCCAGTGAATGACGTCCCGGTCCCGGCTATCGATCCGGAGTGGGAGAGATTCGGTCGTCAGCTGCGCATGCTGCCGGCCCGGGAAGCGGATCGGCTGCCGCGCATCCTCGGCTTCAGCGAAAGGCGGCGGATCGCCGGGCCCGGGGATATCGCGCTGGTCGAAGGCGAGCTAGCGACGGCAGCCGCCACCACCCGTCGCCATGAGGTGCTGCGCATGCTGCCGCCTGTCGTCGACCCGGACGATGGCAGCCTGCTGGCAGTTCCGCTGCAGCGCATCGGGCTGGCCGAGTACTTGTGGACCGACGGAACGCTGCTGCACCGCTTCCGAATGACCAGCGCCGAACGCGAACTGGCCGCCGGGGATCGCCTGGTGCTGGCAGAAGACGCAGCACCTGCCTCCGCGGACAACCGGCCGCCTGTGCAACTGCATCCGGCGCCGCCGTTCGAAGGCAGGGTCGCTTCCCTGCTGCACGGCGGACGATGGGCAGCCCAGCATGACGTGGTAGCGCTGAATCGCGGCCGGCAGGCCGGACTGGACGGCGGCAGCCTGGTGGCCGTCGTGCGGCAAGTTAGAATCGCGGGCCATGATTCCCTCCACCACCCCGCCTCGCCCCAGGCGATTGCCACCCTGCTGGTGCTCGAGGCGCACGAGCAAGTGTCGCTTGCGCTCGTGCTGCGCAGCGCAGATGCCATCGCGGTTGGCGACCGCGTGCGTTCCGTCGAGCAGGCCCCGCGATGACTGACAGCGAAGGCCTGGCCGACTGGTTGCGGCTGGTACTCACCGACGGCGTTGGCCCGCAGACTGCGCGCGCGCTGCTGGCCCGTTTCGGCCTGCCGGGGGAAGTGCTTGCGGCGGGTTTTCCGGCGCTGCAGAAATGCGTGCCTGAAAAGGTAGCGTACGCGCTCAGCGGCAGCATGCTGGACGAGATGCACGCGCAAATTGAAGCGACCCTGGCTTGGGCCAGCCAGCCGGGCAACCACGTGCTGACGCTGGCCGATGCCGGCTACCCGGCCTCGCTGCTGACCATACCGGACCCGCCGCCGTTGCTGTACGCAAAAGGGCGTATTGAGTTGCTGTCCCGCCCTGCAATCGCCATCGTCGGCAGCCGCAATGCGACCATGCAGGGCGTGCAGAATGCCGGGCGCTTTGCGCAATCGCTGAGCGAGGCCCGCCTGACCGTGGTGTCGGGCCTCGCGCTGGGCATTGACGCCGCTGCCCATGAAGGCGCCTGCAGCATGCGGCCCGATGCCGGCTCGACCGTCGCCGTCACTGGCACCGGACTCGATTTGGTCTACCCGGCCCGCCACCGGCCGCTCGCGCATCGCATTGCAGAGCAGGGCTGCCTGCTGAGTGAGTACCCGCTCGGCACGCCAGCGGTTGCTGCCAATTTCCCGAGGCGCAATCGCCTGATCAGCGGACTGTCCCTGGGCGTGCTGGTGGTGGAAGCCGCTCTGCACTCGGGTTCTCTGACCACTGCCCGCAGCGCACTGGAGCAGGGCCGGGAAGTTTTCGCCATTCCCGGCTCGATTCATTCCCCGCTGGCAAAGGGTTGTCACCAACTGATCCGTCAGGGTGCCAAGCTGGTCGAGTCGGCGGCCGACATTCTTGAAGAGCTGCGCTGGAACGCCGCTGCGGCTCCCGACGTCGCGCCAGCGCCAACCCTGGCCGAGACCGACCATGCGCAGCTGCTGGCCGCAGCCGGGCACGACCCGGTGTCGGTCGACCAGCTGGCTGCGCGCAGCGGTTTGGCGGCCTCTGAATTGCAGGCCGCGCTACTTTCCCTGGAATTGCAGGGCAAGGTGGAAAGATTGCCTGACGGCCGTTATCAAAAACTCGGCTGATGATTAACAAAGGGGTTATTGCGAAGCAGTAACGTCATTATTGCCAAGCGGCGAACCGGATGGCCCCTCACCCCGGGCGGGGTAACAAGTTCATGAAAACAAACGTGTTTTTTCTCCGCCCTGCCTTTTGCAGAAAATGTGTCTGATCAAATGGTTCAGCTGAAACAGAAAGAATTTTCGGAGGCGGCTTGTGCCGGGTTGAAGATGCGGCTACAGTAAACGCATGTTTGAGGTGCTTGTTTACCTTTACGAAACCTATTACCGGCCTGATGCCTGCCCCGACTCGGTGGCCCTGGCGAAAAAGCTGTCGGCAGTAGGGTTCGAAGACGAAGAGATCTCGAGGGCGCTCGGGTGGCTGACCGACCTCGCCGAAACCACCAACGAGATGTTCAGCCAGCATGCCCGCCAGACCGCATTCTCGTTCGGCTCCCGCGTCTATGCCGACCAGGAATACGAAGTGCTCGGCACGGCAGCCATCGGTTTTATCGAGTTCCTCGAATCAGCCGACGTGATCAACACCCTGCAGCGTGAAATCGTGATCGAGCGTGCATGCGCGGTCAACGAATCTCCTATTCCGCTGGACAAGCTGAAAGTCATCGTGCTGATGGTTCTCTGGAGCCAAGGGAAAGAGCCGGACAGCCTGATGTTCGATGAGCTGTTTGGCGATGATGAAGACCTCGGCCCCCCGGTTTATCACTGAACGTCCCATCGCCTGCGGAAGGCAATCCACCCGCCCCGGTTGCAGACTTTTCGTTAACCCGCTTATCATTGGCCGCATTTAGCCGCCCGAAGGCCGTTATTCGGCGCGCTTCCTCTATATATTGAGGCGCGGCATCTGCTTTTCCTGTCCGCAGCCCGCCGCTCCCTGACCCGGATTGACCATGACCAAAACGCTCATCATTGCCGAGAAGCCTTCTGTCGCAAACGACATTGCGAAGAGCCTGGGCGGCTTTACCAAGCACGATGAGTATTTCGAGTCGGACGACTATGTGCTGTCATCCGCGGTCGGCCATCTGGTCGAGATCGCTGCACCCGAGGAATATGACGTCAAGCGCGGGAAATGGTCCTTTGCGAACCTGCCGATGATCCCGCCGCACTTCGCGCTAAACCCGATCCAGAAGACCGAGTCCCGGCTGAAGCTCTTGAACAAGCTGATCCGGCGCAAGGATGTGGGCGCCCTGATCAACGCATGTGACGCGGGGCGCGAAGGGGAGCTGATTTTCCGGCTGATCGTCCAGTATGCAAAGGCCAAGCAGCCAATCAAGCGGCTGTGGCTGCAGTCGATGACGCCGGGCGCAATCCGCGACGCGTTCAGGCAGCTGCGTGAAGACCGGGAGATGCTGCCGCTGGCTGACGCCGCACGCTGCCGCAGCGAGGCCGACTGGCTGATCGGTATTAACGGCACACGCGCGATGACGGCCTTCAATTCGAAAGAGGGCGGTTTCTACCTGACCACCGTCGGTCGCGTGCAGACGCCCACCCTGTCAATCGTGGTCGAGCGCGAAGAGAAGATCAAACATTTCGTGCCGCGCGATTACTGGGAAGTGAAGGCCGAGTTCATCTGCGCGGCCGGCATCTATGAAGCACGCTGGCTGGACACGAAGTTCAAAAAGGACGAAACCGATCCGGAAAAGCGTGCCGAACGCCTGTGGAGCAAGGCGGCTGCCGAATCCATCGTTGCCGCCTGCCGCGGCAAACAAGGCACCGTCAGCGAGGAGTCGAAGCCGAGCACCTCGATGGCGCCTCCCCTGTTCGACCTGACCAGCCTGCAGCGCGAGGCGAATGCGCGCTTCGGCTTTTCGGCCAAGAATACGCTGGGCCTTGCGCAGGCCCTGTACGAAAAGCACAAGGTGCTGACCTATCCGCGTACCGACTCGAAGCACCTGCCGGAGGACTACCTCGGCACCGTCAAGCAGACGCTGGAGTCGCTCGGGGAAATCAACAACTATTACCCGTACTCGGCGCAGATCCTCAATAACCAGTGGGTGAAGCCGAACAAGCGCATCTTCGACAACACGAAAATCAGCGACCACTTCGCGATCATCCCGACCGGCCAGCTGCCAAAGAGCCTGTCCGAGCCGGAGCAGAAGCTGTATGACATGGTGGTGCGCCGCTTCATGGCGATCTTCTTCCCGGCGGCCGAGTATCTCGTCACCACCCGCTTCACTGAAGTGTCCGGCCACCAGTTCAAAACCGAGGGCAAGATCCTGACCAATCCGGGTTGGCTCGCGGTGTACGGCAAGGAAGCCGTCGACCCGAATGCCAAGGAAGGCGAGGGCAACGGCACGCTGGTGCCGGTGGCAGCAGGGGAACAGGTGAAAACCGAGAAGGTCGAGGCCAACGGCCTGGTCACCAAACCGCCGGCTCGCTATTCCGAAGCGACGCTGCTGTCGGCGATGGAAAGCGCCGGCAAACTGGTCGACGACGAAGACCTGCGCGACGCCATGGCGGGCAAGGGCCTGGGCACGCCGGCCACTCGTGCGGCGATCATCGAGGGCCTGCTGAACGAGAAATACCTGATCCGCGAAGGCCGTGAACTGATACCAACCGCGAAGGCCTCGCAACTGATGACACTGCTGCGTGGCCTGGGTGTGGCCGAACTGACCGCACCCGAGCTGACCGGCGAGTGGGAATTCAAGCTCGCACAGATGGAGCGCGGCGGCATCAGCCGCGACGAGTTCATGCGCGAAATCGCGCAGATGACGCAGACCATCGTCAAGCGCGCGAAAGAATACGACAACGAGACCATCCCGGGCGACTATGCGACCCTGAAGACCCCGTGCCCGAATTGCGGCGGCGTGGTCAAGGAAAACTATCGTCGCTTTGCCTGCTCGCAGTGCGAGTTCTCGATGAGCAAAGTGCCCGGCGGCCGCCAGTTCGAGGTCACGGAAGTCGAGGAACTGCTGACCAACCGCACGATCGGCCCGCTGCAGGGATTCCGCTCCAAGATGGGCCGGCCGTTCGCAGCGATCCTGAAAATTTCGCGCGACGAAGACATCGGGAACTACAAGCTGGAATTCGACTTCGGCCAGTCGAATGACGATGACGAGAATGCCGAAGCGGTCGACTTCAGCCAGCAGACGGCGCTCGGCGCCTGCCCGAAATGCGGCAGCGGCGTCTACGAAATGGGACTTGCCTACGTCTGCGACAAAACGGTCGCGCGGCCGAAGGCCTGCGACTTCCGCAGTGGCCGCATCATCCTGCAGCAGGAGATCCTGCCCGAGCAAATGGGCAAGCTGCTGAACGACGGCCGCACCGACCTGCTGCCAGGTTTCGTCTCCCAGCGTACGCGGCGTCCGTTCAAGGCGTTTCTGGTCAAGGGCAAGGACGGCAAGGTCAGCTTCGAGTTCGAGGAGCGCAAGGGCAAACCCGCCGCCAAGACTGCAGCACGCGATGACGACGATGCCGCATCGCCCAAGGTCGCGGCAAAGGCCGTGGCAAAGAAAACCGCGAGCAAGACCGGGGCAGCAAAAACGGCCAGGAAGGTCGCTGCAAAACCTCTGGTAGCAAAAAAAGCCGGGGCGAAAAAAGCGGTCGCAAAGAAGCCCGCCGTCAAGAAAGCCGCCTGAATCTGGCGCAAGCCGGGTCATGCAAGGGGGAACCCTTGTGTGACCTCAATCGGGTCTGCGCTGTCCCGAACTTTTCATTCCCGTCTCGCTTCTACTCTCTGCATCTGTATTGCAGTTCCCCGGTACGTGCGGCAATGCGTACCGCCTTTTGAACTTTGCGGGAGTGATCTATGACGAAATGGATGTTACCTATTGCCTGCGTGATGCTTCTGGGCGCCTGTGCCGGCATGACAGGCGGGGGCTCGGACTCAGGCACAAGCTCCGGCACGACCGGCACCCCGGGCACGAGTACGACAGGAAGAACCGATAGCAGCGGCGGCGCTTCCGGCATGCCTGCCGAGACCAGCGGCACCAGTACTTCCGGCTCGACGACGGGCGCCACGCCGGG
>JAIXTG010000210.1 GCA_027484285.1 Oxalobacteraceae bacterium | reverse complement strand
TCGGCGGCGTCCGACAGTGCGGCCTGGCGACGGTTGGTGAATATCTCGGTGGGAACCGCAATTGAAACCAGTCCGTTGAAGCTGCCGTCGTCCCCAGTCAGGCGCCGCGTCAGGCGGATGACTTTTTGTCCCGTCAGCGCACCAACCCCCGCCGCCGCAGGATGGATTGCGAGATCGCCTGACGGGTCTTTCTGCACGCGCTGGAAAAAAGCCTGATCGGCTACCGATGCCCCGATCGAATTTGTCCTTCTGGAAGTTCGGATGATCCCTTGCGGGTCGATGTACGTCGGGCTCAGCCACGAATGGTCGGGCAGGTCGGCATACAGCTTCTCGGTCGCTGCATTCGAAGTGCCCTGTGACCGAAGGAAGCGAAGCGTCACCAGCATCTGGTCGCTCTGGTCAATCAGGTCATCGAGCTGCTCGGCCAGGGCGATGGCCCTTTTGGCGGCTTCCTCCTGCCCGTGGACCACGGCCTCATGCTCATTCGCCCATATCTGCCACAGCACGCCTGCCCACAGCAGGGCAATGACGACCGCCGCGGCGACCCACCATCGTGCAACAGGAGAGGCAGCGACTTTTTCGGCTGATACTGGGGTCATCGTTATCTCCTCGAGCGATAAACTGGCAAAACCCGTCGTTTATTTTTTTGTAATGGTATAAATGATGAATCTAATTTAAGTTACCATAAAGAAACAAGCGTGTTGCTGAACTTTCAGATTTTCCGGCCGGGTTGCAAGCGACTGGCGACCTGCGCCCAATGCAAGTGAAAGGAAGGCGAAGGGAAGGTAAGGGAAGGTGAGGCCGCTGGTCACGGCGAGGCGAAGCCGTGGCGCCGGGAAGGCGGCGGCATGCCTGCCAGCAGAAGCTGCGCTGCAGAGCGGACTGCAAGCTGGGAAGACCGCGTTTCAGCAGGAGCGGCAAGCGCTGATTTTTCCATTTCGGTCGGTCTGTCCGCGGATTGCGCCGAACTTCAGGCACGACGTCCGTCGAAGTGGTCGTTCGCTATCTGGGCACGCCAGGCGCCGGCATTTCTGCCCGCGGCCTCGACCAGTTCCCGCTTCTCCATCAATGCCGTCGCATCACTGACCTGCAGGGGCTCAGCTACCAGGTAACCCTGAACCTCATCGCACCCGTATTGCTGCAGTTTGTCGAACTGCTCTCGCTGCTCCACCCCTTCAGCCACGACGTCGACGCCTAGCGTCTTGCCAATCTGGACCATCGCGCGGCAGATCAGTGCACCTTCCACGCTGGCAGACAGGTTGCGGGTGAATGAAGTGTCGATCTTCAGCATGTCGATTCGAAGGCCCTGCAGCTGGACCAGTGACGAGAAACCCGTGCCAAAGTCATCGATGATGAGTTTGTGGCCCATCCTCCTCAGCAGGGACAGCTCGTGCTTGATGACCGGATCTCCTGCAACAATTACCGACTCTTTCAGCTCGAGATCGATTTGAGAGGGGAGGATGTGGAATTGTTCGGCGCATTGGTACAGCTGTTCACGCAGCCGGGGTGTGCGCAACTGGTGTGCCGACACGTTAATGGAAATCGGATGCGGGGGTTTGCCGATTTCGCGCCACTCGGCCAGAATTTTCGCGATCTCCTGCACCACCCAGCAGCCGAGGTCGTCGATCAGTTCATACTTTTCTGCGAGAGGTATGAAGCGATTGGGCGGGACGGACCCGAGCGTCGGATGGTCCCAGCGCAGCAGCGCCTCAAAACCGACCAGCCTCCCGGTGGCTGCCGATGCCCGCGGCAGCAGCCGCAGGGAGAGGGCCTGATCCGCGATTGCACGACGCAGGCCGGCTTCAAGGCTGTGATCCTCGCGCAGCCGGTCGCGCATGGTCGGTTCGTAGAATTGGTACCGGTCCTTGCCGAGCCGTTTGGCTTCGTACATCGCAATGTCGGCCGCCTGCACCAGGTCATTCGCATCCCGCGCATCGAAGGGAAACCCGGCAATGCCGATCGATGCGCGCGGGTTGGCGGCGGACCAGCGCCCGATCTGTCCGACTTCCCGAATGCGCTGGATGATGGCTGCGGCTACTTCATGCGCCATCAGCGGATCCTCCAGCTGCAGCGCCAGCACGAGGAATTCATCACCGCCCAGCCGGATCACGACGTCGCTCTCGCGCACCACCTGCTGAATGCACGCCGCGGCCGTCCTCAGGTAGTCATCGCCGACCTTGTGTCCCAGGGTGTCGTTGATGGTTTTGAAGTTGTCGAGGTCAATGAACAGGGCGGCAACGTATTGCTGTGCCGCCGCTGCTCCCTTGAGTACCGCGGGCAGCCGCTGGTTGACCCAGTGGCGGTTGGGCAGGCCGGTCAGGCCGTCAGTCAGTGCCAGCCTGCTCAGCTGCCGTTCCTTCTCTTTCAATTCGGTGACATCACGCAGTGTCACTGCAAGGCTGCCGTCGACCGCGGTCGCGCGGCAGTACATCCAGCGCGGCTGTTCCGATTCGATGCCGGGAAAGCGCGCTTCGGTGTCGGAAAATCCTTCCCGGAACGCTGCGGCGAGAAAGTCTTTTACCCCGGGCCAGTCCGCCACCGGCACCAGCGTACTGAGCTGCCGCCCCACGATTGCCTCGCGCGTCATCCCGAGCGAGCGTGCCGCCTGCGCATTGCAATCATCCACCTGGAAATCCGCCGGTTGGCCCGCACCGGCCGGTGCGGGCGTGAGCATGAAAAATTCGTCGTTCGATTCGTCTACCGCCTGTCGGAACACTGACCACGCATGCAGGCCCTGTTCCTCTGCCGCACGCCGGCGAATCATCCGCCAGCTGGCCCAGCCGGTCAGAGCCAGCAGAACAAAACTGGTGACCAGGCCAAGAATCGTCAGGTCGTTGCGCTCCTGCTCCAGCGGAGCCAGCAGCGTGCTCCCGTTGACGGCCACCAGCACCTCGATCTCATGCCGTTCGAGCCGGGCACGTGCCGTGAAGTCGCGCGCGGTCTGTCGCAGCTGCCGCTCCGCATTCTCCAGCGACTGCGCGCCGAGCAGGGTGCCGTGGGTTCGCCGTCCATTCCTGCTGCCATGCGCTGCAGGCTTCCGACGCTCGACGCTGCTGATCACCGGGCCGTTGATCAGGCCGATGATTGCAAGGTCGTACATCAAATCACCGGGTGACGCGTGCTGCGGGGTGAGTACTCGGACCGGTATGGGCACCACCACCACGCCCGCGAACCGGCCATCGGCCTGCTGGACCCGCCGGGTCAAGCGCACCACCTGCTCGCCTGCCAGCGCGCCGACGCCGGGCGCTGCCGGATGGATCATCAGCCCGCCGTAAGTATCCCGCTGATGTCGAATGAAGAAGTCCAGATCCGACACCGACTGCCCCGGCGGGCTGTCAGGGCGGGCCATATGGATGGTGCCCCGGACATCGACGTAATAGGGCCGCAGCCACGAATGGGTTGGCAGTTCTTTCAGAAGGCGGTCGAGTTCGTCGGCAGAAGCCTCATGCTGTGCAAGATAACTCAGTGACAGCAGCAATTGGTCGCTCTGGTCGATCAGGTCTTCCAGCTGCCTTGCATAGGCTCTGGCCAGCGTGTGGCTGACTTCCGGTCCGCTTTGCAGCGACTTCGATTCTTCGCTGCTGATCTGCGTTGCAACGGTCCCCCACACCAGCAGCAAGCCGCCGAGAGATAACGCCCACAGGCGTGCCAGTGTGGAAGGCTCGACCCATTTCCTCAACGATGACGGACGCATCGCGTGCTCCCTGTGCTCTTGCGGCATTTTTTGCGGAGGTGCTGCGGATACTGACGGCGCTGAACAATGCGGCAGGCTAGCCCCTGCGCACATCGGTATGGAACGTATCACAGAAAAAAGTTTACTGGAGGAAATTTGACGCAGATTGGCGTGTCAGCGTCCGGCGGAGGCTGCGTTCAGCAAAGTCCCCGGGGCTACAGCCATCCTGCGCGCCGGAAGCGGCGGAACAGGAGCACCGATACGGTGGCGATGATGCCAAGGGCCAGCGGATAACCCCAGCGCCATTGCAGCTCCGGCATGACCTCGAAGTTCATCCCCCAGATGCCTGCGAGGGCAGTGGAGGCTGCAAAAATCGATGCCCAGGCAGCCAGCTTTTTGGTGATTTCGGATTCCTCGATGCCGACCATAGCGAGGTTGACCTGAATTGCGGTGGAGATGGCTTCGCGCATGCCCTCGACGCGCGTCGCTATGCGGTTCAGGTGGTCGCTAACGTCGCGAAAGTATTCCTGCACCTGCTGGCAGACCGGCGGTACGCGGCCGCCGTGCAGCTTGCCCATGAATTCCAGCATCGGCAATGTCGCATGCCGCACCACCATGGTTTGCCGCTTGAGCGCATACAGCCGCTCGATATTGCGGCGGGCGCTGGCCTTTTCGAAGATGGTGGATTCAATCCGTTCGAGTTCGGTCTCGAGGTGCTCGAGCATCGGGAAGTAGCCGTCGACCACATGGTCGAGCAAGGCGTAGAACACGAAGCCGGCCCCCTGGCGCAGCATCTCCGGCTCCCGCTCGCAGCGCTCGCGCACGCCGCTGAAATCGACATGGCTGCGTGCCCTTGCCGACAGCACGAAATCGGGGTGGACGAAAATGTCGAGCTCGCCGACCCTGATCTCGTCGCCGTCCAGTTCCAGCAGCTGGGCGACGCAGAACAGGGTATCGCCGTACTCTTCGAGCTTGGGGCGCTGATGCCCGTGGCGGGCATCCTCGACCGCCAGCGGGTGCAGGGAAAACTCCTCCTGCATGAGTGCCAGTTCGCCTTCGCCGGCATCCTTGAGGGCGACCCAGACGAAGCCGCCCGGACGGCCGAGATAGTCGCTGATGTCGGGAGGCGCCAGTTGCGCCAGCCGCTGTCCGTTTTCGTAGGCGATGCAGTTGATCAGCATGGGCGCGCGTCAGGCCGGCAGCCGGTATTCCATCAACTGCCGTATGTCGACGTATTTCAGCGCATTCACATGCGTCGATTCGAGAACCACGTAGGGCGCCATGCCGGCATCGAAGGCTTCTTTCCAGCGCAGCGCGCACAGGCACCAGCGATTGCCCGGTACCAGTCCGGGAAAGCGGAATTCCGGACGCGGGGTGCTGAGATCGTTGCCGCGCTGGCGGGAAAATTCGAGAAACTCCTTGGTGACTTCCGCGCAGATGACATGCGAGCCGCGATCGGTTTCGTCAGTATTGCAGCAGCCGTCCCGGAAATAGCCGGTCATCGGGTCGGTGGAGCAGGGCTGCAGCGGTGTGCCGAGGACATTGATGGCCATGATGAGAAACAGGGTGACGGAATGGAGGGATTGTAGCCAAAGTGCGTTGCCGCTGTTCGGCATGGCCTTGCCGGGCCGAATGACGGGCGGTGGGCGGTAGTCGCCCGCGTTCTTGGGTTGCAATACAATGGGCCCGATGTCCGGTGATCCCTAAACTTCATCCGAGAGCTGCCACCATGACACTGACGCGCGCTGCCGACCTTGATGCCCGGTTTCATTTTCATCCGTACACCAATCCTCGTCAGGTCGAGCGCGACGGTGCGCTAGTGATCGTCGGCGGGCGCGGCGTGCATGTCACCGACGAGCGCGGCAAGGAATACATCGAGGGCATGGCGGGACTCTGGTGTGCCTCCCTCGGTTTCTCGGAACAGCGGCTGGTCGACGCGGCCCACCGGCAGATGCAGGTGCTGCCCTACTATCACACCTTTTCCGGCAAGGTCTCGGGACCGGTGACCGAGCTGGTCGAAAAGATGATGGCGTGGTCGCCGGTGCCGATGGCGCGCGTGCTGTTTGCGAACTCGGGCTCCGAGTCGAATGACACAGCCTTCAAACTGGTCCGCTACTACCACAACGCGATCGGCAAGCCGCACAAGAAAAAAATCATTGCCCGCAACAAGGGCTATCACGGCGTCACGCTGGCTGCGGCAGCGCTGTCAGGCATACCGACCATGCATCGGCATTTTGACCTGCCGATGCCGGACGTGGTGCGTGTCAGCTGCCCGCACCCTTACCAGTTTGCTCTGCCCGGCGAAACGCCGGATGCCTTTGCCGAGCGGCTCGCTCGCGAGCTGGAGGACACCATCCTGCGCGAGGGCCCGGACACTATCGGCGCATTCATCGCCGAGCCGGTGCAGGGCGCCGGTGGCGTGATCATCCCGCCGGCGCGCTATTTCGACCTGGTGCAGCCGATCCTGCGCAAATACGACATCCTGCTGATTGCCGATGAAGTGGTGTCCGGCTTTGGCCGCCTCGGCCAGCGCTTCGGCTGCGAGGTCTACGGACTGAAGCCGGATTTCATCACGGTCGCGAAAATGCTGACCGGGGCCTATGTGCCGATGTCGGCGCTGTATGTGAGCGACCGGGTGTACCAGGCAGTGGCCGATGCCAGCGCCGAGGTCGGCGTGTTCGGCCACGGCTATACCTACGGCGGCCATCCGGTCGCCTGTGCGGTGGCGCTCGAGGCGCTGCGCATCTACGAGGAAGATGATGTGGTCGGGCATGTGCGGCAGGTTGCGCCTCGCCTGCAGGAGGGACTGCGCAAGCATGCCGGCCATCCGTTCGTGGGTGACGTCCGCGGCATGGGACTGATCGCCGCCGTCGAGCTGGCCGCCGATCCGGCTGCGCGCCAGCCTTTCCCGCCGGAGCGCGGGGTCGGCGCCTATCTGGTGCGGCGCGCGCAGGAACACGGGCTGATCCTGCGCACCATGGCCGGCGACATCGTCGCTTTCTCGCCGCCGCTGGTCATCAGCGAGCAGGAGATCGACCAGTTGCTGCAGCGGTTCGAGCGCGCACTGAACGACACTACCGACTGGATACGCAGCTGGCACACAGCCTGACCAGCCGAGCTGCGGCTAGCGACGCATGCTGGCGGAAGCCTCCGCCAGCTGCATGAACTGCTCTACGACCTCGCGCCGTCGCAGGTCGCGCCGGGTCACCAGCCCGACATCGGTGGCCGGGATCGAATCGCGCAGCCGCCGTACCTCGATCCGCTCGGCGTCCAGTGTCCACGGTCGGTAGAGGAAATCCGGCAGGATGGAAATGCCGGCGCCGACGCCCACCAGCGAGCGCACGGCCTCCAGCGAACTGGTACGCAGGCGCACGTCCGGCGTCAGGCCGTGCCGCCGCCAGACCGCGCGCTGCATGTCCTCGATGCGGTCGGCTTCCAGCACGATCAGCGGCGCCGACGCGCAGTCGGCCAGCGTCAGTTCACTGCGCTCGGCCAGCGGGTGGCTGGGCGACAGCCAGACCCGGTTGGGGGAACTCGACAGCGTTTCCACGTCAAGCGCCTGCGGATCACCGAGGGCATTCACGACCATGATCGCCAGGTCGACTTCGCCATTCACCAGCAAATGTTCAAGAAAGGGCGGTGAGTCCTCGAGGATATGGACCCGTACTTCGGGATGCGCGCGCTGGAAGCGGGACAGCAGGTCGGACAGCCCGTAGCCGGCCATCAGGCTGGTGACCCCGACGGTCAGCGACCCGGTCAGCTCCTGCCGGTCTTC
>JAIXTG010000306.1 GCA_027484285.1 Oxalobacteraceae bacterium | reverse complement strand
TGGACCCGTACTTCGGGATGCGCGCGCTGGAAGCGGGACAGCAGGTCGGACAGCCCGTAGCCGGCCATCAGGCTGGTGACCCCGACGGTCAGCGACCCGGTCAGCTCCTGCCGGTCTTCATGCTTGACGGCGCCCGCCTGTGCGACCGCCGCAATCACCTTGCGTGCGCTCGCCTCGAAGCGATAGCCGGCCTGGGTCAGCACCATGCCGCGCGGCGAACGATCGAACAGCGGCACGCCGAGCGTGCCTTCGAGTTCCTGGATGCTTTTGGTCAGTGCCGATTGGGCAATATTGACTATGCGCGCAGCGGCGGCGATCGAGCCGGATTCCGATACCGCCAGGAAATACCGGAACTGCTTCAGCGTGAAATGCTTGTGCATGCTTCACCGCCTCCTGCCTGAACTCCGTAGGGTCAATAGCTAAAAAGAAAGCTGATTCAAACCTATCTAAAAAATAGAATGCTAGCCGTTTAAATATTGAACTTTCCAGTTATTGAGGTCAAGGAATATGTTCGCTGAGCGCGCACGCCCACCGGCGAGCTGTGGAGGACGCAACCGACCGAAGTCAGGCAACTCACCGTTACCGTTCAACAGGAGAGATCACCATGAAGAGCATGAAGCTGGCAGCAGCATTGACCCTCACGGCATTCACCGGCGCGACCTTCGCGCAGGCCCCGATGCAGAAGATCGGCAAGGGCGAGGGGAAGGTGGATATCGTCGCGTGGCCCGGCTACATCGAGCGTGGTGCGACCGACAAGAACTTCGACTGGGTCACCGACTTCGAAAAGAAGACGGGCTGCAAAGTTAATGTTAAGACCGCCGGCACATCGGACGAAATGGTGGCGCTGATGAACGAGGGCGGCTTCGATCTGGTGACCGCCAGTGGTGATGCCTCCACCCGCCTGATCCGCGGCAAGCGCGTGCAGCCGATCAATGTCAACCTGATTCCGAGCTACAAGAACATCGACCCGCGCCTGCAGAAGGCGCCCTGGCATTTCGAGAACAACACACACTATGGCGTGCCGTACCAGTGGGGCTGGAACGTCCTGATGTACAACACCAAGGTGTTCGGCAACAAGAAGCCCGACAGCTGGTCGGTCGTGTTTGAAGAGCAGACGCTCCCCGACGGCAAGAGCAACAAGGGCCGCGTGCAGGCCTTTGACGGCCCGATCTATATTGCCGACGCCGCGCTTTACCTGAAGAAGAAGGATCCGTCGCTCGGCATCAAGGATCCGTACGAACTGAACGAAACCCAGTACAAGGCAGCGCTCGACCTGCTGCGCAAGCAGCGCAAGCTGGTCGGCAAGTACTGGCACGATGCGTTCGTGCAGATCGACGACTTCACCAATGAGGGCGTGGTCGCCTCCAGTTCCTGGCAGTTCCAGTCCAACATCCTCGCATCGAAGAAGGCGCCGGTCGCCACGGTGGTGCCGGTGGAAGGCGCAACCGGCTGGGCTGACAGCACCATGATGCATGTCGAGGCGAAGAACCCGAACTGTGCCTACATGTGGCTCGAGCACTCGCTGAACCCGAAACTGCAGGGCGACCTGTCGGCCTGGTTCGGCTCGGTGCCTGCGGTTCCTGCGGCCTGCAAGGGCAACAAGCTGCTGGGCGACGATGGCTGCGCACGCCAGGGTTACAACGACTTCGACAGGATCTCGTTCTGGCGTACGCCGGTCACCCAGTGCAAGAGCCAGAACAACCAGTGCGTCCCGTATCACAAGTGGGCCTCTGACTACATCGCCATCCTGGGCGGTCGCTGATTGGCGTCCGAGTGATTGACTGAACGGCCGCCGCGCACCGGCGCGGCGGTTCACGGAGCATCACGGATGACGCACGCTGTCAGCCTCGAACGCGTGTCTTGTGTCTTCTCGTCGGGCAAACGGTCGGTGACGGCCGTCGACGACGTGAGCATCGACATCGAACCGGGCGAATTCTTCACTCTGCTGGGCCCGTCCGGCTCCGGCAAGACCACCTGCCTGCGCATGATCGGCGGCTTTACCGCGCCGACCGCCGGGCAGATACGCATCCACGGGGAGGAGGTCGGCGACCGTCCGCCTTACCTGCGCCCGGTGACCACGGTGTTCCAGGACTATGCGCTGTTCCCGCACATGAGCGTGGTGGAGAACGTCGCGTATTCGCTCAGGGTGCGGGGTGTGGACCGCAGCCAGCGCGAGCGACGCGCACAGGAACTGCTGGAGATGGTGCGGCTGCCGGAGATCGGCGACCGCAAGCCCGCGCAGCTGTCCGGCGGACAACGGCAGCGGGTGGCACTGGCACGCGCGCTGATCAGCGAGCCGCGGGTGCTGCTGCTCGACGAGCCGCTCGGCGCACTCGACCTGAAACTGCGCGAGCAGATGCAGGGCGAACTGAAGGAATTGCAGCGCCGCCTCGGCATTACCTTCGTGCTGGTCACGCATGACCAGCACGAGGCGCTGTCGATGAGTGACCGCATCGGTGTCTTCAACCGCGGCCGGCTCGAGCAGGTGGCCGCGCCGGGCGAACTCTATGAGCGGCCGCGCACCCGCTTCGTTGCCCAGTTTCTCGGTGCGGCCAATGTGCTCTCGGGCGATGAGGCCAACCGCCTGAGCGGCCGGCCGGCGGCCGTGATCCGTCCGGAGCGCATCCGCGTCGGCCCGGCCGAGGGGTCGCGTGCCAGCGGCACGGTCGCTTCGGTGCAGTACTTCGGCGCGTTCTGGCGGATGGCCGTCGCACGACCCGGCGCAAGCGACTTGCTGGTCGACCTGGGCCTCGATGCGGCACGCCCGGCGGTCGGCGAGCCCGTGCATTTATGGTGGGACGACGCGGCACTGCATCCGCTTGACGAGGCCGCCTGAGCATGATGCCCAGCCCCGCAGCCGCTTCTGCCGCGTTTCTGCCGGTGCCCACGCTGGCAGACCGGGTCTCGGCCATGCTGTTCCGGCGGCGCGGCATGCTGCTGGGCCTGCTGCTGATCCCGCCGATGCTCTGGTTCGGGGTGATTTACCTCGGGTCGCTATTTGCGCTGCTGGCCCAGAGCCTGTTCCGGCTCGATGATTTCTCCGGCGTGGTGGTGCGCGAGGTGGGGCTGCAGAATTTCATCGCGCTGCTCGAACCGGCGAATATCGACGTCGTCATGCGCAGCGTCGCGATGGCCACGCTGGTCACGCTGACCAGCATCGTGCTTGCTTTCCCTGTGGCCTACTACATGGCGCGCTATGCGCGCGGCACGCAGAAGGCCCTGCTGTACATCGCCGTCATGCTGCCGCTGTGGTCGAGCTACCTGGTGCGCCTGTATGCATGGAAGCTGCTGCTGGCGAAAGAGGGCGTGGTGTCCTGGACAGTGCAGCAGCTGCGGCTCGAATGGCTGCTCGATGCGCTGCTGTCGGTGCCGCTCATCGAGGGCAACTCGCTGAGCTTCTCGCCCCTTGGCACCTTCATTGTGTTCGTCTACATGTGGCTGCCCTTCGTGATCCTGCCGATCCAGGCGGCGATCGAGCGCATACCGGCATCGGTGCTGGAAGCGTCGTCCGATCTCGGTGCCAGTGCCGGCCAGACCTTGCGTGCGGTCATCCTGCCGCTGGCCATGCCCGGCATTGCGGCCGGCTCGATTTTTTCATTTTCGCTGACGCTGGGCGATTACATCATTCCGCAGGTGATCGGCAATTCCACCCAGTACATCGGGCAGGTGGTGTACCGGCAGCAGGGCCTGGCAGGCAACCTGCCGTTTGCAGCGGCATTCTCGCTGGTGCCGATCGTGGTGATTGCGCTCTACCTGTGGCTGGCACGGCGGAAAGGGGCCTTCGATGCGCTCTGAAACCGCCGGCGCGCCGCGCGCATCGATCGGGCTGAGGCTGGCGACGCTGGCCGGCGTGCTGTTCCTGCATGTGCCGCTGGCACTGATCATCCTGTACGCGTTCAGCAGCGAGGACAAGACCTATGTGTTCCCGCCGCCCGGCCTGACCACCGAGTGGTTCGCGGTCGCGCTGGCGCGCGAGGATGTATGGGCGGCGGTCACGCTGTCGGTGCAGGTGGCGCTGTGGTCGACCGGTATCGCGCTGGTGCTGGGCACGCTGGCGGCCGGTGCGCTGGCGCGCTTCGATTTCTTCGGCCGCGATGCGGTCTCGCTGCTGCTGATCCTGCCGATCGCGCTGCCCGGCGTGGTCACCGGCATTGCGCTGCGCTCGGCCTATCACGCGGCGGACATTCCCTTCAGTTTCTGGACCATCGTGGTCGGGCATGCGACGTTTTGCGTCGTCGTGGTCTACAACAATGCGGTTGCACGCTTGCGGCGGATCAGTCCGTCGCTGGTCGAGGCCTCGATGGACCTTGGTGCGAATGCCTTCCAGACCTTCTTCCATGTGTTGCTGCCGCAACTGGGTTCGGCCCTGCTGGCCGGCGCACTGCTGGCGTTTGCGCTCAGTTTCGATGAAGTCATTGTCACCACCTTTACCGCCGGCCAGCAGACCACGCTGCCGATCTGGATGCTGCAGGAACTGATCCGTCCGCGCCAGCGACCGGTCACGAACGTGGTTGCGGTGTTCATCATCGCGCTGACGTTTGTCCCGATCGTGGCCGCCTACTGGCTGACACAGGGAACCGAGGAACGCCGGTAGCACCAACCCCATCTAACGAGGAGAGCCGACCATGGGAAAACCTGCTGAACCTGCCATCGCCTTCACCACCGATCTGCTGATCGACAATCAGGCCGTGCGCGGCGAAGGGCCGATCGAAGCGGTCATCAATCCTGCGACCGGCGAACACCTGTGCGACGTGCCCGAGGCGTCGCCGGAACAGGTGTCGCGCGCCGTGATGGCCGCCAGCCGCGCATTCGACCAGTGGTCCCAGACCACGCCGGCCGAGCGTGCCGGGCTGCTGCTGAAACTGGCCGATGCCATCGAAGCCCATGCCGACACCTTCGCCCGCCTGGAGTCGCTGAATTGCGGCAAGCCGTACGCGCGCGCGCTGGGCGATGAAATCCCCGCGATTGCCGACTGTTTCCGATATTTCGCCGGCGCCGCGCGCTGCATGACCGGCACCGCGGCCGGCGAGTACCTGCCCGGACACACCAGCATGATCCGGCGCGACCCGATCGGCGTGGTCGGGTCGATCGCACCGTGGAATTACCCGATGATGATGGCCGCGTGGAAAACCGCGCCGGCGATTGCTGCAGGCAATACGGTGGTGCTCAAGCCGAGCGAGCAGACGCCGCTGACGGCATTGTTCTTCGCAAAACTGGCCGCCGACATCCTGCCGCGCGGCGTGCTGAACGTCATCTGCGGCAAGGGACCCAGCGTCGGCCAGCCGCTGGTCGAGCATCCGCAGGTGCGCATGGTGTCGCTCACCGGCGATGTGGCGACCGGTCGCAAGATCCTGCAGGCCGCTTCGGCCGGCCTCAAGCGAACCCACCTCGAACTCGGAGGCAAGGCGCCGGTGATCGTGCTTGACGACGCCGACATCGCCGCAGTGGTGGAGGGCGTCAGGACCTTCGGCTACTACAACGCGGGTCAGGACTGCACCGCGGCCTGCCGCATCTACGCGGGCGCGAAAGTCTACGACCGGCTGGTGGCGGACCTGTCGTCCGCGGTCGCATCGATCCGCATGGGCACCCAGGACGAGCCGGAGGTGGAAGTGGGCCCGCTGATCTCGGACCGGCAGCGCAACCGGGTGGCCAGCTTCGTCGAGCGCGCGCAGATGGCAAGCCACATCGAGGTGACCACCGGCGGCCGGGTGCGTGCCGGCAATGGCTTTTTCTACGAGCCGACGGTGATTGCCGGCGCACGGCAGGAAGACGAGATCGTGCAGCGCGAGGTGTTCGGCCCGGTGGTATCGGTCACCCGCTTCACTGACGAGGAACAGGTAGTGCACTGGGCGAACGATTCGGAATACGGGCTGGCCTCGTCAGTCTGGTCGACCAATGTGTCCAAGGCGATGAATATGGCGCGCCAGTTGCAGTACGGCTGCACCTGGGTAAACACCCATTTCATGCTGGTCAACGAGATGCCGCACGGCGGGGTGAAAGCCTCCGGTTATGGCAAGGACATGTCGATGTATGCCCTCGAGGATTACACGGTAGCGCGGCACGTGATGGTCAGGCTGTAAGGGAGCAGGCCTGAGCGAAAAACACGGTCGCATTTTGATGGTTTAGCATTGGGGGAAGGGTTTCCTGAAAGCAATTTGTTCAGGGCATCCGGACAATGACAATCACAGGAGGCGACGAATGAGACAGCAGTTCAGGCTTGCAGTCATGGCGGCTGCGATGGGGGCAGGGCTGGCCGGCAATGCGACAGCGGCCGGTTTCCAGTTGCAGAACCAGACCGGCTCGGGCAACGGCAATGCGTTCGCGGGTGCGGCGGCCACTGCCGAAGACGCGGGCACCATCTTCTTCAATCCGGCCGGCATGACCCGGCTGCCGGAAGGGCACAGCCTGTCGGTGGCCGGCACGCTGCTGAACCGCACGGTGGAGTTCCGTGACGGAAGCACCTCGGGCGCGCTGCCTGCCCCGTCGGCATCCAATGGAAAAGATGCCGGCGGGCTGTCGCTGATCCCGGCCTTCTACTGGTCGTACGCGCTCAATCCGACCACCCGTCTCGGCATCGGCGTATCGCCGACCTTCGGCAACAAGACCGACTACGGCTTCGATTTCATCGGCCGCTACTCCGGTTATTTCGCGGAGATCCGGCAGATCAACGTCAACCCGTCGGTCGCCTTCAAGGTAAACGAGCAGCTGTCGGTCGGCTTCGGACTCAATTACGCGAAGAATGAAACCGAGTTCCGCCAGGGATCGCCGCTCCCCAGCCCGCTGGCCAACAACAATGTCACCGTCAAGGGCGATGACGCGGCTGTCGGCTACAACGCCGGCGTCCTCTGGCAGCTGCAGCCGCAGACGCGGCTGGCGCTGACCTATCGCTCGCAACTGAAATTCAGGCTCGACGGCGATCTCAACAGCAACCTGACCCCGGCCGTCGACAATCAGGTCAACGCGCGCCTGACGACACCGGCGTCGAGTTCGCTGGCGCTGGCGCACCAGCTGAGCGACAAGGTGGAACTGCTGGCAGACCTGACCTGGACCGGCTGGAGCGTGATCAAGTCCCTGAACGTGGTCGACAGCGCGACCGGCACCACGCTGAATTCGCTGAGCTACAACTTCCAGGACACCTGGCGTGTCGGCCTCGGCGCGAACTACCAGTACAACGACCAGTGGAAGCTGCGGGTCGGCACGGCCTGGGACCAGTCGCCAGTGAAGTCGGCTGCCGATCGCACGATGACGCTGCCGGATTCGGACCGCCTCTGGCTGGCCTTCGGCGCAAAGTACAAGATCGACGAACGCCAGTCGGTCGATTTTGGCTATGCGCACATCTTCTTCGACAATGCGTCCACTGCGCGCGCGGTGCGCAACGGGGCAGGTGCGACGGTGCAGACGATCTCCGGTGTCTGGCGCAACAACTCGGCCGACCTGCTGTCGGTCCAGTGGAACTACCGCTTCTGATAACGGCCTGTTGTTCGGTGCCGCGTCCCCGGGGCGGGGATGCGGCAGCCGACCGGATTTTTCAGGCCTTGTAGCGGAAGCCGTGGTGCTTCAGCGGCAGCGAGCGGATGCGCTTGCCGGTCGCGAAGAACAGCGCATTCGCCATCGCCGGTATCACGCCGCCGATCGGCGGCTCGCCCACGCCGCCCCAGAAGCCGCCGCTCGGTACCAGCACCGGAATGATCTCGGGCTTCACATTGATCCGCGCCAGCGGATAGTCGTTGAAATTTCCCTGCCTGACCGCACCGTTGGCGATGGTGATCTCTTCGGCCATGATGGCCGACAGGCCCCACAGCACGCCGCCCTCGATCTGGGCCTTGACCGCATCCGGGTGCACCACATGACCGCAGTCGATTGCGACCGCGACCCGCCGCACGTCGATTTCGCTGCCGTTGGTCACCGACAGTTCAACCGCCGCCGCAGTGTAGCTGCCGTAGGAATCGGCCACCGCGATACCACGGTGCACGCCCTTCGGTGCCGGCTTTTCCCAGCCGATCGCCTTCGCCACCGCATCCAGCACTGCCAGATCCTTGGTGCCCTTGAGCAGCGGGCGACGGAATTGCAGCGGATCCTTGCCGGCCGCATGCGCGAGCTCGTCGATGAAGCATTCGCGATAGAACGGGTTGTTGGTGTGCGCAACCGCACGCCAGAAGCCGGGCGGCACATGCAGCTCGCGCATCACGTATTCGTTGGTGAAATTCGGAACGGCATACGGGTTGTCGCGGAATACCCGGGTATTGATCTGGTCGACGCCGTCCTTCACGAACTGCGGGTAGACAGTCACCGCGATCGACTGGTCTGACTGCTTCACATGCCAGCCGGTCCAGTTGCCGTCCTTGTCCAGCGCGCCGCGCAGCTTCACCAGCGATACCGGCCGGTAGCGGCCCTGGCGCATGTCTTCCTCGCGCGACCATTGCAGCCGCACCGGCGTGCCGGGCATGGCCATGGCGATCTTCACCGCCTGCTTGGTGTAATCCTGGTGCGGGCCGCGCCGGCCGAAGCCGCCGCCGGCATGCATTTTGTGGACGTAGACTTTGTCGAGCGGCAGGCCGGAAACTTCGGCTGCGGCGGCGATCGAGGTTTCTCCGTTCTGCGTGCCGACCCAGACTTCGAGTTTGTCAGGCGTGTAGAGCGCGGTGGCGTTCTGCGGCTCCATCGTTGCGTGGTTCATGAAGCCGGTGGTGTACTCGGCCTCCAGTACCCGGTGGGCGGAAGCGAGCGCCTGCGCGGCATCGCCGTCCTTGCGCGCCACCGGCGCGTTGCTGACTTCCAGGCCCTCGCGCAGGTAGGCCATGATCGACTCGCTCGATATGTTGCCCTTGCTGCCGTTTTCCCACTCGACTTTGACCGCCTTCAGCGCCTGGTTGGCCTGCCACCATCCGGACGCCACCACCGCGATCCAGTCTTCTGCAACAACCACCTGCTTCACGCCCGGCATCGCGCGCGCTGCGCTGTCGTCATGCCGCTTGATGAATCCGCCGAACACCGGGCTCTGCAGGACGGAGGCGTGCAGCATGCCGGGCAGGCGGACGTCGGACGCATAGATCAGCGAGCCGTTGACCTTGGCCGGGATGTCGAAGCGGGCCGGCGAGGTGCCGATCAGCTTCCAGTCTTTCGGATCTTTCAGCGACGGGTTCTCCGGCACCGGCATCGTCGATGCCAGCGCCGCCAGTTCGCCGTAACGTGCGCTCTTGCCCGACGGATGGGTGACCACGCTGTTTTCCGCGCGGCATTCGGATGCCGGCACCTGCCACTGCTGCGCAGCGGCGGCGACCAGCATTTCCCGCGCTGCGGCGCCGCCCTTGCGGACGTACTCATGCGAATCGCGAATCCCGCGGCTGCCGCCGGTCGACATGTCTTTCCAGACTTTCTTGCGGCGCATGTGCTCGTTTACATCCGCATATTCAGGACGCACCTTGCTCCAGTCGCAGCCGAGTTCCTCGGCCACCAACTGGGCAAGGCCGGTGAACGTGCCCTGGCCGAGTTCGGAGCGGGCGATGCGGATGATTACGGTGTCGTCGGGCTCGATAACGACCCAGTGCGTGACCTCGGGGCCGGCGGCGCTAGCGGCCGCAGCCGCCTGGCCTTGTATGCCGAGCACAAAGGCGCCGCCGAGCGCGGCCGATTGTTTGAGAAAAGTGCGACGGGAGGGGCGGGTCGGGGCGAAGCTCATGCTGGTCTCCGAGCAGGTTGTCGTTGTGACCAGAATTTTAACTGCAAAAAAAAACGCCCCGCATGGCGAGGCGTCATTGCCAGAGTCCGCGGACGAGTGGCCGCGAGAAGAGCGCGTCAGCCTTTCTCGTTGCCGTTGCCTGCTCCTGACAAGCTTGCCGAGTCTCCCAGGAGTGCGCTCGCCATGGGCAGGGTCATAGTGTCCTGCGGACGATGACCGAGGAACGAGGCGGTCGTGGTTGTCCGCATGTGTGATGAAGCATTGAGCGCCGGCTCGGTGAACTGCGCCTCGGTCAGCTCATCGTCCTGAATGGATGAGACGCTTGAACGAGCATCGATTGCTGCCCAGGAGTCCTCGCTCTGATCCTGCTCGTGGTGTCGCAGCAGAGCGCTTCCCTGATGGGTCGCGGATGACGGCCACAACGCGAAAAGTTCCACCTGTTGCGAGGCTTGCAGCATGGCATTGTGCCGTTGGAGAAGGCTTGGCGAAGAACTGATGCGGCGGTTATCCGGGCTCAGTGCTCTGATCTTGTTGTCCAATATCTCGATTTGCTCGGCAGGAGCTTTCCAGCCCTGAATGGAAAAAAACAGCGCCCTGCCTTCGGAATCTCCCAATGCGTGCCTCATCAACCCTGCCTTCAGATCGACGCGGAAATCGAATCGGTCGTCATCGTTGGCGAGTTTGTCTGATTGAAATTTCAGGGCTTTGGTTAACTTCTCCGCGATGTCGGCACCGAATGTCGCAACGAGGTAGTTTTCCGGCAAAACCTCTTTCCTGATATCCGCGAGGAATTTGGCAAATTCAAGTTTTTTCTGCGGACTCGGCAAGAGCCTTTTTTCCTCGCAGGTTTTCATGAATCCCTTGATGCAGGCATCGGCTACTTTGGAATCGTAGGGAAGCGAGCCGGGTAACGTGGTGCGAGGCTTGAAAATAGATTTGATGTCCATGATCGTATTTGTTGAGCGGAAGGCTCTGTCGCAATACTGCCGGACGCACCGGGGGCGTATCCCGCATGGTTCGTACTCTCAGCGAGACCCCCGCCTTGACACCAACCGCTCCACCTTGCGGTACTCATTTCGACGTTGCCTCTGCTGATTTCGGGCGGATGAACTACGGCAGTTCGTGGAAAACCGGTCTTTTTGGTTCCGGCAAAGCTTGAGCGCACCGTGGCGTACTCCGCGCTCCTGTTCTGCGGCTTTACGCCAAACGGAGGCAACGCCGCCCGAGACCCTGCATGACCGATGCATGTGATCCGGCGCTGTGGGGCAGCAGCGATAGGGAGGAGCGGGCGGTGGAAGGGACCCACTGATGACGGAGTGACGCGAGTTTTTCAGGTAGCCAGGGTGCGCCCCGTCGACCGGCCGCGGTCAGCAGGGTGACGGGCCGCGCTACTAGGTCAGGGCAGCTTATCGAGCAGAAATTGCGCCGCCTGCTCGGACATCACGAGCACCAGTTTCAGGCGCGCCCGAGTCATGCCGACGAACAGCTTGCGAAAGCTCCGGTCGTCGAGCGTGTCGAAATCGATCTCGGTGAAGATCACCGCCGGCGCCGACTGTCCCTTGAATCGGTACACCGATTCGGCCAGCAATTCGCCGTCGCGGAATTCAGGATTGCCGAACAGGTCGTAGGTGCCTGCGAAAGATTTCAGCGTATGGTGCCCGAGCGTGTCGAGATTCAGCAGCGCCGAATTCTCGCGCCCGCGGAAGCTGACGATCGCCATGTCGGCGCGCGTGAAGCCGGCACCGAGGCAGCGTGTGATCGCCTGCCGTGTCTGCGCATGCATTTGCGCCGCATCGCCGGCAGGATAACTGAGCACATCGATGTCGGCGCCCGGAAAGGGGCTCATGGCCTCGACGGCCGTACCCTGCGGCGACAGCGCGCGCAGCAGCTCGACGATCTGGCGCGGGCTGCGGAAGTTGCCATCGGCGCGCAGCGTGACCCAGCCCGGCAGCGGAACCGGCTCGCGACCGTACAGGTTCTGCATCGGGTCTTC
>JAIXTG010000392.1 GCA_027484285.1 Oxalobacteraceae bacterium | reverse complement strand
TATGAGCTGCCTGTGCTGTCTTACCAGGAGCTGACGCCCGAGGTGAACATCCAGCCGCTGGCGAGGGTCGAGCTATGAAATGGATACCGCCGGAAGCGCCCGCAAGCGCAATCGTTCAGGCCTCGTCGCCGACAGCCGGCGATTGGCCGACCGCAGACTCGATCGAGCCAAATTCGTCCATCAGTGCGAAGAAGCCACCGACAGTCAGTACGCTGCGCACTTGTTCGCCGACGCCGGTGAGTACCGCGGTACCGCCCAGATCACGGAGCCGTCGAAGCGACTTCAGGATCACGCGCAGGCCATCGCTGGATATCCGCGTCAGCTCGCTGAAATCGAAAATGACGCGGTGCAGGCCATCGTCCATCGCCTCTTCCAGCAGTCCATCCATCTCGTTGGCCATGTCAATGCTCAGCACGCCATTCGGACGAACGATGAAGGCATTTCCTCGGGACTCGGTTTGTAAGGTCATGATCGGCCATAGAAATCATCGACCTTTGGATTGTAGCCGTCCATCACGCAAAGTTCACCCGAGACTGGCATGAAAATCGAACCGCATATCGAAAGCGTGCTTCCGCAGCTGGAGCTGCGCGTGCTGTACGGCCCACAATCAGGCAGTCGGCTGACAGTTGCGCCGGGTGATTATCTGCTGGGTACTGATGACGAGTGTGCGGTCATACTCGCCGGCCCGAAAATGGCAGGCATGCATGCCCGCCTGCGGTTCGACGGAGACCAGCCAACGATCGAGCCCCTCGATGGCAGCGTACTCGATGCCGAAGGCAAAGCGATCGGGCAGGCGCTTCCGCTTGCAATGGGCATGCCGTTCGAACTGGGTGGCGTGTGGATAGCGGTAGATGAAATCGACGCCCCATGGCCCGACCTCGAGGCCGTCATACCGCGTCCCGGTACGCGGCCACTGATGGCAGATGCGGATGAAGACGCGGACGACAACGGACAAATATTCGGGGATGAGTCGCCACCAGGTGCTCTAACTAAATCGCATGCAATCACCGGAGATGAACGGCAGCGCCGCCACGCGAGGCGAATGCTAGCAGCCTCGCTGACTGTGCTGCTGCTGGTCGCGCTCGCCGGCGTCATTGGCGCGATCCGCCTGCTGGGACAGTCCACGCACGAGATCGCCGACATCCAGCAAGAGCCGGCCGCCATCGTCCAGCTTCGGGCGCGGCTGCAGGAGATCGCGCCTGGCCGCCAGATCACGGTCACCCTGCGCAAGGGCGGCCACCACGAGGTCCGTGGCTTCGTGCTTGATGAGACGATGGAAGCGATGGTGCGCGATGCGATCCGCAAGATCGCGAACACTCCCGCTGTCCACCTCGTGCTCGATAGCCAGCTACTGGCGATGGCGCGCAAGGCGGCGCAGGGGCTGCAGGACCCGGCACGTGCGCTGTTCAAGGTGAATGAGGTGGTCAATGGCATCGCCAGCGTGAGCGGCACGGTCTCCTCGCCTGCGGTGCGCGAGGAGATCCTCGAAGCCCTGCGCAAGGGCGTGCCGGAGTTGCGCGGCACTGAAGCAAGCATGCGCCTTGCTGCCGACCTGCCGGGTATTTTGCAGGAAAAAATCACCGCTGCCGGTCTCGGCCGACGCCTGCAGGTCATTGATGATCAACCTGAATTCATCGTTCGCGGCACGCTGAGCGACGAAGAGCTGCCCCGCTGGGAAGCGCTGCTCGCCTCATTCGGCAGCGAATTCGGCAAACTGCTGCCGATCCGCGCGACGATCGTACCGCTGAAGCGGCTGCTGCCAGTGAATGTGCAGACCGTCATCGGCGGGCAAATGCCGTTCGTGATCACTGACCGCGGCCAGCGCATTGGACCGGGTGGCGAGGCCGGCAGCCACACGCTGTCATCGATCGGTGACAAGGAAATCATTTTCGACGGCCGGCAACGGATACGTATACCTCGCTGAGCCACACACAATTGGTCTATCGGGAGACTACCGATGAGAAAACGCGAATCCTGCACGCCACCGCCGCTGACCGATGCGATGGTCGCCTCGCTGGAAGAGTATCTGCCCGGCGGCTCCCATGCCGGCAACGCGGCGGAAAGTTCGATGCTCGAAGTGCAGATACGCAAGGCATTGACGCGACTGGAAGAAAGGCTTGCCGCGAGCAGCCGCCAGTTGCAATCGCCCGGGCAGTTCAAGGCTCTGGCAGCGGCGAGGGAGGCGGTTCAGAGTGGGCAGTCGACTTTGCAGTTGCTCGAGGCCGGGCGAGCAGTCAACGCAGTTGCCTGACGATCCGGCACTTCAGTTCAACTCTTTCACGGAGAAACTTCATGGGAACACCCAATTCAGGCGGCGGTACCCCCGCCACCCCAGCGACGAACCAGGCCGCCGACACCAGCCTGAGGGCAATCCATGGCGCATTGAGCCCGAAGATGGCGGCCATGGAAAACTCGTTGAGAACGGAGATAAACGCCGCCACGGATGGCGGCGACGTATCCCCGGTCGAGTTGCTCAGGCTGCAGTTCCTTGTCGCAAGCTATACAGTTTCCTCCACGATGTTCTCGGCCATCGTCAAGGAGACCGCGGATTCGCTGAAGGGCGTGGCTGCGAAAATCAACTGATGTGATTCCGCCGGCCCCGCCTTCGCGGTTCGGGCGTCAGCCCAGCGACTCCAGGCGAATGCGGGCAACCTTGCCCGATACCGTGGTCAATGCCTCGATGGCGGCGATCGCGGTGTCGACCTGCTTTTCCTTTGTTTCATG
>JAIXTG010000055.1 GCA_027484285.1 Oxalobacteraceae bacterium | reverse complement strand
GTCGTTGGCTTTCCGCGTTGCACCATGTAAAATAGCGGGTTTGTTTCGAAACAAAAACCCGTCCCAACATGGCCTTGATAGTTCACAAATACGGCGGCACTTCGATGGGCTCGACCGAGCGCATCAAAAACGTCGCCCGCCGCGTCGCCAAATGGCATGACGCCGGCCACCAGATCGTCGTCGTGCCGTCCGCCATGTCCGGCGAGACCAACCGGCTGCTCGGCCTGGCAAAGGAAATCACCGGCACGCCGGATCCGCGCGAGCTCGACATGCTGGCCTCGACCGGCGAGCAGGCATCGGTTGCGCTGCTGGCGATTGCGCTGCAATCGATCGGCAAGGATGCCGTGTCCTACACCGGCTGGCAGGTGCCGATCGTCACTGACAACGCGTATACCAAGGCGCGCATCCAGTCGATCGACGATGCCAAAGTGCGCAAGGACCTCGACGCCGGCCGCATCGTGATCATTACCGGCTTCCAGGGCATCGACGGCGATGGCAACATCACCACCCTCGGCCGCGGCGGTTCCGACACCTCGGCAGTGGCAGTCGCTGCCGCGCTGAAGGCGGCCGAATGCCTGATCTACACCGATGTTGACGGTGTCTACACCACCGACCCTCGCGTCGTGTCGGAGGCGCGCCGCCTGAAGACCGTGACCTTCGAGGAAATGCTCGAGATGGCGTCGCTGGGCTCGAAAGTGCTGCAGATCCGCTCGGTCGAGTTCGCCGGCAACTACCGCATGCCAACCCGCGTGCTGTCCTCGCTGACGGACCCCCTGATGCCGCTGGAGGAAGAAGCCAACTCCGGCACCCTGATTTCGTTTGAGGAAGACACCCACATGGAACAAGCCACCATCACCGGCATAGCCTTCAGCCGCGACGAAGCCAAGATCACCGTGATGGGCGTGCCCGACAAGCCGGGCATCGCGTACCAGATCCTCGGCCCGGTCGCCGACGCGAAGATCGAAGTCGACATGATCATCCAGAACCAGTCGGTCGAAGGCAAGACCGACTTCACCTTCACCGTCCCGCGCGGCGACTACGACAAGGCGCTGAAGCTGGTCGGCGGTGAAGTGAAGGAAAAGCTGGGCGCCGCCAACATCACCGGCGACGGCAAGGTCTCCAAGGTATCGGTGGTCGGCGTCGGCATGCGCAGCCATGTTGGCATCGCGTCGCAGATGTTCCGCACGCTGTCGGAAGAGGGCATCAACATCCTGATGATCTCGACGTCCGAGATCAAGATTTCGGTGCTGATCGACGAGAAGTACATGGAACTCGCGGTGCGCGCGCTGCACAAGGCCTTCGGCCTCGAGCAGGGCTGATCTCAGCCCTGCCGGTCATCAGTGCACCAGAAAGTTGCCTGTGCTGATTGACCAAAGCAGGGCGGAAAGATATGATTGCCCCCTTTGCCAAGCCGGACTTTTCCGGTTCGGCAGCAAGTGGAGACGTGGCCGAGAGGTCGAAGGCACTTCCCTGCTAAGGAAGCATATGGGCTTAAACCTGTATCGAGGGTTCGAATCCCTCCGTCTCCGCCAAGACAAATCCTTCCAACTCGCTCACACGAGTTTTTAGGAGCTCAGAGCCCCGCACCATGCGGGGCTTTTTGCTATGGGCTCCTGACCGACCCCATGGCCACCCACCCCCGAAAACCGTCTCAAACCCGGTTTCGTCTCAGAACCTCCTGACTTTTTTGCAGCGGTACGGAACTTTAGAAGTTTAAGAAAGACTGGGATTTCTTGCTGTACCGACTAAACAATAAGAGCCTAACGAGATAGGCTCTAAAAATAAAAGCAGTAGCAATCAGTTTTATAATAGTGTCTATCAAAGTACAGGTATAAAATTCAGTGCTTGGCTAGTTGAGATCAGTTTTTATGCGACGTTCCCGCAGGTTACGTGTGCGCCGGTTTTGCAGAAACGTACCCCAGTCGCTCGTCCGGCCGATGGGCCAGACGATAAAGAATGGGAAGCACGAGTAGCGTCAGTAGTGTGGAAGACAAAATGCCTCCAATCACCACAGTGGCTAAGGGGCGCTGAACTTCGGCACCGGTTCCGGTGGCAATCGCCATCGGGATGAAGCCCAAAGATGCAACCAAGGCTGTCATCAGTACCGGACGCAAACGGGTCAACGAGCCATCATGGATGGCGGCATCCAACGACATGCCATCCTCTCGCAGGGTGCGGATATAGGAAATCATCACAAGGCCATTTAGTACGGCGACGCCTGACAACGCGATGAAACCTACGGCCGCCGAAATCGACATGGGAATGTCGCGCAGCCACAGCGCCAGAATGCCACCCGTCAACGCAAATGGAATGCCGGTAAAAACTAGCAATCCATCCTTAGCGTTGCCGAACATCGCAAACAGCAATCCGAACACGAGAAGTAGAGAAACGGGAACAACGATTTGCAAGCGTTGTGTCGCTGATTGCAGGTTTTCAAAGGTACCTCCCCAACTCGTCCAATACCCCGGAGGGATCTTGATTTGTACTAGTGCAGCCTCTGCATCCGCAACAAACGAACCAACGTCTCGACCACGGACGTTGGCACTCACCACGATGCGGCGCTTGCCGTTTTCGCGGCTTACTTGATTCGGGCCGAGTGCCAAATCGACGCTCGCCACGTTCGCCAACGGGATGAAGTTGCTTCGCCTTTCAGCGCCGCTCGTTTCGCGTGGCAAGGGAATCGGCAAACGCTTCATGCCTTCCAAGTCATTGCGTAGGGATTCTGGCAGCCTAACCACAATGTCGAATCGACGGTCGCCTTCAAACAGCGTCCCGGCCTCACGCCCTCCGATGGCTGTCGCCACCGTGTCTTGGATGTCGCCTACGTTCAGGCCATAGCGGGCGGCCTTCTGACGATCAATATTCACCGTCAGCATCGGCAATCCAGTGGTCTGTTCAACTTTGACCTCAGACGCACCCTGGATCTTCTGCAGCATTGACGAAATTTCTTCAGCGGTCTTATTCAAGACGGCCATGTCGTCGCCGAATATCTTCACAGCAACATCACTGCGGACACCTGAAATGAGTTCATTAAACCGCATTTGGATCGGCTGAGAGAATTCGTAGTTGTTGCCCGGAATATTACCAACGACTTCCTGTACTGCCGCAATCAACTCGTCGCGTGACTTGCGTGGTTCCGGCCACTGCGACTGCGGTTTAAGCATGATGTAACCATCGGAGATATTCGGTGGCATCGGGTCAGAGGCGATCTCAGCCGTTCCCGTTCGTGCAAAGACACGTTCAATCTCAGGGAACTTGGCTTTGAGCGTCGCTTCGAGCTGCTGTTGCATTACCACCGACTGTGACAAGCTGGTACCAGGGATACGCAGGGCCTGGATAGCGAAATCGCCTTCGTTTAAGTTGGGTACAAACTCACTGCCCATGCGGGTCGCGATCAGACCACACAGAACCACGGCCACGACGGCGGCGGTCAAGACCACGGCTTTGGCCGCCATAACGCGGTCCAGCAAAGGGGCGTACCAGCGCTTGGCTTGCACCATCAGCCAGTTTTCTTTCTCGTTAACGCGGTTGCCAATGAATAGTGCGACGGCAGCCGGGATGAAAGTCACCGACAAAATCATTGCGCCTAGCAGCGCAGCGACCACAGTGAATGCCATCGGGTGAAACATCTTTCCTTCAACACCGGTAAGGGCGAAGATGGGCAAGTACACCACCATGATGATGAGCTGACCGAACAAGAGCGGTCGTCGTGATTCCTTGGCGGCTAGGAATACTTCGTGGAATCGCTCCGAGCGCGTCAACGGTCCGCCGTACTGCGCTTGCGCATGGGCGAGACGACGGACGCAGTTCTCGACGATCACAACCGCACCGTCGATGATGATGCCGAAGTCCAGTGCCCCAAGGCTCATCAAATTGGCACTTACCTTGTAGGTCACCATTCCCGTGAAAGTGAACAGCATCGATAAGGGAATTACGGTCGCCGTGATGATGGCCGCGCGAATATTGCCCAGGAATAGAAACAGGATCACGATCACGAGGATCGCACCTTCCAACAAGTTCTTCTTCACCGTGCTGATGGCTTTGTCCACCAGCACTGTGCGGTCGTAAACCGTGACTGCATGTACGCCTTCAGGCAGGTTGCGGTTAATTTCCACCATCTTTTTGTCGACGGCTTGAGCGACCGTTCGGCTGTTTTGCCCAATGAGCATGAAGACCGTACCCAGTACCACTTCGCGCCCATTGTCTGTCGCGGCACCCGTGCGCAGTTCACGTCCCAAGCCGATTTCGGCCACATCCCGTACCCGGATTGGCACACCATCGGCGCTGCTGAGAATCACATTGCCGATGTCATCCAGCGTCTTGACCTGTCCTGGGGCTCGAATCAGATATTGCTCTCCACGCTTTTCGATATAACCCGCACCCACGTTCCCATTGTTGCGATCCAATGCCGTCACGATGTCCTGCAAGGTGACGCCCAGCGAGGCAAGTCGTTCGGGTATCGGCGCAATCTGGTATTCCTTGGCGTAGCCGCCAATCGAGTTGATTTCTGTGACGCCAGGCACGTTGCGTAACTGCGGCTTGATGATCCAGTCCTGAATCTCGCGCAGATCGGTGGTCGTGTAGGGCAGGCCATCAGGCTTCTTCGCACCATCCTTGGCTTCTACCGTCCACAGGTAGATTTCGCCCAAGCCGGTCGAAATCGGACCCATCGCCGGACTAATTCCAGAAGGCAGCTTGTCACGCGCTTCCTGTATGCGTTCGTTGACCAATTGGCGTGCAAAGTAGATGTCGGTGCCGTCCTTGAAGATCACTGTCACCTGTGACAGTCCATAGCGGGATAGGGAACGGGTTTGCTGCAGATTAGGGAGGCCCGCCATCACGGTCTCAATCGGGTAAGTCACCCGTTGCTCGGTCTCCAGCGGCGAGTACCCTGGTACTTGGGTATTAATCTGTACCTGGACGTTGGTGATGTCTGGAACGGCATCAATGGGGAGCTTCTGGTAATTGTATACACCGATGGCCCCCATACCGATGACTGCCAGCAGAACTAACCATCGGTGCTCGATGGCTGCGTGAATCAGTTTTTCAAACATGTGCGTGGCTCCGATATTAATGGGCGTCTTCGGCAGCAGTTTTGCCGAGCTCAGACTTCACGACAAAGCTGCCTTCAGATGCATAGAGAGCCCCCGGTTTGACTCCTTGTAGAATCTCAACACGCTTGCCATCGCTGCGACCCAACTGCACGGGCTGGGCTATGAAGCCTCCGTTCACCTTCAGGAACACGACGGACCTGTCTCCCACGATTTGAATGGCGTCACTGGCCACGGTTACGGGGACATCCGCCTCTGAAGCGGTTACCTCCGCGCTGACAAACAAACCAGGACGCCAAGCGCCCTTGGGATTAGATAAGATCACGCGGGCCTTGGCCATGCGGGTCTGCTCACCGATCAATGAACCCACCAAAATGATGGTTCCAGTCGCGCTGGCATTGAACGCCGTTGCTTTGATGGTGACCTTCTCACCAACCCTGACCAGCGGTAAATCTTTTGCAGGTACACTAATCTCGGCCCAGACCTGCCCCAAGTCGGATACTGTGAACACGGCGGCATCTTCCTTGACGGCTTCGCCGAGGCTGAGATGCTTTTCGATCACCAACCCGTCGAATGGCGCGCGCAGCTCGAAGCGATTGAGCCCGCCCGACAAACTTGAGGTCATCCCCAAGGCGGACAATTTCTGCTGGGCATTGGCCACGGCAATTTCCGCCTCGTGCAAGGCTTGTGTGGCTTGGAGATAGTCCTGCTCGGCAGAGACCTTCTGTTCCCAGAGCCGCTTCTCACGCTCATACGTGGTCTTGGCCAAGGTCAATCGCTTTTGTGCCGTCTGCAACTCGCTGCGCTGCTCTGAGGCCGCTGGGCTGGCAATGACAGCCAGCACTTGGCCTCGTCTGACCGCCTGCCCCAGACTGACCTGCACACTCTCGACCACTCCTGCGATGCGCGGAACAACATGCGATGTCCGGTCCTCGTTCAGGCGAATCTCCCCCGGCAATTGCAAAGCGGATTTGATGCGAGCTGGACCGGCTGTATCGATGCCAATGGATGCGGCCTTAATTTGTGTTTCGCTAAAGTCGACTTTTCCTTCTTCCTGACTCAAGACGAACCTGAAGGGGCCGGTGGAAGTATCGGCAATGATGCTGATTTCAAAGGCATGTGGCTCGGCCACCACCTCGCGGCTCACGAGGCTGTCTTTGTCAGGTATGAAGTTGAGGGTCTGCTTCTCACCGGTCAAGCGCGTGATGGTGGCGCTGACTTTGGTGGCATTGTTTGGAAGCGGCTTGTCTTTGTTGAACAGCCAGATCCGCAGTCGTGATTCGCCGCTATCCCCAGCCAGTACCGCCTCCAACCCGAAGTCCCCTTCCTTGAACAGCTTGCCGCCATGCGACCCCTTGTTCGGATCCTCTTGCTGCTCTCCTCCACGATATGCCGTGGATTCAATGCGGCTGCCGTGGTCGTCATCTTCTGCGGTTTTGGATTTCTTGTCGTTGAGAATGGTAGTGCCAAGCATTACGCCAGTCACAATAATCGCAGCAATGGCGATCAGTTGTTTTTTGCTGATATTCAGTTTATTCGCGTCGATTTGCATGTTCATTCCTGGTTAGCTGGCTTGTCGGCATTCGAGCTGGGGTCGCCGAGCACCCGATCAATGTTTGCCGCCACGCGATGTGCTTCGGCTAGGGCCTTGAGGTATTGGGACTTGGCGGCGAAGTAGGTGCGCTGTGCATCCAGCACTTCCAGAAAGTTGAACTTGCCGTTTTCAAACCCGATGGTGGCTGCGTCATAGGCACTCTTGGCCCCGGGCAGTATGTCCCGTTGCAGAACATCCACTTCCCCACGAATGGCATCCAGCTGCTCGCGGGCTTGCATAACTTCAGTGCCGACGCGCACGTTCAAAGCCTGGAATTCGTCCCGGGCTTTATCTTCTCGCTTCAGCGCTTCGAGCAAATTGCCCTGATTACGATTAAACAGCGGCAATGGAACGGAGACGCCCAACAGTAGCTGATCGCTCTGCAGTTCATTGGCACGCTTCACTCCAAGGCGGAAGGTGACATCGGGCGTCTGCTTGCTGCGCTCCACATCGACCAACGATCTGCGGCGTTCTAGCTCTAGCTGGGCGCGACGCAAAGTTGGCGACGCAGACAAGCGTTGCTGGACACTGTCAAAGCTTGGAACAACCGGGGTCGCTTCAACATTGCCCTCAACGAGGGTGAAGCGGGGAGGATTGGGACCCAGCAGGCTGGCCAGACGCACCCGAGCGTTGCGCTGTTCGCTTTGTGCTTGCGCGAGTTCAACGCGTACCCCGGCCTCAGCCACCCTAGCCTTGGACTCTTCTACCGGAGAAACCTTGCCTGCCGTCACGCGCTTGGCAACCGCGTCTGTCGCCTTTTTTGCTAAATCCACACTATCAAGCGCCAGAGTCACACGCTCTTGGGCTGCTAGCATTTCGAAGAAAGCAGCGATCACTGCGGCGCGGATCTCGATGCGCCGCACATTCAGTCCTTCCACTGCTATGTCGCGCCCTCGCTCAGCCGCCGCAATACGTGCGGCGCGCTTGCCGCCCATTTCGACGGGAAGGTTGATCTGCACACTTTGTGTACGGGTCTGTGCGCGCTGGTTTTCCAGCGAGTACTCCAGTTCTGGGTTAGGGCGTAATTGTCCTTGAAGCACCTGACCTTCAGTCGCCTCAATTTCCCGTGTTGCGACGGCCAGATCCAAATTGCCTTCTAGCGCCAGCGCTATGGCTTTCTGAAGCGTCAAAGAAGTTGCCGTTTCTGGCTGCGCCTCTGGACGGGCCGAACGGTTGGTTTGCGCAGCAGGTGGCGATTGAGCCAAAGCTGCTCCAGCGGCGAGCGCAATGAACAAGCCCGCTACAGCTACCTTTTTTGTGGTTCTGTGAAAGGTAAGTGGCGTCCGTCGTTTTTTATTTTGATTACTCTTCAACATCCGATTCTCCAGTGATTTCAAACACACGAAGGAATCGGCGAGGTGCGATCTCAATGATCGCCTGCTACATCGTCACATCAGCGTCGTAAACGCGGCTCTACGCGGTCACGCACTAAGCGCAACTGCTTTAGTGACGACGAGGGAAGAAACGCGCTCCCCGCCGATCAGGCGAGGACACGCCATTGCGGGCGCTCTAATCGTTGGAAAGGTGGCGACGTGAGACGCGCCCAGTGGTCGGCTATGAGTAGGGACGAACTGAGTATCGGTGGGGGAGTCAGATTCTCATGCAGTATTGATGGACAGCTCGCATGACAGGATGCGCAATCAAGGTCATTGCCACCTGTCTTGGCTAGATCCGGTGCTTTTTCTTTACCATCAGCAGCCTTGTGCTGATGGTCATGGTGACCGAAGTGTTTGGCCGCGGCCCCAGATTCGTGCTGACAATAGGTGGCCACCGTCGCCCAGCTGAACTGCAAAGGCAAAAATATGAGCAGGAAAATGGCCAAGTACTTTTTCATTATATTTATATTACAGTAAGTTTGGGCTTTGGCTGCAATCGACTTGGCCATTCCCTTGGATTCATTGAGGGCGAGGCGTGGTTCGATAGGGTGACTGCGCAGAAACGCGGTCAGTCGTTACGAATCTTCAAAAGCCGGAGACCATTGAACACAACCAGTAGGCTTGCCCCCATGTCGGCAAAGACGGCCATCCACATGGAGGCATCGTCGAACACCGCCAAGAGCAAAAAAATCAGCTTGATGCCCAACGCAAGAATGATGTTTTGCCAAAGGATGGCGTGGGTGCGCTTGGACAGTCGAATAGTTTCTGGCAAGCGGCACAGATCGTCGTTCATTACGACCACGTCTGCTGCCTCCATGGCTGTGTGCGTGCCAGCCGCTCCCATCGCAAACCCAATGTCTGCTTTTGCCAGTGCCGGTGCATCGTTGATGCCATCGCCAGTCATTGCCGTCACGCCGTAGCCCCTCTGGAACTCGCCGATGGCCTCTAGCTTGTCTTCGGGCAGAAGATTGCCTCTTACTTCATCAATCCCGGCAAGGCGTCCCACCGTGCGAGCCGTCGCGGCGTTATCACCAGTTAGCATGACGGGAGTCACGCCCAGGGCTTTCAATCTGATGATCGCCTCAATGGATGAAGGCTTGATGGTGTCTGCTACAGCGAATAACGCAAGCACGCGGTCCTTGTTGGCCAAGATGGTGACTGTTCTGCCTGCTGCTTCGTGTTCCGCCAGTCGTTCTTTCAGCTCAGAGGAGCACTGGGCACGCTCCTCAATCCAACGATGGTTCGCCAAGACATAGGGGTTTCCATCAAGTGTCCCTTGAACTCCGCGCCCGGCAACTGCTTGGAAATCGCCAACATTCTGCGGGGTAATCTGCAGCCCTTGAGCGATTGCTTTCGAAACTGGATGATCTGAACGTATGGCAAGGCTTTTTGCCAGCTGTTCGAGCTGCTTGCGGGCTATCGAGGCATCAATGGGCTCGAACGCGACTAAAGTGGGCTTGCCTTCGGTGATGGTTCCGGTCTTGTCCAAGGCGACAGCCTTGATTTTTCGAGCCTCCTCCAGGTAAACGCCGCCTTTGATCAAGATGCCGCGCCGGGCACCGGCAGCCAAACCACTGACAACTGAAACAGGCGTCGAAACAACTAGGGCGCAAGGGCATGCAATCACTAAGAGAACCAAAGCCTTGTATATGGCTTGTATCCACGTTATTTCTGTCAGCCAAGGCAAAAGCAGCGCAATCAAAATCGCCAGCACAAATACTGCTGGGGTGTAGATTGCGGCAAAGCGATCTACAAATCGCTGGGTCGGTGCACGACCTGCCTGTGCTTCCTCAACTAACTTGATGATCCGGGAAAGTGTGCTGTCGGTAGCGGTGGTTGTGACCCGGAACTCGAGGGCGGAGGCTTGATTGATAGTGCCAGCATAGAGCTCGTCACCAGGGGTTTTGTCGACTGGCAAACTCTCACCGGTGACTGGCGATTGGTCGACCGCGCTCTGGCCGAGAGTGACAATGCCATCAAGCGGAATTCGCTCGCCGGGTCGTACACGCACAATCGAATTCAGGGCAACTGACTTTATATCGATTCGTAACCAACTCCCGTCCTCTTGGCGTACCTCTGCATCTTCAGGAGCCAGGGCCAGCAGACTTTTGATTGCCCCGCGTGCACGGTCTACCGCCATTGCTTCAATGGCTTCGGCAATGGCATAGAGCGCCATCACCATTGCCGCTTCGGGCCATTGCCCAATCAAAAATGCACCGGTTACGGCAACGGTCATCAGGGCATTGATGTTCAACCGCATCTGGCGGAGCGCAACCAAGCCTTTGGCGTACACACCAAAGCCAGACAAAAAAATCGCTGCCAACGCGAGGGCCATGCCCGTGGCAGCAAACCAAGGATCGCCCGGAAACGCGAACGCTATCGCTTCGGCCAGCAACGCCAGGCCAAGCGCAGCTATCAGCTTTCCCCACGATATCCAAAATCTTGTCGGCTGGCCATCGCTGTTGTGTCGTTCGTCTTTATTTGAATTTAAAGGCTCTGGCTTGAAGCCAGACTTGCTAATCGCCTCTAGCGCTGAAGGGATGGCAGATTCTTCAGCCGTGATCGTCAGAATGCGTGCGCCAAGATCAAAGTGAAGTCCTCGGATCTCCGCTAACGGCTCCAAGGAACGACGGATTTCCGACTCTTCAGCCGAACAGTCCATGTTTGCAATTCGAAACTGGTGCCTCAGTGAAGCCGACGGCGGGGAGGTTGGTGTTGAGGCCGGTGAGGATGGGCAACAAGTTGAGATGCTGCTGCACAACGGACTACCTTGGCTCGCTGCGGGCTGATTTTTGCACTGATTGTTCATCGGTTTCTCTTGCATGAACCTATTAGAAACCCTGTAGCGGCTTCAGTGTCAAGGGGCTACAATTAAGACCGGCTCAAACTACGAAACGCATATAGGTGCCATAATGAAAATCGGGGAACTTGCCAAGGCAACACAGTGTCAAGTCGAGACCATCAGGTACTACGAGCGGAAAGGGCTGTTGCCTGAAACGAACCGTACAGAGAGAAATTACCGTGTTTACGGGCCTGGCGATGTCGATCGCTTATCTTTCATCCGCCACTGCCGCCGGTTGGACATGACGCTGGGGGAGATAAGCGTGCTTCTTCAGCTCAAGGACGCATCGCCAGAAGATTGTTCATCTATTAACAATCTCGTGGATGATCACATTAAGCATGTGGCGGTTCGCATCCAGGAGTTGAAGTCGCTCCACAAGCAACTTATCAACCTACGCAACAGTTGCGCAGGCAGTGGCTCTGTCAACGAGTGTGGTGTACTTTCTGGTTTATCACGTGCTTTAGTTGAAGAATCTAATCGCTCGATCCTAAACGATCGGCTCGTGCAGGGGACACATCAGGTTTCTGGAAGGCACAAGGCAGCATGATTTTTTAAGGGGAGCTGGTTTAGCCACCTGTCCCTTTACCAGTGAGACCTTGATGAAGTCAGTCAAAGTTTTTTGCTATTTGTACTGTTGGCAATCGCGGAAAACGTGGGTAGTTATTTGCCTTGATTGGTTTTGAAGCGCGATCGCGGTCCTTGGCATTGAATTCGGGCTGCCCTTATCGTGGGCGTCGGGCTTACATTTAAAGCGGTAGTACACTAAAAAAGAAGCGCGCCAGTACCGATTGCAACGCGGCCTTATCGAAGTTGGTGTTGCTGCGGTATTCGACGCGCATGTCGGCCACCGTTGTCGACGGTACCGTGTTGTTGTGGATCGTCGTCGGGTTGACGATGCCCGAGAACCGGATGAACTCTGTACCGCGGTCGAAGGCTACCTGCTTCTCGCCCCGCACCCTCAGGTTACCGCTGGCCAGCACTTCAGTCACAGTCGCAGTTACCGTGCCAGTAAAGTTATTAGCTGCATTGGCTGCTGCCTTTTCCGCATTGTTCAATGCGCTCTTGCCTCCGATTGAACCGATACCCAAGGGCACCACAGCATTTAAGTGGACGCTGTTGTCCTTGCTGGTGGAGCTGGCGATGTTCTTTCCAGCACTGGTCTTTTCCGCAATCGTAATGATGAGAGTGTCACCGACCCGACGCGCGCGGACATCCTCAAACATCGGCTGGTATGACTGTTCATTGAAGATGGTGCCATTGCGAGCTGGTGCCAGTGCGACATTGGCCACAGGCGTTGTAGGTACAACTATTGAGTCGGGTACCGCGCTGACGCAGCCCAGAAGGCTCAGTGGCGCCCCCATGAGAATAAGAGTGTTCGTGAACATCGAGTAAAAATTTTTCATGGCAGTAGGGTAACCCCAGCCGTTTTTACCCAATTTCAAGATGAAGGGGTGAATTCACCGCGTATTCATTTCCAGAGGGTGTTACGCAAGCCTCAGAAGGGCACGGCCTGCGGCGCATCAGGATTTAAAACATGCAGAAGTGAATTCTGGCGCTGGCCTTGGGCAAGATTTTTTTAACCCGGCACCAAGCGTCGGAATCGACTGGCCCGCTCGGCGGCAGGCGCCAACTAACGCGGCATGGACTAGCCAACGCAGCTCACGATGTCGTTGCGATGCCTGTTCATCAAGTTTAGGTACGGGCAAACAAAGTCTCCTTTCTCCTCCCACACATCGATCAGGTCCGGCTGGCGAGGTTCCATGTTGTTCTGATAGCAAAATCTCAGCGAAGTGCATAACTCCCTCTAGGCCGTTTCAAGTTGTTATCGCATGCGGGTATTTCGCCTTTCATTTTTTCTTGAGCATTAGGTAATTCGCCTCTTGGAGGTGCCATTCACTTGGGAATGGTTTGAGCAGCTCCTTCATCGTTAACCACGCCGGCTGTTTACCGTCCAAAATCGCCTGTACGATTTTTGGCGATAGGTAGGCCAGTCTGAGAATCCTGCTGACGTAGGAGGGGTTAATTCTCTCGGCGACGGCCAGATCTGCGATGGTCGAGTACGTACCGTTACTTAGCAGACGCTGCCATCGAAATCCTCGTGCGATCACTTTGACCATGGTGTTGTCGATGGTTGCCTCTTGCCGAGCTACCCCGCGAGAGCCGTCAGGCAGGACGATGACCGTCTTGCCACCCCGGGATCGAAAAGTCATTGGGATATGCGTAGTTTCAGATGCTGAAGTTCTTGAGGTCATGCGGCCTCCTTAAAACCGGGTTGTGTCATCGAATCACGTAGCAGTTTTGGCATGCCCTTGGTTTTCCACTCGATACTGATCCCGTCCTTGCGAATGACTATTCGATCGATCAGCGCATGCGCGATGCGCGCCTGCTCTGGTGGGAACAGGTGATCCCAGACTTGATCTATCGCTTGCAGTGTTTGGATGGCTTCTGCTTCGCTGATGTCCGACCTAGTCATGGTTACTTCACGGACGGCAGCGGCAAGGATTTCAGGTGCTTTCAAGATGCCGCGAATCTGCTCGGTTACAACGCCTTCGATCTCGCCTGCCGGTATGCGGCGAACTTCGCACGCTTCTTTGCCAAGTTTGATGGCATCCGTGTTGATGTAGTACCGGTACTGCTTTGATCCTTTACTAGTCCAGCCAGGGGTGAAGGCCCGACCTTCCGGAGAAAATAGCAGTCCGCGTAGGATGGATGGCGCTTTAGTTTTTCTCGGAGCGATGCCCCCTTTGATGTGCTTGTCGCCGGCCCTGAGAAGTTCCTGCACGGTGTCCCACAATTCCTGATCGATGATTGCCTGATGTTCACCCGGATATTGGTTTCCCTTGTAGGCAGCTATGCCGATGTACACAGGGTTCTTAAAGAGCTTATAGACGAATCCTTTCGTGATCAGCTTACCTTTGCGCTCGATACCCTTGGAGGTCGTCCATGATTTCGAGGTCACGCCTTTTGCCCGCAAATCCCTTACCAGTGATGCCATGGAAGGCATGGTTGCGAATCGCTTAAAAATCTCACGTACGATCTGCGCTTCGTTAGGATTCGGGATGAGCTTACGCTCGATCACATCGTAGCCAAGCGGTGGCATGCCGCCCATCCAGATGCCGCGCTGGCGTGAGGCAGCAATCTTGTCGCGCACCCGTTCGCCTGCCAGCTCGCGCTCGAACTGGGCAAATGACAAAAGAATGTTCAACGTGAGACGTCCCATCGACGTGGTTGTGTTGAATGCTTGCGTCACCGAGACAAAGGTTACTTTGTGCTCGTCGAAGATCTCGACCAGTTTGGCGAAGTCAGCCAGGGATCGGGAGAGTCGGTCTATTTTGTAGACGACGATGATGTCGACCAAACCTGACCGCACATCGTCGAGTAGATTCTTCAGCCCGGGGCGATCCATGTTCCCGCCCGAGAAGCCGCCATCGTCATACCGCTCCCGCGACAAGACCCAACCTTCTGATTTTTGGCTTGCGATGAAGTTTTCGCAGGCATCCCGCTGTGCATCCAGAGAGTTGAAATTCTGGTCGAGGCCTTCCTCGGTGGACTTGCGCGTGTAGACCGCGCAGATTGAACGGCGCTCAGGCTTCATCCAGTGCTCCTTGCCGATACCAGCCCAAAGAAGGCCCAGCCGTTACGATTAGTGCCGGTGATGGCTTTGGCGATGCTGGAGAGCGATTTATACCGCCGGCCTTGGTAGTCAAAGTAGTCGACCCCGACCAAGACTTCGCAGGGGCTTCCTTGCCATTCCCTGATCAGGCGTGTCCCTGCAATCGGACGGTTGTCCTGGCGGCGGCGTCTGACTTCCTTCTTGCCGCCATCGAGCTGTTCGCCCAAGAGTTCCAGGCGCTTCTGGGTTTCGCGCTTCAGCCCGCCGTAGGCAAGCTCCTGAATGCGGTAGGCAAGCCGGGCTTCGAGGAAGCGCCGGTTAAACGGGGGCGGCTCCTGATGGAACAGGTCACGCCACATTTGCTTTAGCTCGGGCGTGGTCGTGGTCGGAAGGCTGGCTACACGGGCAATTACAGTTTCAGTCACTGGGGTTCTCCTTGGTGGTCAGGACACCCCGTACTAACGCTCTGTTCGGTCAGGTTATCAAGTTGATCTTGGCGGTCGTGCAGGCGAATTACCGCCATGGCGAGGATCGCGCCGACGATGGCGGCGGGCGAGTGCTCGGTGAACTTAAGTGGGGCTGAAATCGGGGTGTTGGCTTTCATGAAGGTTCATACCGCTCGTAAAAAGACTTTTCTCAGGTAAGCCTTGAAGTGCAGAAGGCCATCTGCCCCGGGGGATGCAATTAAATGACCCAGGAAGTTGCTTTTTTAAAAAAATTGTCCAATAAATAATATAAAATACCAGCACATCGTTTTATGCTGGTAAGTTACTAGCAATGTGTTATGATGCAAATAATTAACCTGCAAGGAGGTGGTATGCAAGAAGAAAACCCGACGGGACGAGCGCGTGGCGGAAAGGCCAGGATGGCTAGTCTTACCCCAGAGCAGCGAAAAGAAAACGCGCGTGCGGCAGTCCAAGCAAAGGCTGCACTGAAGAAGTTGCCTAAAGCTACTCACTCAGGCCAATTGGTAACCAACCTCATTGATCTGCCGTGCTTTGTGCTGGATGACGGTCGTCGGGTTATTTCTGGCCGCGGTCTGACTACTGCAATTGGCATGAAAGGGCGTGGAGGTGGGGTTTCCCGAGTTGCTGAACACAAGCTAATTAAAGCCTATGGTGACCCGGCACTTATTGCCGCTATAGACAACCCTATCCAATTCGTCGGCAAATCACCCAAGGGTGACAACGTGCCAAGTGATGGTTACGAAGCGCATGTCTTGCAAGAGGTGTGTGAGGCAATTCTCACGGCTCGTGACAACAATTTGCTGGTGACCGAGCAAGATCAGCGATATGCCGCGCAGGCTGACATTTTGATGCGGGCATTTGCTCGCGTGGGCATTGTCGCGTTGATTGACGAGGCTACCGGATATCAAAAAGACCGCGACAAGCAGGCACTTGCCAAAATTCTCGAAGCCTTCGTGGCCAAAGAGCTTCAGCCTTGGTTGAAGACTTTCCCGGATGAGTATTACAGCGAACTTTTTCGCATCTACAACATTCCGTATCCGCCCGTAGGAAATCCTTCTTGGCGCCCAGGGTTCATTGGTCACGTGACCAATAACGTGGTCTACGACCGAATTGCCCCAGGCCTGTTGCCAGAACTGAAGCGTCTCGCGAGCAAGGAGGAGCGGAAAGCCCGTCTGCACCAGCATTTAACCCAAGATGTCGGACATCCAAAACTGCAAAGTCACATGGGGTCAATCGTTACTTTGTTGAAGTTGTCGCGTAGTCCGGAGGACTTCTACTCGTTAGTAGATCGGCTGCACCCGAGATTTGGTACGACTGGACAACTCGATTTCGATGACCCTTTAAATAAATAATTCGATTTAAAAATTAATAAAAAAGGAAGAGACAATGGGATATTGGCGGCAGTTTGAAAATTTTGATCCTCTAACAGGTCAAGTCCCTTATTGGCAGTTTGGCCGACTTTCAAGCATCGCATGGCATGCTCGTAACTTGCTGCGTAATAGAACCAGCGATCAGATAGCGCTAATGGCTAATTTGGCAAGTGATTCAATAGATGAATACTTCAGTCAGGCAAAAGAAAATGAAATCGCTAGGCTGCGAAGAGAAGAGGCATGGGAATTTTTTGACATTGATGACGACGGAAACATACATGGATTAAATTCCGAACGAGAAAGTGAACTTGACTTTCCGACATCGGATAACACGAATGACATTGATGCATTAAGCGAAAGTGTTGGTGGTTGGTCTGACATTTTCGACGATGGTACGCCCGATCCAGAAGACTATGAGTACTTTGCTGCAATGGCGCTATGGAAAGTTGCAGATGCAATCTATAAAGTCACTTACAACTATGACTACAAAACTCGCGAGGACATAAAGAAAGACAGACAGAAACTGACGCCAAGCGACTTGTCTATAGCTGGAGACATTGCCATTGAAGCTATGGAAGCCGTCTGCCATGCGGTGAATCTACGTGATTCGCAGCGTCAAGAAGAACGGCTTCAGGAAAAAATTAAAGCTGCGGAAACGCACGCAAGTGCAAAAGTGCAGAGGGAAAACGATCTCAAATGGGAATCGTTGCAAGCTGAAGAGGCAAGACAAAAATCAGAAAATGCTAAAAAAATGGCGGCCCTTAGCAAGGCGAGCAGAAATAAGTCCATGGCGGCTGTTTTGTCGCAGTGGGATAAAGACGCGGCGCTGCAAAAGCTCAGTAGTGCAAAAGCCGGCATAAAACTGTCCCAGTGGTTGGGAACACAAGATCTTGAGCCATTCGAGCCGCGCACTGTTTCGCAATGGATTTCAGCGCATAAGAAAGAAAAATCAGCAATCTGAAACCCAAAAATGTGCAGCAGCGCCGCTGACTGTACGGTCAGCTGTCATTGCTGCACGTACAGTCAGCATGGCAAAGCGGACATGAAACGACGCTTCGCGCACACTATGCGGTGCAAGCGTATTTCTTCAGGTCTCCATTAACGTCATGATTGCCCCATAAAAATTTTCAAAGGGACAGTGATCATGAATTACCAGCAAAAGAACTTAAACCCGGTCGTTGAAACGCGCGGCAAGAAGAAAATACGCAGCATAACCGGCACACCGTATCGCGTTCAAAGTGCCAGCGGGTCGAAAATGACAAATGATGATGATTATTTTTTTGATGCTGTAAAAAATGCAGCCGCTACTCGCACATATCAAACGGCTGTGCGCCTAAGATTGTCCGATGCTGAGCGTGAAGATATGCAGCAGGATTTGATTGTTGATTTGCTCGAGCGTTCCCATCGCTTTGATGCATCTAAGGGCAGCGCTAATACGTTCACAGGTATGGTGTCCGAGCACAAGGCTTATGAATTAATGAATAAGCTGATCAAGGACAGACAACGGCTATCCTTCGATAAAAACGCAATCGCAGCCAACGACGCAGAATTCAATTTATCAACCGATGGTGATTACGATTATGTGAGTCCCATGTGGACTGATGATCGTGATTTGTTTTGCGATAGCGAAGCTCTTCATGACGTGCGTGCCGCGCTAGCGTGCATGAGCCAGAGCCAACTAGATCTATTCAATCTAATTGATTGTCACCATGACCTTCCGAGCGCTGCCGCAGCGTCCGGGATGGCAACCGCAACTTTCTACCGCCGTATTGAAGATCTGCGCATGCACCTGCGCATGTTCGGTATTCGGCCGGCCGCCTAAAAGAACGTGAGGCGCCTGAGAAAAACAGGCACCTCGCTCCGTAAAAACCTTCAAGAAACGCAAACGCCGCGCCCCTCGGGTCGGTGATAGGCCAACTCATGCCTGGAGAAATGATGTCGCATGCAAAAAAAATCGTTGAAACCACACGCAGCTATCTCGGGCTGGGTGTTGAAGTCGGTAAGGCAGCCTTACAGGCCGTATACGTACCGACCGAAAAGCTGACCGAAGAGCGATTCGCCAACTGGATCGGGGATGCCCTGGTCGGGCAATCGATTCAGTACCACGAAGGATTTCTGCTGCTCGATCGTTCCGAGTCGGGCAGTGGCCTTGGTACGAAAGAGCGCAACCGGCTGCATTCCGTTGCGCGACGTGCCTGGATCGCTTGCGAACTGGGCCTGGTGCATCTGTTCAGCCTGAAGGTCGCCGATGGCCATTACCGCTATATCGCGATCCGCTCAAGCAGCAAGCTGACACCGCCTGAAATTCGTGCCCGTCTTCGCAAGACGAATGCATCGACCACTGTCGAAACCCCGGAAACAACCCATTAAAAAAAGGAGCGTCCCTATGATTCCTGAGCCCGACACCCTTGAAGAAGTTGGCAATTTCATGATGGCAGAGCTCGAAGCTATGCCACTCGCCGAACTCAACGAACTGATTCAGCGCGTCTCATCAGCTGAAGAATCTGCGCGTCAGTACAAGCAGTTTCTGCAGGCGGTGATGCATCACCGTTTCGGCAGCCGAGCTAACCAATTGCGCCAGGATGCAGGCAAGACCACCGGAACCGTGCGCTTCGAGGATGAGGGATTTGTTGTGATCGCTGACTTGCCTAAGCGTCCTGAATACGATCAGCGAAAGCTAAAAGACGCAGTCGAAGCGCTACGCAAGTGGGGTGAGAACCCTGAAGACTATGTGGGTATCGAGGTCAAGGTGTCTGAGACCAAGTTCGGCGCCTGGCCGCCAGCTGTGCGGGAATTGTTTGAGCCTGCGCGCACGATCAAAGCAGGTAAGCCGACCTACAAGCTTGAGCGCATTGTCGATGGTGAAAGCTCAGAGGCAGCCAACGATAGTCAGTTAGGGGAGGCAGTCTGATGGCCATTTCTCTCGCACAGTTAAACCGAGCCGGCACGATCAAGCCGCCACGACTTTTGATCCATGGTGTTGCGGGCGTAGGTAAGACGACCTTTGCTGCGCAAGCGAACAAGCCGGTTTTCATCCAGACCGAGGAAGGTCTGGGAACGCTATCGGCTGCCAACTTCCCGCTGTCCCGAACGTTCGAGGAGGTGATGGAGGCGCTGGCTGCGCTATACACCGAGCAGCACGACTTTGCCACGGTGGTGATTGACAGCGTTGACTGGTTGGAGCCGCTGGTCTGGGCCAAAGCGTGCCGAGATAACGGCTGGAATTCCATCGAAGACGCGGGGTATGGCAAAGGGTACGTGGCCGCGTTAAATCTCTGGCGCCAGTACATCGATGGGCTGAACGCGCTACGCGATGACCGTGGCATGACCGTGGTCCAGATCGCGCACACCGAAATAAAGCGCTTCGATTCGCCTGAGCATGATCCCTACGACCGGTACGTGATCAAGCTCCACGCACGCGCAGCCGCATTGCTGCAAGAGCACTCTGACATTGTGCTCTTCGCAAACTACCGCATCTCGACCGTGAAGGCGGATGTTGGTTTCAACAAAAAGGTGAGCCGTGCGGTGGGCTCCGGCGAGCGTGTAATCCATACGGTCGAACGCCCGGCCTTTCTCGCAAAAAACCGCTACGACCTACCTGACCTGCTGCCGCTTGAATGGTCCGCCTTTGCGCAGGCCATGCCTGAATCATTGCATTCGACGCTTAACCCACCCACCACCACTCGCACCTGAAAAAGGAGAAATCACCATGGCTTCATTCGGACAAACATTTGATGCATCGGCTGTTGAACCCAGTAACGACTACGACGTACTACCGCCGGGAAAATACCTTGGCCACATTGTAACCAGCGAAATGCGAGTTACCAAAGACGGTGCCGGTCAGTACCTGTACCTGGAGCTGGACATCCTGGAGGGGCAGTACGCCGGCAGAAAGCTCTTTGATCGGCTAAATCTCATCAACGCAAATCCTGATGCTGTACAGATTGCTCAGAAAACGCTTTCATCGATTTGTCGCGCTGTCGGGAAGATGCAGGTCAGTAATTCCGAACAACTGCACTTGATTCCAATGACCCTTGATGTACGGGTGCGTCCGCCCAAAGGGGCTTACGGTGAATCAAATGCGATTCGCTATCTACCGAGGGGTGGCGCAAGCGGTGCAGTGCCGCGCGTAGCGGTGCCGGCCACGGGACCAACGGCGCCGGTCGCTGCTCAGGCTTTTGCCGCTGCACCCACGACCAGTCCGGCAGCTAACGGTCTGCCTTGGAAGCGCCAGGCGTAAGAGGCAGCTGCCATGTATGAGCACGCATCTTCTGACATGCCGATGCGATTGCCCAGCACGGTGCAGGGCTGTCGCGATCGGCTGGCTGCAGTTCAAGACGAAATGGCGTCGATTCGTATTCAGATCGCTACAACCGATATTCGTCGCCAGACAGAGAAAAAGTCGTTGGACCCGACATGGTTTCATCGTGCCAAGACCGCGCTACGCTTGAAGCAACAGGAATTGGTGCATCTGACAGCGCAGATTGCAAAACTCAGTGCCGGACAGGGCGATGGTCATCGGGAGCGATTCAAGGACGCGCTGATTGAGGTATTGCGTGCTGATTGCGACGAAGATCGCTGGCAAGCGGCGGTGAGTCGCGCTCGTGCCCTTCAGGCCGAGCGGGAGATGCAGCATGGCTGAACTTCCAACGATGACATCTCCCACCAGAGAGGCGATCTTTGCGGCGTATGAGGCAGATGCAAACGACGGCTTTCGTAGTCATCTGGGAGCGTCCCTCATTGGCAAGGAGTGCGAGCGCGCGATCTGGTTCGACTTTCGGTGGGTGACGCGTGTCCGTCATCCGGGGCGGCTTCTTCGTCTGTTTGAAACCGGACAGATTGAAGAGGCTCGGCTGGTTCAAAACCTTCGTCGAACGGGGGCCACGGTCTTGGAGGTGGACCCTGAAACCGGACGGCAGTTTCGGGTTCAGGCGCATGGTGGTCACTTTGGTGGCTCGCTTGATGGCATCGCGCTCAACCTGCTGGAAGCACCGAAGACCTGGCATGTTCTTGAGTTTAAAACCCACTCAGTCAAGAGCTTCAACGATCTGCTGGCCAAGAAAGTCCGGGATAGCAAGCCACTGCACTTTGCGCAGATGCAGACCTACATGCATTTGATGGGCTTGACTCGAGCGATGTACTTAGCGGTCTGCAAAGACACGGACGATGTGTATATCGAGCGCATCGAGGCGGATTCAACTTTCGCGCAAGGACTCATGAGCAAAGCCGAACGGGTCATCTTTTCAGCTACGCCTCCTCCGCGTGTCAGTACCGATCCCGCGTGGTTCCAGTGCCGAATGTGTGATCACGCTCCTGTCTGTCATGGCAATCAATCGGATGCCGCTGCGCCTGAAGTGAATTGTCGTACCTGTCTGCAAGCAACACCCGTAGATGGCGGGTGGCACTGTGCAAGGCATGACCGTCGATTGACAGAGGCTGACCAGCGTGCTGCATGCGCTGTGCACCTCTTTATCCCGGCGCTTGTGCCGGGCATGCAAATCGACGCAGGCGAGGACTGGGTCGAGTACGAGTTCGCCAGTGGGAATCGCTGGCGCGACACCGGTATGAACAAGTATGCGAACACCTATTATGGAGAACAAACATGAGCCTGACCTTGCGTCCGTATCAAAACGGTGCCATCCAAGGCATCTACAACTATTTTCATGCAGCCACTGGCAATCCGCTGGTGGTAATCCCGACGGCTGGTGGTAAGTCACTGGTCATGGCGACCTTCGTTGAAGGGGTGCTTAAGGCATATCCGGATCAACGCATTCTGATCGTGACCCATGTGCGGGAGTTGATCGAGCAAAACTACACTGAGCTGAAAAAACTCTGGCCGGATGCACCAGCGGGCATTTACTCGGCCGGCTTAAAGCAGCGCGACATTCATGCCCGCATTCTCTTTGCCGGCATCCAGTCGATTCACAAGCGGGTCTACGATGTCCAGCAGTGCGATTTGGTACTGATCGATGAAGCGCACCTGATTCCACGCTCATCGAACACCATGTACCGCCGCTTTCTGTCGGAACTTTCCCGTATCAATCCAGAGATGAAGGTCATTGGCTTGACCGCGACCCCTTACCGGCTGGACTCAGGTCTGCTGCACGAAGGAGATGATGCGATCTTTACCGACATTGCTTACGAGATTTCGGTACGGGAGCTGATCGATCAAGGCTATCTTTCTCCTCTGATTTCTAAGCGCATGGCCACCCAGATTGATGTAACTGGCGTCGGCACCCGTGGTGGTGAGTTTATTGCGAAGGATCTTGAAGCCGCTGTCGATCAGGACTCGATTACACAGGCTGCGGTTGATGAAATCATCTCCTATGGCAAGGATCGAAATAGCTGGCTCATTTTCTGCGCTGGAGTAGACCATGCCTTCCATGTCCGCGACGCGATCCGCTCGCGAGGCGTGAGTTGCGAGACGATTGTCGGCGACACACCCGGACCGCAGCGCGAGGCCCTCATCAATGATTTCAAGGCGGGCAGAATTCAGTGCCTGACCAATGCCAACGTGCTGACCACGGGCTTCAATGCCCCGGGCGTGGACCTGTTGGCCATGCTTCGTCCTACGAAATCGGCTGGCCTGTATGTTCAGATCGTCGGACGAGGGTGCCGCCTGGCACCCGGCAAGACGGACTGCCTAGTGCTGGACTTCGCTGGCAATATCGCCCGTCATGGACCGATCGATGCCGTCAAACCCAAGCGTCCTAAAGTTGGTGAAGAGGGCGTTGCGCCTACCAAGGCCTGTCCGGACTGTTTCAGCATTGTCCATACCTCAGTACGCACGTGTCCCGACTGCGGGCACGAGTTTCCGCTGCCAGAACTCAAGATCGACGCCAAGGCCAGCAATCTGGATGTGCTGACTTCGGGCAAATCGCAATGGGTACCGGTGACCCGCGTCTCCTACGCACGCCACGATAAACCAGGAAAGCCGCCATCACTACGGGTGGACTACTGGAGCGGGCTCACGCACCACAGCGAATGGATCTGCATCGAGCATCCGGGCTACCCGCGCCAGAAGGCAGCGTCGTGGTGGGCTAATCGCGTTCAAGGGCTGCCGTTGCCTCAGCGAGTAGATGAAGCAATCGCCTGCGCGGCCAAGCTGCGCTGTCCCTCTGAAATTGCTGTGCGTCCGAGCGGGCGTTACACCGAGGTGGTCGGCGCCCGATTTTAATGATGTGCGCCATTTGTCGGCGTGACGCCCGAGGCTACGGGTTCGCGCCGTCGTTCATCCGTATCGATGCACCAACCGTGAAGCTTTGCTCACGAAGGTGTCAGGACATTACAGGAAAGCTTAGTGGAATGATCGACCCGAATAAACATGAAACCGATGCACTGCTTGCGGCCAGTATCAGCGGCGGCGCCTTTGTCGAGACAATCGGCAAGACTGATCTTTCAGGCTGGACTGAGCAGGAGTGGGCCGCGCTGATAGATGTGATCGTCACGTCGTTTCAGGATTTTCTGCGTCAGGCATACGCCGATGATCCCCCGTTTTAAGGAGCGCCATGACGAACAAGAATTACATGGCGCAGCTGGGCGCAACCTTAGTGGATCGTGGATTTCCGATTCTTCCGATCCAGCCGAACACCAAAAAGCCGGGCCTGTATAAGCTTGGCGAATGGCATGAGTACCCTAAATGGAGCCGGCATTGCGAGCGCGACACCACTGAAAACGAAGTCGATATCTGGGGCAACTGGCCTGAAGCGGGTATCGGTATTGCCGCTGGTCGGGTCATTGGCATCGATATCGATGTTCTCGCATCGCTTGCTGTTGCCATGGAAATCGAAGCCTTGGCCAAGCGGATGCTGGGTGATACGCCTGCGGTACGCATCGGTCATGCGCCAAAACGGCTACTGGTCTATCGTGCCGTTCAGCCGTTTGCAGGATTTAAGTACCCGCCGATCGAAGTGCTGGGTATGGGTCAGCAGTTCATCGCCTACGGCGTTCATCCCGATACCGGACAGCCCTATAGCTGGCCAGTGAGTACCTTGGCCGATCTCTCGCCAGAAGACTTACCTGCAATTACTGAGGCGCAGGCACGCGAGTTCGCGAAGGAGGCTTACCAGTTAATACCAGCAGATTTACGACCGAAGACTCTCGGGGTAGGGCTGCGCGCCAACATGGAAAGCGCGAACCTGCCAGAGCAGCGGGGCACCTTCGAGGCTGTCGAGGATGCACTCATCCACATATTGAACGCGGACCTTGACTACGATAGCTGGATTCGCATTGGTATGGCGATCAAGGGGGCGTTGGCCGATGAAGGATGGCCACTATTTGAGCGATGGTCGCAAAGTTCTCAGAAATATGACGCCAAGACTACAGCGCGTAGCTGGCGAAGCTTTGCGCCGCAGCGTATCGGAGCAGGAACTATCTACAAACTGGCACTGGATAACGGCTGGATACCTGCTGCTGATATGCAGATCAATGGTGAGATCGTCATGAATGGGCATCACCCGGCACGGGAGATGCTCAATGCGTTGCAATCGAACGATCCGATTGTCCTTGAGCCTGCAGAAGTTTCGCTACCACCCCCTAAGCCTATGCCAGCTGGCTGGGATCAGGTCGGAGGGGTAATCGCAGACCTGATGACGTTGATGGCAGCAACCGCTAAGCGTCCCCAGCCAGTGCTGGCGCTGGGCGCAAGTCTGTGTGCCATCGGTGCGCTGATGGGGCGCAAGTACCGAACCGAGAGCAACATAAGATCGAATCTTTACGTGGTTGGCATTGCCGAGAGCGGTGCAGGGAAAAATCACAGCCGGATCGTGATCAATGAATTATTCCGCAAGGCTAATCTGCTGCAATACCTCGGGGGTAACAAGATCGCCTCCGGCTCGGGTCTTTTGACTGCCATCCAACGACAGCCGGCAATTTTGTTTCAGCTTGATGAGTTCGGGATGTTCTTGTCTGCGGCAGCCGACCGGAAGCGGTCCCCGCGTTATGTGTGCGAGATCCTGGATCTGATGACTGAGCTGTACACGACATCAGGCACCACCTATTTCGGCGTCGAGTACGCCAGCACCCAGCACAATAATGCTCATCGGGCCATTCATCAGCCTTGCGCTTGCATTTACGGAACCACAACACCGCTTCATTTTTGGCAAGCGCTGCAGGCATCAAACGTTGCTGACGGATCGCTGGCGCGCTTTCTTATTATGGAAAGCGAGGACGACTTCCCGGACAGTAATGAAGCGTTTGGCGTCATCGATCCGCCGCAGGATTTGATCGACAAACTGATTCTGATCCACCAAGGGGGCGGGAAGCTGAACGGTAATCTGACTGATGTGGGCGCAATTGATGAAGTGCTGATTGATCCGCGTATCGTACCCATGACGCCAAAGGCGCGGGACACGTTTCGGCAACTGGACCAAGAATTGGTCGGTCGCCTTCGAACATCCCGGGGGACAGGCTATTCGTCCATCCTGGCCCGCATCGAAGAGAATGCGACAAAGCTGGCGCTGCTTCGGGCCGTATCCCGGGATCCGGTTGACCCGCAGATCGAAGATCATGATGCCGAATGGGGCATCAAGCTATCGCGCCATTGCGCAGAGCTGACCATCCGAGAGGCTTCCGCTCGTGTATCGGAGAACCAGGTTGAGTCGCACCACAAGCGCGCAATGCAGATTCTTCGCGATGCGGGCAAGGCCGGCATGACCAAGACCGAATTTACCCGGCGAACCCAGTTCATGGACCATAGGCAGCGTGACGGCGTTTTGCGCACCTTGAGCGAAGCAGGACTGATCGAGGCCACGACGCTTCAAAACAAAGGCAGGCCGACCCAGATGCTCAAAGTCTTGTGAATCAGTCACTTGCGTTGTGTCGACGAGATACTTCAGTTTTTTCATATTTCAAACCCCCCACTAGGTATACATAAATAAAAATGGGGGGCCTAGAGACTCGCGCGCGAACCCATCGAAAGAGAGAGAAAGAAGAAGAACTAGATTGAAATAAATAAATATTGAAATATCTATCTACTCTTCTCAGGCAATCTAGGGTTGAAGTATGAAATATTGAAGAAAGTCCCAGTGACTACGCAACACCCTTAAATCCGTAATTTGATCGGACATGAGGGAGCAGCAGATGCCCTGACCCGGCAGTGCCAGCTCCTCCAGGTCGCATGAGCAAGTCGGTAGGAACGCTTGTTCGCACCTTTGGAGGATTCCTGATGATTTCCGACCCGAGCCCCGAGCGCCGTGCTGTTCTTGCTTTAGATCTGGGTACCACCACCGGCTGGGCACTGCGTCTGGCAGACCTCTCCGTCACTCATGGCTTTATCAGCTTCAAGTCCCAGCGTTTCGAGGGAGGTGGCATGCGCTACCTTCGCTTTCGGCGTTGGCTGGATGAGGTATTGGCCACAACAGCGGGCCAGAGCGATCCAGCGGCTCTGGGTGCCGTTTATTTCGAAGAGGTGCGCCGACACCTTGGCGTGGATGCTGCGCACGTCTACGGCGGTTTGCTGGCTACACTGACCGCCTGGTGTGAGCATCACCGTATTCCCTATCAAGGCGTCCCCGTAGGAACGATCAAACGACATGCGACGGGGAAGGGCAATGCCAGCAAGGCCGAGGTTATCGCCGCCATTCAGGCTGCCGGGCACGTGGTCAACGACGATAACGAGGCGGACGCGCTCGCGGTCATGGGTTGGGCTCTGGCGCAACAGATGGCGGGGGGTGTTGGTCATGGCTAAAAGTTCAGTCAGCAAACCTCTTGAGCACGGAGAGCACGTGCAATTGTCCGGCGGTCGGATGGCAGAGTGGAATAGCCTGGGCGAGGAGGGTACCACCTACCGAACCGAGCATTTCAGGTGTGTGGATACGCTTGGCATCATGCTGCGCAATGGATCTATCACGTCTCAGATGCACGATGCTGGGCAAGACTTTAACCGGACCTTCATCTTTGCCCAGTTAAGCCCAGCAGGCCCGCCGGCGCTTGACCGTATTCCTGGTGGTCAGTGGCGGGACAGCATGACCGAGCGAGTCGCCTTTGCCAGAAAAAGGCTGCATGAGGCATTAGATGCGGTGGGGGGTATCAATAGCCCGGGTGGTTGCGCGGTGTGGCACGTGGCTGGGATGGGGCGAAGCGTCAAAGAATGGTCTCTGCTTGAAGGCTGGAATGGCCGGGTGCTTAACCAGTACGAGGCCAAAGGCATCTTGGTGGCGGCTCTGGGGATGCTGGCGGTGCACTACGGGTATTCCGGTTAAATGTGCTTGACCGGTATATATCGATCGGATACGATCCAGCTAATCACTAAAGATGCGCCCACCCAGTTCTTCTTGGTGGGCGTTTTGCTTTCTGCTCCCCAAACCCGCCCGCATCACCGAGGCGGGTTTTTCATTTCTGGCGCTGATGAACCCAATCAAACTTGAATACCGCGCAGTCGACGCGTTGATTCCTTATGCGCGCAATGCCAAGCAACACTCTGAAGCGCAGGTGGCGCAAATTGCCGCGAGTATTCGTGAGTTTGGCTGGGGGGCGCCGATTCTGATTGATGGTCAGAACAACGTCATTGCGGGCCATGGTCGACTGCTTGCGGCACGTAAGCTTGGACTGGTCGAGGTTCCGGTTGTACCGATGGAGCATCTCACAGACACCCAGCGTCGCGCACTGATCCTGGCGGACAACAAGATCGGCGAAAACGCCTCGTGGGAAGACGAGCTACTCGGGATCGAACTGTCCGAATTGAAAGACGCTGGATTTGATCTGGACTTGACCGGCTTTTCCACTGAAGAGTGGGAAGCATTGATCGCGGGTGAGGAGCAGACCAAAGACGGACTGACTGATGACAATGCAGTCCCAGAGGTTTCAGAGAATCCAATTTCGCAGTCAGGTGATCTCTGGATTCTTGGGGAGCACAAGCTGCTCTGTGGTGACGCTACGAAGGCCGACGATTACAAGACGTTGCTGGGCGAAGAGTTGGTTGATATGACCTTCACCGATCCGCCTTACAACGTGAACTACGCGAACACAGCCAAAGAAAAAATGCTCGGGAAAAGCCGCCCGATCATGAATGACAATCTGGGCGAAGGGTTTGGCAGCTTCCTATTCGATGCTTGCGACAACATCCTGACGCGCACCAAGGGTGCTATTTATATCGCGATGAGTTCATCTGAGTTGGATACCTTGCAAGCTGCCTTTCGTGCCGCAGGCGGTAAATGGTCCACCTTCATTATCTGGGCAAAGAACACCTTCACACTGGGTCGCGCCGACTACCAACGTCAATACGAGCCCATTCTCTACGGATGGCGGGATGGCGCCGATCACTACTGGTGCGGAGCGCGGGATCAAGGTGATGTATGGAACATCAAGAAGCCCGCCAAAAACGATTTGCATCCGACGATGAAGCCAGTGGAACTGGTAGAGCGTGCGGTCCGCAATAGCAGCAAAACACGTGATCTGGTTCTTGATCCCTTCGGTGGCTCAGGCACGACGTTGATTGCGTGCGAAAAATCAGGGCGCCGCGCCCGAATCATCGAGCTTGATCCGAAGTATGTCGATGTGATCGTAAAGCGCTGGGAAGAGTACACCGGCGAAAAAGCCCAGAAGTCCAATCCGCCGGTGTTAGATGAGTCTCTGGCAGACGAACCTTCTTAAACGTAGGCGATACGATATACACGTTCGGCGTTTTCATCTTTGACCGAGACGATAGTGAGTCCCAGTTTTTTCTTTAAGGAACCAGCAAAGGCGCCGCGCACCGTATGTGCTTGCCAGCCAGTGGCCTCGCAGATTTGCGTGATGGTGGCGCCTTCGGGTCGCTTTAAGAGGGCGATCACCTGAGCCTGTTTACTGTTTTCACGTGTTTTGATCTGGTCGGGTTTCTTGGGTTCGACTAGGGGCGGCTCGATACCAAGGGCTGCGTACGCTGCCTTGGTCATCACGGTGGCGCGCTTATTTTTTGAAATCAGACCGGCTTTCACCATACTTTCAACGGTCTTTGCCTTCGCACCGCCTTTTAACGTCTCGGGAAACCAGTCGATTCTGCCGGCGGTATGTTGATGGGCATGGTTGAGAATCGCTTGTTGAGTGGCCGTGAGTTTGATGATCATGATGACTTCCTTTCATGTGGGTTGATGGCGTTGGTATGAACGCTCTAGTCCCGAAGAAAGCCAAGTTAATTTCCCAATCGTGTCGCTTATTTCTTGATTGATTACTCATATGCCAATCAGTGCCCCCACACCTTGCCGACATCCCGGCTGTGGGGCGGTATTGGCAAAGCCGGGCTATTGCCCAGCGCACCGTGGTGCTGTGCATCGTGACTATGGCCGAGCAAGACGATCCTTTGATTCGGAGCTTGGCTTTTACCAGTCAAGGAACTGGCGAGAAGTTCGTGCGGTACTACTGCGTGACCAGCCCCTGTGCGTGCGTTGTGAAGTGGCAGGGCGCTTGGTTGCAGCCAAGGTCGTCGACCATATCGTACCGATCAAAGATGGTGGTGCACGCTTTGACCGATCCAACCTGCAGCCTCTCTGCGTCCCTTGCCACAACCGCAAGACGGCCAGAGAGACTGCCGGTAGGCGGTCGCCCCCCTAGGGGGGATAAATCTCTACGGTTGAGAGGCAGCGATGCGCGCGCCTGCCCAAATTTTTGTGCGTGCAAAATGAATAAGGGGGGGATCCCCCAGGAATGGAATCTTCATGGCCGGTCGAAAGCCGTTGCCCACCAAAGTTAAGCAAATCAAAGGAACACTCCAGAAGTGCAGGACTAATCAGCGAGAGCCAAAGCCCCATGGCGATTTGGTCGAGCCACCGGAATACATGCCGGAGGGAGCAAAGTCGGCATGGCGCTACGCACTGGAGTGTGCTCCGCCAAATCTGCTTAAGCGCCTGGACATGTCGGTATTGGAGGTGTGGGCATGCGCCGCCGACTTGTATCGCAAGGCTCAGGCCGGAATTGCAAAGACGGGACTCTTGGTCAAAGCACCGAACACGGGTGTACCCATGCAGTCGCCTTATCTTGCCATCGCCAATAAACAAGCGCAGATCATGACGAAGGCAGCGACCGAGATGGGATTTACCCCGGCATCACGCTCTCGAGTCTCTCTGCCGATTGAATCAGCAGAACACGAGCTCGATCCCTGGGCGGATATCGCCGGTTGATGCAGGTGGCAGATTACGTGGCAATCGCCAAGCGGTATGCCGAGCAGGTCGTTGCAGGAGAGATCCTCGCTTGTCGTTGGGTGCAGCAAGCCTGTCATCGCCAGCTGCACGATTTAGCCAGATTCAAGGGAAAGTCGAGCCCCTATCTCTTTAATCCGAAGTTGACCGACAAGGACGGTCGAGAGTTCTATCCTGCCGATAACCTGTGCGGATTTATTGAGCGCTTACCGCATGTCAAAGGACCCCTAGCGGGTGAGCCAATTCAACTGGAACCTTGGCAAGCATTCATTCTGACCACGGTGTTTGGGTGGGTGAAGCCTGATGGGAAACGGCGTTTCCGGCGCTCCTACATTGAGGTGCCACGCGGGAATGCTAAATCGACGCTGTCTTCGGCGTTGGCACTTTATATGCTGACAGCTGATCAAGAGGGAGGCGCCGAAGTCTATTCGCTTGCCACCACACGAGATCAGGCTCGCATCGTATTTGGCGATGCACAAACCATGGCGCGGCGAAGCCCGGGATTTCGTCGTCGTTTTTCTGTCGAGGTGGGTGCGCACAACATGCACGTGCTGGCCTCAGGATCAAAATTTGAAGCCCTCTCTGCGGAAGGTTCGACGCTGGATGGTCTGAACATTCACTTCGGCTGTATCGACGAGCTGCACGCTCACAAAACACGAACCGTCTATGACGTAGTCGAGACCGGTACCGGGAAGCGAGACAACTCGCTGCTATGGGTGATCACGACCGCCGGTAGTAATCGCGCTGGCATATGCTACGAGGTTCGAACCTTCGTGACCAAATTACTGGACGGGGTGTTCGAGGACGATACCCAGTTTGGAATCATCTACGGCTTAGACGACGGCGACGACTGGACATCCGAGAGTTCACTGATTAAGGCGAACCCTAACTGGGGGATTTCGGTGCGACCCGAAGTGCTGCTACCACTGCAGGCTAAGGCCATGCAACTGCCCAGTGCGGTCAACAACTTCAAGACCAAGCACTTGAATGAGTGGGTTAACGCAGACACTGCCTGGATGGATATGCGGGCTTGGGATGCTTGCGCCGACAACGCTCTCGAGATCGAGGCGTTTGTCGGACAGCCCTGTTGGATCGGATTAGACCTGGCCAGCAAGACTGATATTGCCGCGTTGGTGATGCTGTTTGCTCATCCTGAGATTGCCGACGCTTACATAGCCTTTGGCAAGTACTACCTCCCCGAGGATACGGTGAGCGCTTCGGGCAATAGCCAATATGAGGGCTGGATGCGCACGGGCCGTCTGATGGTCACGCCAGGCAACGTGATCGACTTTGGCTGGATCGAAGCCGACCTCCTAGAGATGGCCTCCCGTTTTGAGGTACAGGCGGTGGCGTTTGATCCGTTTCAGGCAACGCAACTGTCGACTCGGATGCTGTCCGAAGGTCTGCCCATGATCGAAGTGCGCCCGACGGTCCTCAATTTTAGTGAACCGATGAAGACGCTTGAAGCTCTAGTGCTTCAAAAGAAGTTGACCCATGACGGTGACCCGGTGCTGTCTTGGATGGCCAGTAACGTGGTGGCGCATCTGGACGTCAAAGACAATATTTATCCACGCAAGGAGCGAGCAGAAAACAAGATCGACGGCATTGTGGCACTGATCATGGCGCTCTCTCGGGCTATCAAACCCGGGGAGAACGTGGTGCTGGGAGCCGACTACGAACTGATGCTGCTCTGAGCTGATGGGATTACTGAGTTTTTTCGATCGTTTTCGGGCGTCTAGCGATGACCGTTCTGCATGGGGGGATTTCTGGTTTGAGCCGGTGGCCACCAGATCTGTTTCGGGTCTAAGGGTTTCGCCCGACGCTTCGCTTCGCTTGTCTGCGGTATACGCTTGCGTGCGGATCTTGTCGGAGACGATAGCATCGCTTCCGATCGTGCTCTACCGCAAACGCCCTGACGGCGGTAAAGATCGGGTCACTGATCACTGGCTGCACCCGCTGCTATGCCGACGCCCAAACCGCTATCAGAATCCGTTCGAGTGGCGGGAGATGTTGCAAGGTCACCTGGCGCTCAGAGGCAATGCCTACAACCAGATCATCACCAACCCGCGCGGTGAAATTATCGAGTTAGTGCCGATCCATCCTGACCGGGTTCGTATCGAATTGCTGCGATCTGGGGAATTCAGGTATCGCGTGACGGATCGTTTTGGCGACGAAATCATTCTGCCGCGTGGGGATGTGTGGCACCTGCGCGGATTGTCCTCTGACGGGTTGCTGGGAATGAGTCCGATCGAGCTGGCCCGCGAGAGCCTGGGTATGGCGCTAGCCGCCCAGGAGTACGGCGCGCGCTTCTTTGCCAACGACGCCAAACCTACCGGTGGTTGGATCGAGTTTCCGGGCTCATTCAGGGATGCGGAAGCTAAGAAGATCTTCCGTGAGTCTTACCAGGCTGCCCAGTCTGGTGCAAACCGAGGCAAGGTGCTAGTGCTTGAGAACGGCATGAAGTTTCACGAGGTGGGCGTCACCAACAAGGACGCCCAGTTTCTTGAACTTCGCAAGTTTCAGATCACCGATATCGCCCGAATATTTCGGGTGCCGCCCCACATGATTGCGGATCTGGACCGAGCTACGTTTTCGAATATCGAGCAGCAGTCGCTAGAGTTTGTAATGCACACGATGACGCCGTGGGCTGAACGCTGGGAGGCCTCGATCGGCTCTGAACTCTTGCTCGATGGCGATGATCTGGAAGTCGAATTTGACTTTGCCAACCTCATGCGTGGCGATGCAGCCAGCCGCTCGGCGTACTACCAAAGCGGGATACAGAATGGTTGGCTTACCCGAAACGAAGCACGCATTGCCGAAAACCTCAACCCACTCGACGGGTTAGATGAGCCGCTGCGACCGCTGAACATGGTGGAAGAGGGCGATGCCGAGGAGGTAGAACCAGAGGCCGAGCCGGCCGACCTTGGGACCGAGAGCCTGATACCTGCCGAGGAGGAGGCGAATGCTCGTTTGCATGCGGTGGTGGCCAGCGCAGCGGATCGCTGGGCACGCCGCATTAGCCGCTCTGGTGTGATCGATGACAAAGACATTGACCTCATCGCTGAAGCCCTGGCAGTGCCACTGGCATCGGTCCAGTGTTGGGCTGCCGAACAAGATGGCCAGACGTTGAATGAGTGCGATCTACGCCAATCACTGACCCGATTGGGAACGAATTCAGGGGAATAAATCTATGAACCACCAACTACTGGTCGCCGAGTTTCTGACGACTCCTTGGGCGTTGATGCCCGAACGACTTAACGCCTTAGCAGGTGTGGTCACGCGCTGGTCTGCCGGTGTGCCTGCTGAAGCGCAAACCATGGACCGGATTCAGGCCGATCGCATGATTCGTGAATCACGGCGCCAAGCTGCGGCCGTACAATCTTCGGGCGGTATCGCCTTGCTCCCACTCTATGGCGTGGTCACACAGCGCGGCAATATGGTTGACGATGTCTCCGGGCCAGGTAGCACTAGCACTCAGCAGTTTTCGTCGGCGCTTCGGCAGCTACTAGCCGATGACACAGTGGGCCAAATCCTGATCGATATCGATAGCCCGGGTGGTAGCGTCTACGGAGTGGCCGAACTGGCCGATGAAATCCAAAGCGCCCGATCCCAGAAGCCCATCGTGGCGGTGGCAAATTCGCTGGCTGCATCGGCAGCGTACTGGATTGGGTGCTCAGCCAGCGAGTTTTACGTCACCCCGGGCGGCGAAGTTGGGTCCATCGGCGTGTGGCAGGCACACCAAGATTACAGTCAGGCACTCGAAGAATCTGGCGTTAAAACGACCCTGATTTCAGCAGGCAAATTCAAGGTGGAGGGCAATCCTTATAGCCCTCTGGACGCCGACGCCCAGTCCTTCATGCAGTCCAGGGTTGATGACTATTACGCTGCATTCACAAAGTCTGTAGCTCGTGGCCGTGGTGTGTCGGTCGCTCAAGTACGCGAAGGCATGGGCCAAGGACGAGTACTTGGCGCTGATGCCGCACTCGCCCAAAGCATGGTGGACGGCGTGGCCACGTTTGACGACGTTCTGAAGAAAATGCGCCGAGACGCAAAACAACAGACCCGACCTGGTGCATCACGTCTCAAACAAGCCAAGGACGCCCTGGCCCTGCTGTAACCCCATTGAGGCGCGGCTCCGTCGAGTTTCGCCTGATCTGAAAACGACCCATCGGTCGTTATCCGTTTCACCCCATCTGTCCGCCACACCGCGAGGTGTTGGGCGGCTTTTTTATTTATGGAGAACCCACATGAGTAAGCAACTCCGAGAACTGCAGGCTCGCAAAGCCGGCCTCATCAAGGAAGCTCGAGCGCTGACCGACCGCGCAGCTAGCGAGAACCGCGACATGAATGACGAGGAGACCTCGGCATTTGATGCTCTGAAAACCCGTATCGATACGGCTTCTGCTGCAATCGATCGCGAATCATCCCTGATTGCTGAGGAGGCGCACATGGCCATGACGGTCGATGCACCTACTGGCAACTACATCACCGTCACCGACAACCGTGATGATGATCCTAAACACGGCTTTAAGACGGTTGGCGAATTCATGCAGGCCGTTTTTCAAGCTGAAAAACCAGGTAAATCTGTTGATGATCGTCTGTTGATCGGTGGTGGTCGTGGCGCAGCAGCCCCAAGCACCTACGCGAACGAAGCGGCAGGGCAGGACGGGGGCTTTCTGGTGCCGCCTGAATTTTCACAGCAGATCTTCCGTCTGTCCCTGGGCGAAGATTCGCTGCTTCCACTGACTGACAATGTCGAAATCAGTGGTAATAGCATGGCTTTTCCGAAGGACGAGACAACGCCTTGGGGAACGAATGGCATTCGCGCTTATTGGCAAGGCGAAGCATCGTCAGCAAGTGCGACGAAGCCGGTGCTCGGACTTTCCACGCTGCGCTTGAAAAAGCTGATGGCGCTGGTACCCACTACCGACGAGCTGCTCGACGACGCCAATGCGCTTACTAGCTATCTTCCTGAAAAAGTGGCTGACTCCATTCGGTGGAAGACCAACGAATCCATTCTTTTTGGCTCTGGTAATGGCGTACCCGTTGGGGCACTGACTGCAGGTGCGACAGTCACCGTTGCTAAGGAGTCGGGGCAGGTGACGCAGACTTTGCTGCCTCAGAACCTTGCCAAAATGATTTCGCGACTGCCGACTGGTAGTTTTGCGAAGGCCGTCTGGATTGTGAATAACGATGTGCTGCCGGCGCTATTCACTTTGACGCTTGGTAATTACCCGATCTATCTACCCAATGGACTGAGTGTCGGCGGTATCCAAGTCTCGCCGTATGGAACGCTACTGGGACGACCAGTGTTTGTGTCCCAGCATGCCAATTCTTTCTCCAGCCAAGGTGATGTGCTGCTGGTTGATCTTTCCTATTACCAAACGATCACCAAGGCTGGTGGCTTGCAGACGGCAACATCGATGCACCTTTATTTCGATGCCGATCTGACGGCGTTCCGGACCACCTTCCGCATGGATGGTCAGTCCAAGCTTGCCGCGCCAATAACGCCTGCCAAGGGCAATGCATCAATGTCCCCATTCATTCAACTGGGTGCGCGTTGATCGCCCCGAGACTCAAGGAGAATACCTATGTTTCCTAATGCTTTGGGTAGCGAACTCGTCGCAATCCTCGCAACGCTTGATCCTTCCAGCCAAGCTGCTGGCACGTTGACCACTGGCTGGATTCCGGCTGGGAGTCACCACAGCCTGCTCGCGGTGATCCAGACAGGAGTGCTTGGTACGGGTGCAACTGTCGACGCCAAGCTCCAGCAGGCAAGTGATGCGACTGGTACGGGTGCTAAAGACATAACTGATAAGGCAATCATTCAGATAGTCAAAGCAACCGGGGACAACAAACAAGTCCTCATCGACGTCAAACCTGAGGAGTTGGACATTGCCAATGGTTTTGGCTTTGTTCGTCTGTCCTTGACTGTGGGTGTTGCAGCGAGCTTGACCTCAGCCCAGGTTCTGGGGATTTCACCACGTGTGATTCCCGCCAGTGCTGCTAATCAAGCGGCCGTGGTGCAGATCGTCTAAGTCATGCCCCTGCAACTCGTCACGCCACCCTCAGGTGAACCGGTGTCGCTTGCCGAAGCCAAGCTTCACCTGCGGGTGGATGTTGACGATGACGATGCACTCATTAGCTCCCTCATTGCTACCGCCCGTCAGGCAGCAGAGACGTTAACGGGTCGTCAGCTGATTTCTGCTCGCTGGAAGCTTGTGCTGGATGCGTTTCCCTGGGGCGAAATTTTGTTGGCGAAATGCCCGGTCCAATCGATCGTGAGTATCCAGTATCTCGACATGAACAACATCGGTCAGATGCTGCCTTCAAGCGACTACGTGGTGGATGCCGCGTGTGAGCCGGCGCGAATCACTCCCGTGTTTGGAAAGACCTGGCCACCGACCTTGCCTCAGATTGGCGCTGTGACCGTCACCTTTGATGCGGGATACGGTGCTGCGTCAGCGGTACCCGAGGGCCTAAAGAGTTGGGTCAAGCTACGTGTCGGTAGTCTCTACGCGCATCGGGAGGAGATGTCGATCCTAATGCGCGGTCGAATTGACCCGTTACCGTTTGTGGACGGCTTACTGGATCCCTACCGAGTGGCCCTCGTATGACAGCGGTACCGGCAGGGATGCTCATCCACCGGCTCGCCCTGCAACGGGCCACAACGGTAGTCGATGAGCTTGGTGCGCCAGCGCGCAGCTGGATGCCGTTCAAAACAGTCTGGGCCAGCATCACTCCGATCTCAGCACGCCATCTCGTGATTGCGCAACGCATGTCAGCAGAGATCACACATCAGATCACCGTGCGCTACCAGGATCAGCTTTGTAACTTACGAGACCTGCCGAATTTTCGAGGACTGCATGGCGGGCGGATCTTCAAAATACATGGGGGCATCAACGAGGACGAAGAGAACGTTCTGTTGACCCTTTATGCTTCAGAAGGAGTCGATGATGGCTAAGTTTGAGCGCATGCAAGTCAAGGGCGCCGCTGAACTGGTGAAGCTCTTAAATCAACTCCCCGCACGAGTGGCCAAGAACGGACTACGATACGCCGTGTATGCCGGGGCCAAGGTGGTGCGGGATGAAGCCAAGTCCCGTGCACCCAAAGCCGCGGAAGCCATTCCCAATCAGCCTCCGCCGGGCACCTTAAAGCGTTCCGTGATCATGAAACATATTCCGGAGCTATCGAGCCTGACTCGTCAGACGTTTTTTGTGACGGTTCGGCACGGGAAAAAATACCGGCTTCAGGGGAAGAAGAAAAACCTCTCCCAAGATGCGTGGTACTGGCGCTTCATTGAATTTGGCACATCCAAAATGGCAGCCCGCCCGTTCTTGCGTCCTGCACTTGAAGTCAAGCGGCAAGAAGCAGTTGATGCCATCACGACGCGACTGGCTGAGCGGATCGACGCCGAAGCAAAAAAGCTAGCCAAGATCTGATGCAAGACTTTTATCAAGCAATCAAGCATCTGGCGCAGACACGAGTTTTCGCTTTGATCGCACCAGGCGAGACCGCATTCCCTTACATCGTCTACACACCCGTAGCCACTGAGCAGGTCATCGGCATTAACGGACTGCACGGTGTTGTGCGACTGCGCATGCAGGTCGATGTGTATGCCAAGACGCTGCAAGCAGCGAATCAACTTCAAGACGACGTCCTGGGATCGGTGATGGCCGCGATCGATACGGTGTCTGATGTCCGGATGGTTAATAGCGGATTCGATGAAGAAGCCCGCGTGTATCGAATCACGGTCGACTACTCCTATCTCCGCTAGTCACCTCTGGCGCGCATCTTAATGTGGCCCTTCCGGGTCCAAAAAACCTTTTCTTTTTATTTGGAGACTACGCATGTCAAGTACTGCGATCATCGCCCAGGGCATCACGATTGCCAGAATGGGTACCACTGCCTTTGAGACGATACCGAATATCGTTTCCTTCCAAGGTCCGGGCGGACAAGCCCAGGTCATTGATGTCACGAACCTCTCGTCCACGGCAAAAGAGAAGCGTATGGGTCTGCGCGATGAAGGCTCGCTGTCCCTGACGCTACATTTCGACCCCGACAATGCGGTGCACGACGGCTTGCGCACTGACCGGGCGAATCGTGTCCGACAACAGTTTCGCATCACTTTTACGGACACCATCCCCACTGTCTGGACGTTTTACGGGTATGTCACCCAGTTCAGCGTTCAGGGGGGTGTCGACGCCGTCGTTGAAGCGTCGGTAACGATTGAGATCGATGGCGACATCACGGAGGCATAAAACCATGGACCTGCTGAACAAAGAATCCATCCTTGCTGCCAATGATCTGCCTCTGGAATGCATTGCCATTCCCGAATGGGGTGGTGATGTCATGGTGCGCACGATGACCGGGGCTGACCGAGATGCCTTTGAAGCGAGCTTGATCGGTAAAGAAGGTCGCATGGAAAACGTCAGAGCGCGTCTGGTATCACTGACGCTATGCGACGCAGCGGGCACGCGGCTGTTTACCGATGCTGAAGTGGCTGCCCTGGGAAATAAGAGTGCGCGCGCGCTGGACCGGGTGTTTACGATTGCCCAGCGTATCAACGGTATCGGTACGGATGCGGTTGATGCCGCAAAAAAAGCCTAGATGCCCGACCAGTGCGCAGATTTGCCTTTCGGCTAGCACTGGCTTTGGGCATGACGGTGCGTGACTTGCTGCAGAAAATAGGCTCGGACGAACTCTCGGAATGGATGGCCTTCTATGAGCTCGAGCCTTTTGGCGAATTTCGGGCGGATTTTAGAGGCGGGCTTATCGCGGCCACCTTTGCCAATGCCCACCGGTCTCCGCATTCTCGACCCTTCGCCCCGGACGACTTCATGCCGTTCATCAAGAAGCAAAGTCAATCCGATCCATCCCAGCAGAACATTGCGCAATTTAAGGCGATGTTTGCCCATAAACTGAAAAAACATGGCTGATATTGGCTCCTTAGTCGTGAAGCTCGCTGCTGAGACGGCCGAGTTTCAGGCGGATCTGGGGAAAAGCGCGCGTCTGTTGGATAAGCACGCCAATGAGATGAAAGCCTCATTGCAGAGTGTCGCCAATGTGGCCAAGTCAGCCTTTGCCATTGCTGTGGGGGTCACGTCGGTCACTGCGATCAAGGAGTTTGTCCTTCAAACCCTGGAGGCTGCGGCCGCATTACAAGGTCTGTCCGAGCAAACGGGCGCCAGTGTCGAGGCGCTGTCGGGGTTTCAGGCGGTAGCGACTATTTCGCACACCACGCTTGAGAATATTGGCGGCAGTCTCGCCAAGTTGGCCAAGGGTATGGCCGGCGTCGATGATGAAGCGGCCGGTGCTACCAAGGCCTTGCAGTTTCTCGGGGTGGATGCCCGCGATACAGCCGGCAACCTGCGCGACCCAGCCGAGGTGATGAATGACATCGCGTTAAAACTGGCGCAATTCGAAGATGGGGCGGGCAAAACAGCGATTGCGATGGAATTGTTCGGCAAGTCCGGCGCCGGCATGCTGCCCTTTTTGAAGGACCTGGCCGACAACCAAGATTTGAATATCCGGCTCTCGGCAGAACAAGTACTCGCTGCCGAGCATGCCATCAAAGCCATGGCGAGAACACGTGCAGAGTATAGCTACATCGCCCAGACGATTGTGACCTCGTCGATTCCTGCGATGAATGCTTTGGGTGAAGAGTTAAAGAAAATCTTGCTGGGCTCGGACGATGCGGTCAAAGGAATGCAAAAGCTCCAGCAGGACAAGTCGATTACTACGTGGGCTGAGACCGCTGCGTATTCGCTTGCGGTAGTCATCGATGCCCTGCGTGCGATTGGCAAGGCCATCCAAGCCATGGTCGGCAGCTTCCAAGTCGTGTGGGCGGATATTGAATTAGCGGGTACCTTCCTGGGTGGTGGTGAGGGAATGAATCCCTTCTCAGAAAAGAACCGCGCGAAACTGAAAGAAGCGCTCACCAAGCGCAACGAGATTGTTCGGCAGGCAAACCAAAATTATGCAGACCTATGGAATATGCCGCTCCTGGCTGATGCTCTGGAAAAGCGATTTGAGGCAATTCGCCAAGGCGCAGGTAGCGGCGACCATGGGCAAGATGCTCCGCGAAAGCGTTTGAACTACAACACAGCCGATGGTTTGAACTCGAGCAATGTCTTATCCGCGATGGAGAATCAGGTGCGGGCCTTGGACCGAGTGGTCGGTGAAGAAAGCGCGCTCTTGCGAGACCGTCAGCGCATCATCGACACCTACCAGAGTTCAGGCTTAATCAGCACCGAGGAAGCTGCCACAGCGCGGGCTGCTGCAGAAGAAGCTTATTTGACCAAGATACGCTCGATTTACGATCAAGAAGAAGCGGTAGTCAAAAAGAACTTGCAGGCCAATGCAAAAACAGTTCAGGAAAAATTAAAGCTCCAGGATAAGCTCGATGAGATCGCGTCCAAACGCTCGAATATTGAGCGCCAAGCTTCTCAAGCTAATCTGGAAAACTTCTTTAAAGTGTCATCTATCACTGCCAGCCAGTCGATGGCGGGCATTGATAACGAAGTCAAAGAATTACAGCGATTTGTCGATGAAGAGTCCGGCATCCTGAAAGACCGACAGCGGTTGATTGATCTGTATGAAAACGCCGGCTATATCAGTTTTAAAGAAGCCAGTCAGGCACGCGTCGCTGCCCAAGAAGATTTTGTCAATAAAATCGGCTCGCTTTACGCCGAGCAGGAACTGCTGCTTGAGGTAGCCCTGCGTAAAGATGCCAAGACGGTTCAAGACAAACTGAAGTATGAAGATAAGCTCTCTGAAATCACGAAAAAGCGGGCAACCTTAGAGCGCGATGCGCAGCAGTCTAATGTCGAGCGTTTAATCCGCCAGCCGGCAGAGACGTTGAAAGACCTGCAAGAGCAGGCGCAACGTGGCCAGATGGAATTGGCCTCGGTCGAAGAACAAATCAAGACCCAGCGCGAATCCCGCACCCTCTCCGAAGTCGCCTCGTTAACCTTGCTCTCGCAAGCGCGGCAAAGGAGTGCTGAAGAGCTGACCAAGCTGGCCGCCCAAGCTGAAGCCATTGCCTCGGCCTCGCCGGGCAACGAAAAATTCGCTGACTCTTTTAAAAGTATTGCCGAAGCAGCCCAGCGGGCAGCCACGGCGTCTGAGCAACTGGCCCAACGGGCAAGAGAACTCTCTGATCCCTCTGCAGGGATCAGTAAGGCTTTGAAAGACGTCTCAGAAGAAGCCTCGCAGGTTGGTCGCCAGATGGAAAACGCCACCCGCAGTGCTTTCACCGGCATGACCGATGCGCTGACGCAGTTTGTTTTGACGGGCAAGCTCAGTTTCAGGAGCCTTGCGCAATCCATCCTTACCGATTTGATCCGCATACAGATACAGAGTGCCATTACCGGGCCGCTGGCCAAAGCGATCGGTTCGATGTTCCCTTTTGCCGATGGCGGCATCATGAGCAGTAGCGGTCCTGTCCCGCTTCGCGCTTATGCCTCGGGGGGCGTCGCAACCTCGCCCCAATTGGCGCTCTTTGGGGAAGGTTCCCGGCCAGAGGCTTATGTGCCGCTGCCCGACGGTCGAACGATTCCCGTTTCCCTGCAAGGCGCGGGAACAGGCACTGCCGGTGGTGATGTCTTCAACATTTCCGTGAATTTATCCGAGGCAGGCACTGCCGCCCGTGGGGATGAAACGGGTGGGCGTGACTTAGGGCGTGCGATTGCCAGCGCCGTTCGGCAAGAGCTGCTGGCGCAAAAGCGCGCCGGCGGCTTACTGGATTCGCGGCGAGCGCTCTAAATGGCAACCTTTACCTGGATTGCCTCCACGGGAGCGAGTCTCACGATCCGCCCGACCGTTCGCCGTGTCGCCTTTGGTGACGGCTATGAGCAGCGACTGGCTTTTGGAATCAACACACAGCCTGAAGTGTGGTCACTGGAGTTTCGAGGCAAAACCACGACGGAGGCGGCTGCGATTGACGCTTTTCTACGTGCGCGTGGCGCAGTCGAATCATTTACCTGGACAACGCCGACCGGCATCGTGGGCAAATTCATCTGCGAGGAATGGAGTCGGTCTGTGGATGAGCCCAACATCGAAACCGTACGTGCCACGTTCAAGCAAGTGTTTGATCTGTGATCTGCGATCTGAGATTTGATCCATGACTTCCTCCGCCATCCACGCTGAGATTCAAAAGCTGGCACCGAGTGCCGTCATTGAGCTTTTTGTACTGGAGCTATCGCTTTTTGGTCAGGGCATGATCTTTTTTCACGCTGGCACCAATGCGTTGCAGCAGCGACTGGTCTGGCAAGGCAAAGCCTATGATGCTTTTCCAATCCAGGTCGAAGGGTTTGAATTCAACGGCAATGGCCAGATCCCCAGACCCAAACTGAAGGTCGCCAATGTCACCGGTGCTATTACAGCGTTGGTGTTGACTTACCAGGACCTGGTCGGCGCGAAGATTACCCGCAAGCGCACACTTGCCAAATATCTGGATGCGGTGAATTTTCCGGGAGGTGTCAATCCCACAGCAGACCCGTCTGCTGAATTTGCAGATGATATTTACTACATCGATCGCAAGTCGCGTGAAACGCGTGATGTGATCGAGTTTGAGCTGGCTGCCTCCTTCGACTTGGAGGGGGTGAATCTGCCGCGCCGGCAGATTGTGCAGAACGTCTGTCCCTGGCGTTACCGCAGCAGTGAATGTGGCTATACCGGCACCCAATACTTTGATGCGAACGACCAAAGAGTCACTGCCAGCTCGCAAGACATCTGCGGCAAGCGACTCTCGTCTTGTCAGGCGCGCTTTGGACAGACTGCCGAATTGCCATTCGGGGGATTTCCCGCAGCAGGGCTGTTTCGCTGATGCTGGCTACGAACCAAACGCTGGCGTTCGAGCACGCCCGCGAGGCGTTCCCACGTGAAGCCTGTGGGCTCTTGGTTATCCGTAAAGGTCGAGAGACCTATATCCGCTGTCGCAATATCGGCGTCGGGTCCGACCAGTTCGTGATCCACCCTGAGGACTATGCAGCAGCAGATACCGAAGGTGAAATCGTCGGTGTGGTGCACAGCCATCCTGGCTTACCCCCTGAACCCAGTCAGGCCGATCGCGTTGCCTGCGAAGCCAGCGGTCTCATCTGGCACATCGTTAGTTTTCCCGGCGGTGAGTGGTCAGAACTCATCCCCGCTGGCTACATCGCCCCCTTGATTGGACGTCAGTGGTCGCATGGTGTTCTGGATTGCTACGCGCTGGTGCGCGACTGGTTTATCAAAGAACGCCAGATCACATTGCCTGACTTTGTGCGGTTTGACGAGTGGTGGAATCGTGGCGACAACCTGTATCTGGATAACTTCGCGGCCGCTGGGTTTTCAGTCATCGATCCCTTTGATCTTCAAGTCGGGGACTGCTTCTTGATGCAAGTGGCTTCCCCGGTGCCCAACCATGCTGCCGTGTATCTGGGTGAAGGCTTGATCCTGCATCACTTGCAGGGGCGGCTCTCCAGCCGAGATGTCTATGGCGGCTACTGGCAAAAAATAACGACTCACGTGCTTCGCTATGGTCACAGTCATTCTTCTTGGTGAACTCGGTAAAACTTATGGCAGAAGACACCGTCTGGCAATTACCTCAGCGGCTGAGGCCATTCGTGCACTGGTGGCCAATTTTCCAGGCCTCGAGCGCGAATTGGTGGCTTCTGGCGAGCGCGGCGTGGGATACCGGGTTCTGGCGGGTCGGGATGCCCTAACGATGGAGCGGCTTCATGATCCTATCGGGCTTCAAAACGTCACTATCGCACCGGTTATCTCGGGTGCTGGTGGCGATGGTCTGGGGCAGATTCTTCTGGGTGTTGCACTGCTTGCCGTGGCCTGGTGGAACCCGATGGGGTGGGCGGCGTCCGGCGCATTCTTGTCGCAATCAACGCTTTACTCAGTCGGCACGGCGATGATTCTGGGCGGCGTGTCGCAAATGATCGCACCCACGCCTAAAGCGGCTGAGCCCTATGAGCAACCGGAGAACAAGCCGAGTTACAGCTTTAATGGGGCCGTGAATACGACCGCACAAGGCCATCCGGTGCCTGTCGGCTATGGCCGGCTAATCGTCGGGTCTGCTGTGATCAGCGCTGGTATCGATGTCGATGAGGTGGCGGCATGAAGTCGCTGATCATTGGTGCCGGCGGTGGTGGCAAAAGCGGAGGAGGTGCTGCTCGGGTGGCGCAAGAAGCACCGGACAGCCTGCGCTCAAAAGCCTATGCGCGCGTTGTTGATCTGATCTCCGAAGGCGAGATTGAGGGCTTGGTCGCTGGTTTGCAGTCGGTGTATCTGGACGACACGCCGATTCAAAATGCCGATGGCACGAATAATTTCGCCGGAATCACCCTCGAATCTCGTACCGGCACCCAGCAGCAAAGCTATGTGCCGGGCTTCTCGTCGGTGGAAAACGAGATCTCAGTCGGTGTAGAGGTCAAGGCGAATCAACCGGTCGTTAGATCGATCACGGACGCCGATGTGGATGCGGTGCGGGTGAAGGTGAGCTTACCTCAATTGACCAACCAGAACACCACCAATGGCGACTTGAACGGTAGCGAAGTCAGCTTTGCGATCGATCGCCAAACCAATGGTGGCGGATTTGTTGAAGTCATCAAAGACACGATTTCCGGCAAAACCACGACCAAATACCAGCGCAGCTACTACGTTCCTTTGACAGGCAGCGCGCCCTGGGAGATTCGGGTGCGGCGGATTACGGCCGACTCAACGTCGACAGCAATCCAGAACAAGACTTTTCTGGAGTCGTACACCGAGGTCATCGAAAGTAAGCTCCGTTACCCCAACAGTGCGTTGGTCGCATTGCGCGTGGATGCGGCACAGTTTTCATCCATTCCACGCAGAAGCTACGACATGAAGCTCTTGCGCGTGAGGGTACCGTTCAACTACGACCCAAACACTCGCTCTTACAGTGGGGTGTGGAACGGCAGTTTTAAGATCGCTTGGACGGATAACCCGGCCTGGTGTTTTTATGATCTGTTGACCGGCTCTCGCTATGGACTGGGCAGCTACATTCCTGAAGCGCAGATTGATAAGTGGGCACTCTACCGGGTCGCAAAATATTGCGATGAGCAGGTGCCCAATGGACTAGGCGGGTTCGAGCCACGCTTTACCTGCAATCTGTATCTTCAGACCCGCGAGCAGGCGTACAAGGTCGTACAAGACATGGCCTCGATTTTTCGGGGAATGGTCTACTGGTCGGGTGGCGCAATCACCGTCACGCAAGATGCCCCCACCGACGCGGTCTATCAGTTCGCTCCTAGCAATGTGATCGATGGCGAATTTGCGTATCAGGGATCGTCCGCCAAAGCGCGCCATACAGTGGTGCTAGTCAGTTGGAATGACCCGGATGACTTCTATCGACAGAAGGTCGAATACGTTGAAGATGCCGCAGGCATTGCTCGCTATGGGCTAGTGCAAAGCGAGATCGTCGCACTCGGCTGCACCTCCCGGGGACAGGCGCATCGCGTTGGCAAGTGGCTGCTGTACTCCGAGCAGTCCGAATCCGAGATCATCACCTTTCGCACAGGTTTAGAGGGCGCGGTCGTGCGACCAGGAGACGTCATCAAGGTAGCCGACCCTGTACGGGGTGGGCTACGGTTGGGTGGACGCGTCGCGTCCGCCACGACAACCACCCTCGTACTGGATCAGGAGGTACCCGCTCCTCGTGCCTGGCGGCTCTCCGTCATCTTGCCCAATGGCGCAATCGAAGAGCGACGCGTGGGGCCAGCGTCTGGCCGAACCGTGACGGTGACTAGCCCCTTCAGTTTTGCGCCTGAACCGAGTGCCATCTGGGTACTGGCGTCCACCGAGGTCGAGCCGCAGTTCTTTCGGGTCGTAGCCGTTTCCGAACAAGACCCCGGAATTCATGAAATCACAGCACTTGCCCACAACCCAGGCAAGTACGCCGCCATCGAACAAGGCTTGGCCCTCCAGCCCCGATCGACCACGGTGCTCTCGGATCAGCCGGCCGCACCCACTGGCTTGTCGATGAAAGAAAGCCTGTACCGCGTTAAGGATCAAGCCAAGGTGCTGGTGCAAATTTCCTGGCAAGAGGTGTCAGCGGCGATTGCTTATCGATTGTCCTACCGGGCCAATGGCGGAAATTTTGTGAGCCTGCCACTGACTTCCGCCAATTACACCGAGATTCGGGACGCGGTAGAAGGCCCGTATGAGTTTAGTCTCAGGGCCATTGGTGTGACTCGCAAGGAAAGTCCGGCAGCCACGTTTAATGCCACGGTGCTGGGCAAGACGCTGCCGCCCTCAGATGTCTTGGCCTTTAGTGTTCAGCGCCGGGTGACGGACCTTCTGCTCACTTGGGATCAACTGACCGACGCAGATCTCGCAGGTTATGAAGTGCGTGTTGGATCGAACTGGGATCAAGGGCAATTGGTTGCCAAGACAGCTGCGACCCAAATGGTCCACGACCAGTCAACGGCGGGAATATACGCGTATCACATCCGGGCCTTTGATACGTCAGGCAATTTCAGCACGAGCGTCACAACTTACCTGTTGGATTTGCAAGCACCAACAACGGTGAAGCAATTCGACGTGGTGCAGTCGGCCAACCGGCTGGAGTTTCGCTGGCAACCCAACCCCGAGCCCGAAGTAGTGGGCTATGAGCTGCGAGAAGGCTCGGCATGGGATGCCTCGCTCTTTGTGGCCGAAATCAAGTCGACCAGCTACACCTTGCCGTCGGGCTTTGATGGAGAACGAAAATTCTGGATCAAGGCGATTTCCTCACCTGGGATCTACAGTCACACCCCAACATTTGTATCTACCGTCGTCGCACAACCGCAAAACGCTAACTTGATTTTAGAGCGCGATGAGCAAGCGACAGGATTTCCAGGGATCCGCCATTTCGCAACTGTCGTGTCGGTCAACGGGCGCGATGCGCTGCGTATGGAAAGCGGTGCATCACGTGCCGAGTATCTGTTTGAAGTCGACCTGATTTCACCCACTCGCGCGCAAAACACCTTACAGAACAGTCTGGGTGCCTCCGTAGATGACCGAACGACTTGGTTGCAGGTGAACTACCCATGGAGGAGTGATGCGGCCAAGCGGCAGTGGAGCTATGACGGATCCTTGGCCAACGTGGACGCGCGGTTTCAGATTTCGCGGGAAGAAGCGCTTCAGGACGGCGAGATCTATGGCTGGCGCTTGAGTGGTTCGCTCGACGGGTTTGGCAGCCCAGTGACGAGTCTTTCCGCCGGGGTTACCTACGATGCAGGTCGCTATGGCGACGGTTTGCTGGTTAAGGATACGACCCGAGCGGCATGGAGCGTCAACATCCCGGCAAACTTCCATACGACTTTCTGGTTTATCCCCACGGAAGTGACCACATGCGTCATCTGGTACGCAAGCGGATCAACAGGCCTGCTGTTAGTGGGCTATGACGCTAGTGTCGGCGCTTTCTTCCTTGAGGATCAGCAGTCTCAACGTATCAGCGTTCCATTTGCCATCGACGCCACAGACAGGCTATGTCTGGGTGTCTGCCAGACCTCAACGGATCGAAGGCTATTCGTTGGGCGAATGGGAGGCGAAGTCGAATCGGTAAGCCAAGCCTTTGTACCTGTTGGCGCGCTAACCACTCTGCGCCTGTACTAATTATCTCTTTCTCAACGATGGCGTTGCGCTCAACGAGTGCAGCGCCATTTTTTTATCAAGGACTTCCATGATCGACGAATCCATGCAGCTTCATGGCGCAATGACCTTAATTGTCTCCCGCGCCAATGGCGACACTGAAACCATCTTCAGAGACAATTTGATAGTCAATGTGGGCTTTGATTTCATTGCCGACGCCATCGGAAAGTCAACCACCCGGCCGGCCGTAATGGGCTACATTGCCCTGGGGACTGGTACGACCGCAGCGGCAGCGACACAATCCGCTCTGGTCACTGAACTGGATCGCAATGCCGCGACCTACGCGCACACTGCAGGTACCAAGACCTTCACCTTTACCGCTGACTTCCCCGCAGGGGATGGCACAGGGGCCATTACCGAAGCCGGCGTGTTCAACGCTGCGACTGCCGGCATCATGCTCGATCGAGTGGTTTTCCCGGTGGTCAATAAAGGCGCAGACGATAGTCTGACCGCTGTGTTTACCTTCACGATGAGCTAACGGTCATGCCGGATGTGGTGACAGTGGCCGAAACCCAGGGACAACGCTACACCTGGGGTACGGGCAGCTTTACGTGGACCAGTGCCAGTGCCGGCAAAAGCTGGGACACGGCCTACCCAGCGGTCTATGGCTTCGCGGTGGCAGTCAGTCTCTCGCTATTGGAAAGTACGAACCGCCAGAAGATAAAAGCATCCAGTGAAGCATTTGGCTTCACTGAAGTCGACCGAAGGATGGTCGCCTTGGCAAAGACCGAGGTACTTGGTTTCACCGAAAGCTATTCGGATCTGATTGCGTATGTTGTGCGGTGGGTCGAATCGATCGGCTTTGCCGAAAATCTGTCACAAGCAAATCAAAAGAAAATCGCTGAAGCCCTTTCGGCAGCCGATTACCTGGCGCAGTCATTGACCAAGGCATTTAGCAGAACGGTTTCCTGGAATGAGCATCTGGGTCGTCAGAGCACGGTTCGCCCATTTGAGTTGCTGCCAGTTTCGGGCTTGCACTACCGGCAGCCGACAAAAGCCATTAGTGACGCCTTTGGCTCTACAGAGGCGCTGGCACGACAACTTTCCAAGGCAGTGACGGAAGCCATTATCATCGCGGGGACCTACGCGGACCTGATTGCTTACATCATCAGAGTCAGCGAGAACTTGAGTATTTCAGATAGTGCGACGAAGCAAGCTACGAAGCCCATAAATGAGGCCTTATCAGCGAGCGATAACGCATCAATGAGTGTTCTCAAACGCGTCGCAGAAGTGGTGGCCATGGCGGACGTCTTCGGCAGGACAGTGGCTTATCGAAAAGCTCTGTCTGAAGGATTGACATTCATTGACGCCTTGAAGCGATCTTCCCGCCTTTCGACCTTTGAAGCATTAACGCTTGCTGAACAATACCGGCGACATGCCAATGGGGTGATCAGCGACATGATCATCTCGACTCTAGCGATTACGGAAGACGATTTCATCAACATCGTAGAAAACGGTCATCCACCGGGATACACCAATTTCCGGGATTTTATCCAGGGCGACTACACCTACCAGCGAGCACTATTCCGAGCAATCCTGAAATCCAGTAACGCCGATCGCGGCTACATCGATGCACTACGGCTGACCATCGATGTGCCAGATATTTTTGATCGGGGAATTGCCGAAGTCACGAATGCCACGGTCGGCGCTTCGGTGCAGTTTTCTCGAACATTTCGATTTACGCCCCAAGTGACGATCACGCACAAAGGGGGTACTACAACAGCCATCCCACGACTACTCGGCACACCTTCCACCACAGGCTTCATTGCCGTTTTGGAGGATAAGACCGGCACGCGTGTGACAGGCTCATTTTCCTGGTTGGCTCAAGGGTGCTAGATGCAAAATTTCACGACCATACCGTCCTCTGAGACGCTGACCAATTCACTCTCGCCCTTATTGAATAACGATAAGACGGCACTCTCTAATTCCAGTGGCACGGCATTCCCAACGACCGAGCTTCTGATCGGGATGAAATGCTGGCGAACGGATCAGCAAAAGCTGTATGTACTAACGAACGCATCCCCGGCAACGTGGATATTGCTTGCGGATCTCAGTGGTGGCAGCACCACCGTGGCGGCTGCCATTGCAGCGACAAGTGCCAATGACTCGGCAGCCTTAGCAGGTCAATTCCCAAGCTACTACACCGATATTCCCTCGCGCTTGGGATACACCCCGGTAAATAAAGCCGGCGATACCGCCACTGGTTTGCAGTACCAGGTACGAGCAACCGGCGCCTTCAATTATTGGGGGCTTGCAGCCGCTAACTATCTGTCAGTCGGCCAAAGCTCCACAGGAGATGCATACGTCAAAAATGCCTACCCCAGCAAGAGTTTGATTTTAGGTGCTGGTAATGCTGACCACGTCGTCATCAACTCAGCAGGTGCCGTGGGTGCCGGCGGCGCCAACTTCGGCACGGCAGGCCAGGTGCTGACTTCTGCCGGTAGCGTGGCGCCGCCGAGTTGGCAGGCGCCACCTGAGGAATTTGCCAGTGGTACGAGGCTGCTATTTCAACAGACTGCTGCACCCATTGGTTGGACTAAAGACTCAACGCATAACGATAAGGCGCTACGGGTCATCAATGGCACGGTGACTTCAGGAGGATCAGTTACCTTTACGACCGCCTTTGCCCAACAAGCCGTCAGCGGCACCGTCGGTGCCACCACACTGACCGAAGCCCAGATTCCCAGCCACACCCACAGCTATAGCTGGTACCAATCAATTTCTAAAGGGAGCACCGGGACACGCCCGGTTGGTGGAGCCAATGGAGCATCGACTGCAACGGTGAACCTCAATCAGGTGAATTCCGCAACCGGCGGAGGCGGATCGCACAACCACACCTTTACTGGTACTGCCATCAATCTGGCTGTTCAGTACGTTGACGTCATCATCGCGACCAAGAACTGATCATGGAAATAAAGCCAGGAAATTACTGTCCTCTTTTGAAAAAAGACTGCATCGGACTCCAGTGCGCTTGGTTTACGCAGGTTCGCGGTCACAACCCCAACACCGGAAAAGAAGTAGATGAATGGTCGTGTGCCATTGCCTGGCTTCCAGTCCTTCTTATCGAAAACAGCCAGCAGCAGCGATCAACCGGCGCAGCAGTGGAGAGTTTTAGAAATGAGATGGTCAAGGCTAATGAATGTTCACAGCAGGTCTTGCTGACCATGATTGCCAAACCCACCGTTATGGAGATCACTGAGTGACTACACCAATCAGGCTAACGATTATTCCGGACGATCGCTACTGCGCAGTGGACGGCATTGGGTATTCAGGGATCGATATGACCAGTCTTGCCGCTGAAATCCACGCTCTGCAGTGGTACGGAGAGCGCGGAGAAGAAGAGATCAAAGATTTGCCTACCGGGAGGATTGTGCATAACAAAGAGATAACCAGTTTGAACGACTATCAAGCGGTGCTTGACTCGTACTGGTCAATCCGACATGCAGCAGAGGCTTTGACTGTTGAACAACAGCTGGCTGACGAAATACTGGAGGTCTGATGGTGACTTACCAACAGAAGCCTGTCCGAGCATTCGGAACGATCGCCTTACTGCTCGACATTCCGGCTGGGACCTTGTTGGACGACGAGGATGTCCGCAAAGGCTGCTTCGTAGTGCAGCCGGATGGGTCATACAACGAGACCCGCGATAAGTTCATCTGGATGGTCTTTAGTGGCCACATGCGCCATACCCATCTGGATACCGGCGTCGTGACAGAGCGCCTTGCGGGCTACTGCTCGCTGGGGATCTATGACAAGCCGGGAGTCACTCGCGTCGATGTGATCGAAAACACCAAGATGATGTGCATTCCGCCTCAGTTGAGGAATGGCGTTCCTCTAGAAGACATCTCTCGTTGGCAGCTTTCAGAGGGGGAATCAGCTGCTCTGTCCAAAGGCACAAAATTATTTCTGGCGAGCGGTACTGCACAGATCGGCAATGTTCAGATCACCGGCCCACGACAAATCAGCGTCACAAGCGGGGACAAAAATATCACGGCAGTAACCGCCGTTTACGGGCTCACGTTTGCTTGATGAATCCTTACTTTACCAAGCTCGACATCCCGTTGGATGTCGAGGGTGTATTCACTGATCCAACGGCATTGCTACGTAACGGCGAATACTTGAAGCAGCAGAAATATGGACTCGCGTTGCTAAAAAAGAAGGCTTTCACATCCGTACCCAACAGATCATATGCGGCGGGGGATGAAGATTCTCAGTGAGTCATTTCGCAGCTTCCCATGCATCTGCTTGATATCGAGATTCCCAAGCTCTGGGTACTGGACATTCATGCGCCAGCAAATGAAAAGGACGTGATGCTCGCGCCTCATGTGGATGGCGTTCGAGTGACCGCGATCAACATCTACCGTAATACCCACGGTGAGCGAACGTGTTTCTACCGATACGGTGCAGGCGGGGCCATCGAAGAAGTCGACAGCTTTGTGGCCAAGGATGGTGACATATGGCTGATGGATGTATCAAAGCCCCACGCCGTTGAGCTCAAGCCAGGCAAGAATCGCCGAGTTTTAACCATCTCGTTCATCTCCACACCCTACGAGGTGGTTCGGGACAGTCTGACATGAAACCTTTCCTGAAGCTTGATTGGAAAGCGCCCTTCGGCGCAGAAATAGTTCGGTGGGCAACGCTTCATCATCGGTTCGGCAAGAAGCAAAAATACAATAAGCAACTGCCGGACGACTACACGTCAGTGCCAACCGAATCGTTGTCACTGCCAGAGGTCTTTGCCAGCCAGGCAATCGCTGTTGTCCCGGCCGCAGTAAGAGGCTTGGAAATACCGCAGGCATTTCTTATCCGGATGGCGGCAACAGATGCGTTCAAGCCATTGCTTCCAGCGCACGTTGACTACAACCGAACCTGCGGCATCAATTTTTATCTGGAAGCCGGCGGAGAAACCACCCACTACTACGACTGGGATCAGGCATCTCGAACTTTGATGGAGACGACTTCATTTGAAGCCTCCCAAGGGGACTGCTGGCTGATCGATACCTCTATACCGCACTCGGTCTCGCTAAAGCCAAACCAGCAGCGGCTGATATTGACCCTGTCGTTTACGAAAGCCTCCTTTGCACAAGTGTCAGCGTGTCTTGGAGAGGCTGGCTATGTCTGAGTTTTCAAAGCTCAGACTGCTGATCCTTCTGGTCCACGTGGCTGGGATTGCGGGGGTAATCGCCTACTGGGACCCGGCCTGGCTTGCGCTGACCTTGATCGCAGTGGTTTTATTTACTTGGCTTGGTCAGGAAGCGTACTGCCACCGATATCTCGCACATCGCTCTTATGAGCTAGCTTGGCTTTGGCAGAAGATGTTTGCCTGCCTGTCGATCTTCAATTTATTTGGCAGCCCGATTGGCATAGCTTCCACTCATGTGAATCACCATCGACACTCCGACAGCCCTTTCGATCCACATCCGGCAAGTGCCGGGTGGCGCACATGGCTTTGGCTAACCCCGGGGTTTGAGCAGTCTCGTAGCGTTGGAACTGTCAAACGGTTGATGCAGGACGGATGGCTGGTTTTCATTCAGCGTCATTACTTCCGGATCTATTTTTCTGTGGTTGGCGTTGCATCGCTCATCGATATTCGGATCGCGATCTATGGCTTCTTTGTTCCCGTTATTTATGCATTCTTTTGCAACGGGGTGGTTAATGTCATTTGCCACAGGTTCGGCTACAAATTGTTCCAAACGAATGACGACAGTAAAAATAATCTCATTGCCAATCTGATTTTGTTGGGTAACGGTGTCGCATTTCATAACACACACCATGCTTGCCCTAGCGACTACCGAATTTCTCGTAGATGGTATGAGATCGACGTCGTGGCGTTGCTGATTGATCTCTTCCGTAGAAAGGGCAGATCCAATTGATATTGAATGAGGAAAAACAAGACATTGCATGTGCGATTGCGCTGCTTTTTCCCACTGCCGTCGCATCGTTTAAGTGTGGGCAACATGCAGAATTTAAGAATACGTTCATGGAGCGCATGCCAGAGCACTGCATTGTCCATGAGAGCGGGTCGGGGTTGATTACTGGTGAGAGTTCAGGAAAGGTCTACCTTCATACAGATGAAGCGTTGGCGCCGCTCTTTCGATTCGTAGCGCGCTGCATCGCAAGCTATCTGGATCAACTGTCCTACGATACCTCACGGGTGACTATCAATATTGTCAAAACCTGGATCAGCGCCACGGATAACAAGACGGTCACGCCTGTTCATGCACACGCTACCAGTCATCTGTCATTCGTCTATTACATGAATATGCCCAAAGAGGCAGATGCGATCGCTTTCCAGATTCAGTCCTCACCGAACGAACCGTACTACGGAGCGTTTTCAGAATCCACCCATCGTCAGCGATCGATGGTTATCCAGCGCAATACCCTCAATTCCAACCAAGCAGTCATGCCGGTTGAAGAAGGGCAGCTTTTAGTATTTCCCAGCCATCTGCATCACGGAACAGTGAAGATGGGCGATATGGGATCGGATCAAAGGATTGCCGTGGCAGGCGATGTGCTCCTGGTTTTTAATGAGCCAGCACCGAACTATGCAACCGGAGTATTTGACCCACGCACCTGGCGGTCTTTTTAGAAATCGTAGGTTTATCGAATCACAAGCAATCTAACCGAAATCCCCCTTTGATGCCTGCCCGGAGTTCTCCTGGCAGGCATTGTTTTTTGGAGACATGAATGGCCATTGACAACGACTATCCCGAAATGCTGAATCTACGCCCTGACGATTTGGATGAACTATTGACTAGAGCGGCTGAAAAAGGAGCTGAGCGTGCGTTAGCCGCACTCGGACTGGAAAACGGCCACGCCGCGAAAGATATTCGGGACCTACGAGGACTCATCGAAGCGTGGCGGCAGGCGAGACAAACCGCATGGCAGACTTTCATCAAGCTGTTGACCACCGGCGTTTTGGTGGCGCTAATTGTTGGCGCAAGCATCAAGTTAAAGCTCTATGGGGGTGTCCAGTGATCGAGACGCTTCTGGGTGGGTTGTTGGGCGGTGCCTTCCGTTTGGCGCCTGAAATTTTGAAGTGGCTCGATCGAAAAGGGGAGCGCGGCCATGAGCTGGCAATGCAAGACAAGGCCTTGGAATTCGAGAAGTTACGCGGTGCCCAGCGTATGGCTGAGATCGGCGCCTCCGCCGATTTGGCTTGGAACACGGGCGCTATTGAGGCGCTAAAAGAGGCCGTGGCTGCGCAAGGGCGGCCTTCAGGTGTGAGGTGGGCTGACGCGCTGTCGACCAGTGTTCGACCCGTTATCACTTACTGGTTTATGGCGCTGTACTGCGCCGCCAAGACGGCGGCGTTTGCCGCTGCGGTCACTGCGGGTGCTGGCTGGGGAACGGCCATCTTGCACGCTTGGACGGAGGCGGATCAGGCGCTCTGGGCTGGGGTGCTGAATTTTTGGTTCCTGGGCCGGGTGTTTGACCGGGTACGTTCATGATCTTAGTGCCTCAGGCTGCCGTCGATCTAGCCAAGCGATTTGAGGGGTTTCATCGAGTACCCAAACAGGATCCGTCCCGCGCGCATCCTTATATCTGTCCGGCCGGTTACTGGACCATTGGGTATGGCCATCTGTGTGACTCGAAGCATGATCCCATAACCGAAGCGGAAGCTGAATTCTATCTGGCGAAGGATTTGGCAATTGCGTTGAACGCCACGCTACGCTGCTGCCCGGCGTTGGCCACCGAGCCTGAGAAACGACTCGCGGCGATTGTTGATTTCACATTTAATTTAGGCGCTGGACGGCTGCAGACTTCGACCCTCCGACGGCGGATCAACCAGCGAGATTGGATTGGGGCTGCCTCAGAACTCGGACGGTGGGTCTACGGTGGCGGAAGAATACTTCCAGGGTTGGTAATACGACGAAAAATTGAAGCAGCGTTGATTCGTTGATTAGAAATCGTTTTTCTCAGGGCGTGCCTTAGCGTGATGCAACTGCAAGTGAATGCCAGTCGGTCGTGTACGCTGGCGTGCGCCGCTCTTGTTTCATGGTCCAGTTCCGCTTTTTTTCTCCTGCCAGTGCGGCGCCCAATTTGATTTTGCCGCGTCCGTATCGATCATTGACGCGATCGAGCGTTAGCATCAGTTCTGGGTTTGGCGCGGGAAGTTCGTCATCCAAATTTAGTGTCAGATGTTTGGTGGCTGCTGGTTGCAGATCCATCAGCATCACGCCTGCCTTTGAATAGTTGAATCCGGGGCGGTAGATTGCCTTCAAGACTTCTAACGCCGCTCGTATGATGCGCGTCGTATCGTCGGTCGGCTCCATCAGAGGCTGAATACGGTAAGCACTGTACTGCGCATCATTCTTTCGGAAAGGGCTGGTGCGAATGAAAGCCATTACCTGGTTCACATGACTGCCTTGCCGCCTTAGCTTCTCGGCTGCACGACTGGCGAATTCTGCCAAGGCTTCTTCCAGCTCCCGTCGATCCGTAACCGGATGACCAAAGGAGCGGGTGCAGGCGATCTCCTGCTTGTCAAGCGCAGTGTCCTGCAGGCTGATGCAGGAGGTGCCATTGAGCTCATGAATGGTTTTCTCTAGCAGCACAGACCAGCGAGCGCGGGCCACGCTGGGCGATAGCCGCGCCAGATCCAGTGCGGTGTGAATTCTGATGTGATTCAATTGCGCGGTGAGCTTCGGACCTAAGCCCCAAATCTCGCGCACTTGAGTGGCTGCTAGCAGTGCTTCGCGCGTGTTGGACGGCAACTGCCCCCAGTGACAAACTTGCGCTAGTTCAGCCGGGTAGCTACCAGGCTTGCGCTCGGCGGCCTTCGCGATGTGGTTTGCAAGCTTTGCTAGGGTCTTGGTGGGAGCGATGCCGATGCAGGTAGGTATACCAACCCAGCGTAGGATGCGCGAGCGAATTTTGTGTGCTCGCTCTGCAAGATCACCTCGAATCCCGGTCAGGTCAATGAAGCTCTCGTCGATTGAATAAATTTCTTGTCGATGACCGAGGCCGGCGGCTAATGTCATCATACGGTCGCTCATGTCGCCATAGAGCTCGAAGTTGGCCGACAGTGCGACCAGTCCCGCTGAATCTCTCAGGTGCCGGATCTGGAACCACGGCGCGCCCATCGCGATGCCGAGCGCCTTTGCTTCATTGCTTCGAGCAATCGCGCAGCCGTCGTTATTACTGAGAACAACTACCGGCCGGTCGTTCAGGCTGGGCCGGAACACCCGCTCGCAGCTGACATAAAAATTATTTCCGTCGATGAGCGCAATCATGTCGGATGTTGGTGAATGGTGGCTACGACCACGCCCCAAATTTCGACCGTCTGGCCATCCTTGGGGATGATGTCCGGATAGGTGGGATTCTCAGCGCGCAGCTTCATGCGGCCAGCCCGCAGGTATAGGCGCTTGCAAGTGAAGTCACCATCAATGACGGCCAGAACGATCTGGCCGTGTGCGGGCTTGATGGCTCGATCGACCAGTACCACCGAGCCATCGAGGATGCCGGCGTCGCGCATGGAGTCGCCGCTAATGCGGATGAAGAAGGTCGCTTGCGGGTGCTTGACTAGCTGGCGCATCAGGTCGATGCGGTCGACCTGGTGGTCTTCAGCAGGGGAGGCGAAACCAGCTGCGACGGAAGACTGGACAGCTTGTACCCATAGCGGGTCGGACGCTTGAACGAGGGGAAGAGGGTTGGACAACATAGCTCAATTATACTGTATATGCGTACAGTATTAATGAACTGTAGAAAATCGCCCGAGATCTATTTCAAGGGTAAAATTTGTCCACTGCATCATGCGAGGAACCGTTCGTGTCTGGCAAAATTGCGTCACAATCATCTAGGAGATTGATAGCGATTCAAATAATGGAGACCAAATGTCAGCAATGGAAGCAGCAGGGTTATTTCGCCTGTGGGCGGTATCGCAGGGACTTATCCAGCGCGATCACATCGCGGCAGTGGTGGCGGATGAGGCGGCCAGGGCGGACTTTGCGGCGCTGGGTGCGATTCGACCAGCAGCTGTTGGCATACTCCATTCCCGAGCGATCAGTTTTATCGGCTACGACGAGCCCAGAAACGCTGTTGTCGTCTTCACCCACAAGAAACTCACCAAGAAAGAGATTGCGCAGCTCCCGTCTGAGACAGAAAACGGTAGTTTGATCGAGTACCGACAGGGTGCACATGGTGCAGTCGGCGGTCCACCAACTGCATCAGTAGGCGTACCTCCGTATGCACTCCATGCGGCGCGATACACATGTGGCAGTTCGATTCATCCTGCTAACGTAGTTGACGCTGGAACGTTGGGCTGCTTGGTTCGCGACGCGACGGGGACGATGTTTGGTCTCACGAATAATCATGTGAGCGGTGGCTGTAATTTTTCGTACCCAGGCTTGCCGATCCTTGCCCCAGGCCCAGTAGATGTGGGGCCAAATGGTGTGGATCCATTCACGATAGGCTATCACGCAAAGCTATTGCCGATGGTCGATGGACTACCGCAAAACGTGAATGTTGCTGACAACTCGGATGCAGCACTTCTGCAGATCAAAGATCCAGGGCAAGTTTCTTCAATGCAAAGAGGCTACTTCGACACACCTGCAAAGACCGCCCAGATTACAGTAGGCGATGTAGTGAGAAAAGTCGGGCGCACTACTGGATTGACACAAGGTATCGTACGTGCCGCAGTCTATGGACCAGAAATGATCCGCTATCGTGTCTCCGCTGCTGGTGGTGCTCTGAAGTTGGTTTTCCTAAGCAACCTGCTGGTAGTGGAGGGCGAGGGAGGGCTGTTTGCTAGTGGAGGAGACTCTGGTTCATTGGTTACTGTCGAGCTAGCCGGAGGGGAGCGTCGCGCGGTTGGTTTGGTTGTTGCTGTGAACGATGCAAATGGAATTTGCTTCGTGTTGCCTATTGAGCCCATACTGCAGGCATTTGAGGTGAACCTCGTCAGCGGACACAATATCTAATTATCATGTCAGACCCTAACGAACTCGCTTCACGGCTGCAGGGGCTTCTACCTCTGCCCCCGGGTGCTGCATCCGTTTGGGTCTGGCAGGATGGTAACGAGATTTCGCTCCGAGTCCATGTGGATCCTTGGTATCGCCACTGTCTCGATAAATTGCAAAGCGAATTCGAGGGTGTGCCGGTCATGGTTCAGATCCGTACCCCCTTCGACGCCGCGACCGCTGTGTCGCGTTCTCATCCGCGTTAGAGCACCCTCTTTGTTACCAGGCAATCGTTGATGCAGCCCAGAAATATCTCTTGGGCACGCTGTACCTCCTTCATGCTTTGCATGCTTTCATCGATCTTAGGGTTCTCTGCCCACCTAGCACTGATTAGCGTGAGTTCACCTGCTTTCGACTGCCGTCAGTAATCGCAGCAATGTAGACTTTCGGCCAGTTGGTCTGAGTGCCTGTTCAGAAGTGAAAGCGGGTGCTGGTGCCTTCCGTCCTGTTCGAATCCCTGTTTAACCAAAAAACGATGTACCTTGACTACAGCGAGTTGGTGATGCGGAATTTACTAGCCCGCCAGTAGCACCAAAAGCCGCGCAAGCGGCTTTTTTCTTTTGGCCTTCCGGTTGCGCCGATTTTGCATATATTGATTGAAGAAGGAAACAGCATGAGCTCACAACCCACACAGCGGCGCACTCACTTCAGCGAAGTTGAAGTCGGCCAACGGTTTTTCGACCTGATCAGCGCGGAATATTTCGTCAAGCAATCGGCGGACTCCGCCGTGATGGTGACGGGCATCGGCGACGGCGTGACTGCCGACGAGTTCGAGCCGGATGACGTGGTCAGGATCGACGAAGCGTAATTAATGGCCCGCATGGGCCGGGCGCTGCCGCTTTCTGCCGGCGCCCGGATCCCGGTTCCTGCCCGCATGCGGCGGGTAGCTTCGCCGCCCGCCCCGCCCCGGTTCGGTGTGTGCCGTCAGACTTCTGACGAATCGGGCGCTGTCCTGACCATCCCCAGCAGCGCAAGCGCTGCATCCCGGGCAGTGCAGCCCGGGCGATCGAAATGACGGACGTTGACCATGCCCGCATAAAGAATCACCAGCGCCGACACCGGGTGGCCGCTGCCTTTCAGCAGCTTCAGTTCCTCGACGATGTCGGCATTGGTCATGTGCGGAGCGGGCACGGGTGGGGGGTGATGAGATGGCGCAGCATAGCAGCAATCCCCCGAACAACACGCTGAAAATACTTCACTCCCGGCGTTGCCGCCGTGCCGTGGTTGCTGCCGTCCGCCAAATTCCACGGTTTTCAGGCAGCGTCCCGATCATTGCCTCGAAGTGAGGTGCCATTCCCCCGGTGTTCCCCGTTTTGGCCTGTTGGCGAAACCGGCATCCTGAGCCGCATCGCAGTGTCTGTACCGATGGTCACCTGCATGGCAAGGCAATCAATATCAGCGATCGGCCATGGCCCGGACAACTCCATTTCCCGCACCCAGCGTCTTTGAAGACGACCCATCCGCTGCTCTCCTGAAGCCGCGCCGCTTCCTTGCAGTGGCAGCGACGATCGTCGTTTTCCTGCTGCTGGCATATGCCGGCTACGCGATCGACGAGGACTATACCCACTCGCGCCGGCGCGTCATGGAAGACGCGACCGAACTCACCCGCTCCATTGCCGGCGTGACGGCGACCGGCATCGGCAAGGCCGAGCTGGTACTCGACCAGGCCGCGCACATCTTCCCGCTGCTGGGCGCGACGGCCCCGGCCCGCCAGGCGCATGCCGCGTCGTTGGAAAAAATCGCCCGGCAAAACAAGGAAATCGACTGGGTGGCCATCTTCGATGCCAACGGAAATCCGGTCGGGCAGCAGGCCGCCGATGCACCGGCAACGCTTTTTCGCTTGCCTGGCAGTGCTCTCGAACATCATCGGAAAAACGCGGATGAGCAGGCCCTCTACGGCGCGTCGTTCACAGATCCCCGCACGAAGCGGGCGATCCTTCCGCTGTCAAAGCGGATCAACGGCAGGGAGGGGGAACTGCTCGGCATCGTCGTCGTCGGCATTTCGCTCGACCATCTGCAGGCCGAACTCGCGAAGTACCGCCGGAGTGGCGACTCGCGCATCCTGGTGACAAGCGCGGCAGGCCATGTGCTGGTGCGGCATCCGGCAAGCTCCGGGCCGGTGAACGTCAGCGCCCGCAACGGGCGCAGCCCGCTCGCCGAGATCATTCAGCGTAATGCAAACGGCCAGATTGAAACCCGCTCGCCGTTCGACGGCATCACCCGCAGCTACACTTTCCTGCACTTGGAGCAGGCACCGCTGACCGTGGTCTTCGGCGAAACGGTCGCCGAGCAGATGGGC
>JAIXTG010000275.1 GCA_027484285.1 Oxalobacteraceae bacterium | reverse complement strand
GTCCAGGTCGGCCTGCTGACCATCTACGACATGTGCAAGGCCATCGACCGCGGCATGGTGATGTCGGATATCCGCGTGATGGAAAAGCATGGCGGGAAGTCGGGCAGCTGGAAGGTCGAATAGTAACCACTAACTTGACCTTACCCAACTGCCTGAAATTTAGGCAGTCAGTGTGTGCTTGGCCTAATTCTGTCCTAGTGAAGCAGACAGAATGGCTACCTTTAGACATCGGAATGGCAAATGGCAAGCTCGCGTAGTTCGCCTTGGGCATTCCTCAGCTAGCAAGACCTTCAGCACCCGTGCAGATGCTGAACGGTGGGCTAAACAAACAGAAACCCAGATCGATCAAGGCGGCTTCATCGATCACCGCGCTGACAGGGCGACTACATTGGGCGACCTAGTGATCCGCTATATCACTGAGGTTACCCCATTGATGAAGAGTGCAGCGGCCGATACGATCCGGTTGAGAGCATTACATCGGAATCCAATCTGTCGGATCACGATGGATGACCTCACTCCAGCTTGCCTCGCAAGGTTCCGCGATAGACGGCTACAGCAAGTGTCTGCCGGCACTGTTATCCGCGACCTTGCATATGTTTCAAGCATCATCAATCACGCTCGTCGCGAGTGGGGAATCAAGGCGGACAATCCAGTCCGGCTAATCCGCAAACCTGCAACGCCTCAAGGTCGCACAAGAGTCATCAACATGAGTGAGCGGCTGAGACTACTAGACGCGCTTACTCCTTTGCGCACCCGCCGGGTCAGTCCATGGATGAAACCGTTGGTCGAGCTCGCCATGGAGACCGCTATGCGGCGTGGTGAGTTGCTTGCTCTGCGGTGGCAAGACATAGACTTGGGCAGCCGAGTGGCGCATCTCTCCATGACCAAAAATGGGGAAGCCCGCTCTGTACCCCTGTCCTCTGCAGCCAAAGGGATCCTGCAAGGTCTTCCAAAGAGTCCCTGTGGAAGCGTCTTCCCCTTGAAACCGCAGACGGTTGCAGCCGCATTCATGAAAGCTGCAAAGCGAGCAGCCCTCGTTGACCTGCGCTTCCACGACCTTAGACACGTAGCGACTACTTCTCTGGCCAAGCGACTGCCCAACGTCATTGAACTGGCTGCTGTGACTGGTCACAAGAGCCTTCACATGCTGAAGCGGTACTACCACCCTGATGCTGCAGACTTGGCCAGAAAGCTCGGCTAGCGCCCTCCCTCACGCTTCTTTGTCTAGAAAGGGATTCAATAGGGGAGCCGTCCCGAAGACCTCCCCGCGCTTGGCAGCCACTTCAATCGCGTAGGCTTCTGCGCTCGTCTCGGTGATCAGGTACTGATACTCGAAGTGCTGGTGGATGTAGATCCGGGTCAGCGCATCTAGCGTCAGCTTCCCCTTGGAGAACTCAGGGAGATGCTCTGGACGCAGGCCAGGGATCACCAAGCGGTTCGCCACGTAGACGCAGAATTGGTCACCACTGAGCCGTCCTGACCAGTGGCTGCGTAGGCGAGTGACCAGCCCGTACTCCCTTCTGTTGCCCGCCTCCGTGACGCGCTCAATCTCCCGACCAGACATCCCGAAGTACACCAGCGAGTCCCCATGCCAGATCGCGTAGACCCCTGCGGCGACCAAGGGGATCGCGGGGTTCGGCCAGTCAGCAAAGCGGTATCTGGGGGAGAACGCGGACGCCAGTAAAGGCGTTGCCGAGGTGGCTAGATGTACAGACATAGTAGGGCTCCCTGAACGATTCCGAGGGCAAAGTACCAATCCCAGACCGACAATGCAAACTGCCGAGCACGCTGTTCATTCTTGGATTGATCAAGGCAAGTCGTGAAATGCTGAATCCTCCTCAGGGCATTTGAGGCTTCTCATCGAGCCTAGCGATCTCACGACATACCATCTGGCGAAATGGTGTAGAGGAGCTAGATATGGGCTCAATATTGAGGAAAATACATTTATGTTGTCTGCTCGTCCTGCTGGTGGGGAGCAACTCAGTGGTGAATGCACAAACCACACAATACTCTGACCGAACTTCATGGCAAGCTGCCGTGCAGGCAGGTACTGGAGCGCAGATCCAAACTATTGATTTCTTCAATGCCGACGACGGTACGGACCTTACTCCAAACCCCGGCGAAGATAGGTTTTATTCCGCACTCTCCTTAAAAGGCGCCACTTTTCAAAATGTGTGGGTGTATGACGACATTAACAATCCTTTTGCTTACAGCGAATTCCCCGCTTCAATCCGCGTTAATCTCCCCGCCAACGTAAGTGCACTTGCGATGGATCTAGGCCCGGTTATTCAGAATTCCCCAGGAACTTTCACAATTGGAATTTCGACAGGTGAAGTCTTTTCTTTCGCATCACGGGGAGGAGGCGCAGTTTCACCCGAGGGATTGCGGGATTTCTTTGGCATCATCTCGACCACACCAATCCAGTGGATTGATATTTCATATGACAGCATAAACACTGCGTTGGATAACTTCTCTTTCGTCGCCCCTCCGGCAGTCCAAACGGTCGGCATCGACATCGTCCCTGGCTCCGACACCAATCGTGTCCTCCTTTCTTCTCAGGCTTCGGTTGAGGTAGCCATACTCTCATCGGCTACCCTCGATGCCACAAAGGTCAACCCTTCGACAGTTCGCTTCGGTCGCAATGGCACGGAGGCAGCAGCGACCCAATACACGTTCAAGGATGTGAACAAGGACGGTCGTCGAGACATGGTTCTTACGTTCAGGGTCACTAATACCGGGATCATGAGCGGAGATACCGTGGCAAAGCTGACAGGAAGGCTTCTCTCTGGACAGAACATTCAAGGATCGGACGCGGTACGAACCGTGCCATCCAACGTGAAATCGCCGTTCTGATCTTTGCTGACCCCCTGGGGAATCCCTTGGGGGCGACAAAAGAAACAGATAGGAAGACACGAAGGGATGGGGCGCTGTCGTAGCCTCCAAGAAGAAGGGGGAGGTGGTATTCCTCCCTGCCTCTAACTTCGGTTATCCCTTGGTACACCGCTGAGAACCAGAGCTACGACAAGGATGTCTCCGGGGAGATAACCACCAACGACCTACCCTTAAAGGGACGTGGTCGTGGGTCATTCCCAAGGATCCCTCGAGAAGCCGCGAAAATCCCGTGAACATATAAAGATTACTCTTCTATGATCAAAGGATTCTCGCAGCCCCCCGAGGGTCTCTGTTACGCAGCCCTTCGGAACAGCTCAGCCTCCCGCTGGTCATGGATCAGGTACTTCATCCGACCAGCCAGCCCAAGCTCCCCTGCGCTTACGATGCGCCACCCCAGAGGGGCAATCAGGTCATTGAGGTCTTCCACCACCGTGGCGAGCTTGGAGGTCGTGATACCTGTGACTTGCTCCACCTCGTCAGCTCCAATCCGAGAGACCTGCTGGGTGCTCATCAGCAGCTGTATCAGCCCCTGTCGCCCCTTCAGCGGCTTCTCAGGGGTTCCCTTGGGGGATGTAGCAAGCTGCGGTGGTCGTGCTCCGGGGAAGAGCTTCGACAGGTTGGGGAGCAGCAGCTCCAAGTCCATTGTCATGAACAGCTTCATCGGATGACACTTGCCATTGGCATCTACCTGTCGAGCAGTCCCCCGCATCGCCAACTGCTTTGTCCAGCGCAGGATGTAGCCCTGATGGGGTTTCCTGTAGCGTCCCAAGGGGGCGTATACAGCCCCTCCCAGACGTCGTCCTTCCGCCTTGGCTAGCTCCTTGTCATCCAAGGGATCTTGCGACCAGCCATGCGCATTAGCGATGGTGGCGTGCCGAGGAAGGATGAAGTCACCGAACATGAAGATATGTGTCTTGTCCTTGAAGCGATTAGAGCCGACCCCAGCGCCCCAATGCTGAGTATTGACCTGTCGCCCCTCCCAATCCATGGGAGCCATCGGGTCGTCCGAGGAGGTGAGAAGCTCCTGCGTCAGGATATCCTTGTGCACGACAACCAGCACCTTGTCTCCTGTGACCGAGTTGGCAAGGACTAATGACTTGATGAACTCCCCATATTCCCGTCCCTTGGCGCGCATTCTGATGACCTGACGGACATCCCTGAAGCCTTGGGGCAATGGCATGTGAAGCAGCTCTAGGTTGGCATAGTCGATCTTCGGGGCTTCCAGCAGATGGGCATGGGGATGGAGCGTCACATGACCGAGAATGTCGCTAGTCGCATCCAGCAGCACGAAGCCCGGATAGGAGCTCTGGAAGTGGAGCTGGTACGCGAAGAAGCTGAAGTCCCCTGCAGAGTAGAACACATTGCCCCTTGAGGCTGCCCGAAGGAAGGCGATGATCGACCGCATCTGGGTAAGCTCTCCTTGGCGGCGTTCTGTCGATAGGTCTTCATTCGTGACCTCCCACAGATTCAGCCCGTAATCATCCTCGAAGATCCGACCCTCGTCTTCGCTGAGCAGGGAAGTGTGCCGGAATGACTGTCCACTGGACTGCATCAGGGAAGCCATTCGATGCGCCGTGTCGCCGATGATAGGGAGCCAAGGGTGCTCTGGGGCGACCTCCACCAACTTGTCATGGAAGCGCATCATGTCGGAGGACTTGGCGCTGAAGACTTCAAGCAGGTCAGGGTGCTCATCAATGAACACGACGCTGCGTGGAATCCCCATGTAGGCCATTGTTCCCTCATCTCGGCCCGTCTCCAACTCGTGCTTCATTTGACGATGGGTGACGATGACGATCTTGGACATCGTGAGGTCTGCCTTGTTTACGCGACGAGTAGGAACCTCTCCCAGTTCGGCCTTGGCGGCTGCCTCATCAACGCCAGCATGCTTGTGGTACGACGACCAGAGGACTGTCGATCCCTCGCCTAGGAGCAGTTCGATACCCTCCTGTGCTTCGATCGCCATGCGAATCGTGGGGACAACATAGGCAGCGGTGAACTCAGGGTCGAGTCGAGCTAGCGTAGCGATCAGGGCGAATGCGGAGGTCGACTTCCCCAAGCCAGTACCCAAGGAGACAACCTGCATCATTGAATGGCCCGTGCCCCGCTTAACTTCGGTAGTGGCGCGCATTGCTGCGTCAAGGACCACAAGGGATGCCTTGGCATCGATGTCGGTGAACTCCCGTCCGAAAAGGTTCATCTGGCGGCGGCGAGTGGCAAGGTAATGGTTTTGTAGATTCATGAATTTCAAAGTAGAAAAGCTGCACGAGGCAGCTAGTGGAAGGAGAGGCTGGCAATGCCAGTGCTCGATTAGGTGCGGAGGACGTTAAGGAAGAGGCGGCGCTTCCTGATATGCAACCATTGAAGAAAGCGGCTGTTCTCCTAATGGGGTACTTTCAAGATGCGAACGCCCCGACTGTCACATCGATAACGTCCTCTAATGCCAAGCCTCCCTCACCGGCGGCCGAAAACGGACGATTACGTACTCCCCTTCAACACCCTGTACGGATACTAGCTTGACGCACTAACGTACCCACTCTATGATCCGTACCTCGTTTCCGTACACCAAGGATCCTCATGTCCCGCGTCTTCGCCTACTGCCGTGTCTCGACGGCTGACCAAACAACTGACAACCAACTGCTGGAGATTCAGGCAGCCGGGTTCCACCTTGAGCCGCAACGAGTCCTCACCGAGACGGTCTCCGGGTCGGTAGCTGCGATGGAACGCAGGGAGTTTGCCAAGCTGATGGACAGGCTGGAGCGCGGAGATGTGCTGGTGGTTAGCCGCCTAGACCGCCTTGGACGCTCAGCGATGGACGTCAGGGCAACCGTGGAGAATCTGGATGGGATGGGCGTCCGGGTTCACTGTCTCGCGCTAGGTGGCGTTGACCTGACCAGTGCAGCCGGAAAGATGACGATGCAGGTGCTGAATGCCGTTGCCGAGTTCGAGCGCGACCTGCTGATTGAACGGACACAGGCAGGACTGCGACGCGCCAAGGAGGAAGGCAAGCAGTTGGGGCGTCCCTCAGCACTGACCGCAAGCCAGCAGGAGATAGCTCAGGAGAAGCTCAAGGCAGGCGTGGCAATCGCGCAGATCGCCCGTGAGTTCAACACGACTAGGCAGACCATCATGCGGCTGAGGGATCGCATAGCAGCTTGAGGACTACCCTACCGAGTCACCCTACAAGATCAAGACAGACCACCCCCACAGGGGGGAAGGCTTCAGGCATTTATCTCGTCATGAGGTCTGAAATTTTTGGCTATTTTTATTCGTCCCCCCGCTCCCACACAGGCTCGACAAACTCGACTTGGAAGTCGAATAACCATATCGTGTGCTACGCTTCGCTTGGCCTAAATTTGGCCTAATCACCTTCGTTCAACCCCACAGATGAAGGTCGAGCACACAAAGGACCACTAGCCTAACCCTCTGATTCTATTGGAGATCGACCGCAGTCCAGGTCGGCCTGCTGACCATCTACGACATGTGCAAGGCCATCGACCGCGGCATGGTGATGTCGGATATCCGCGTGATGGAAAAGCATGGCGGGAAGTCGGGCAGCTGGAAG
>JAIXTG010000194.1 GCA_027484285.1 Oxalobacteraceae bacterium | reverse complement strand
TGCCGGCTGCCCGACGATTACCTGGCGTCGATGGCGACGCATGACCCGCGGCCGGCGTGGCTCAATCTGGAGTATCTGTCGGCCGAAGCCTGGGTGGAGGCAAGCCATGGCCTGCCGTCGCCGCATCCGAGGCTGTCGCTGGTCCAGCATTTCTTTTTCCCCGGGTTTACGCCGCACACCGGCGGCTTGCTGAGGGAGCGCACGCTGGAAGCTGAACGCGCTGCCTTCGGCGAGGCCGATCGGCGGACCTTCCTTGCCGGGCTGGGCATTGACCTGCCGGCGGACGCGCTGCTGGTGTCCCTGTTCTGCTACCCGTCGGCGCCGGTGGCGGCGCTGTTCGAAGCAATGCAGTACGGGCCGCCGGTGGTCTGCGTCGTGCCCGACGGGGTCACGCCGCTGGCGCCGCCGGCCGGGCAGTCGGTCACCCGGGGGGCGCTGACGCTGGTCGGCCTGCCTTTCCTGCCCCCGGACGGCTATGACCGCCTGCTGTGGAGCTGCGACCTGAATTTCGTGCGCGGCGAAGACAGTGCGGTCCGTGCGCAATGGGCATGCCGGCCTTTCGTCTGGCAGTTCTATCCGCAGGATGAGAGGGCCCATGTCGGCAAGCTGGCGGCTTTCCTTGATCGCTACCTGCACGGGCTGGAGCCCGCGACAGCCGCTGCAGCGGCCGGTTTTTTCCATGCATGGAACGGGGAGCCGGCCGCGCCCTGCGATTGGCTTGCCCTGGCGGCGGCCTTGCCAATCCTGCAGGAGCAGGCATTGCGCTGGCAGCGCCGGTTGTCCTCCCAGCCTGAACTGGCGGCTGCTTTAATCGAGTTCGTTCGCAAAATCGGGTAGAATCCGGCGGTTTTGTTTTCCGCGCGCCCGACGCTGGCAGCTGCCGTGCCGGTTTCTGCTGGTCGCGGCGCGTTTCACATCACGCTATCCAATTCGCAATCTCACTATGAAAACCGCTCAAGAACTCCGCGTCGGGAACGTCTTCATGCTCGGCAAGGACCCCATGGTCGTGGTCAAGGCCGAATTCTCCAAGTCGGGCCGCAACGCCTCCGTCGTCAAGATGAAGATGAAGAACCTGCTGACCGGCGCTGGCCAGGAAGCGGTCTACCGGTCGGATGAAAAATTTGACATCGTCGTGCTCGACCGCAAGGAAGCGACTTATTCGTACTTTGCCGACCCGCTGTACGTGTTCATGGATGGCGACTACAACCAGTATGAAGTCGAATCCGAGAACCTCGGCGACGCGCTGAACTACCTTGAAGACGGCATGACCTGCGAAGTCGTGTTCTACGATGGCAAGGCGATTTCGGTCGAACTGCCGACCACCGTCGTGCGCGAAATCACCTACACCGAACCGGGCGTCAAGGGCGACACCTCGGGCAAGGTGCTGAAGCCGGCCAAGATTGCCACTGGCTTCGAAGTGTCGGTGCCGCTGTTCGTCGACCAGGGCGACAAGATCGAAATCGACACCCGTACCGGCGAATACAAGCGCCGCGTCTGATCGTTGACAGGCCGATACGAAACCGCAGCGCAAGCTGCGGTTTTTTTTCGTCCGAAAAATTTTTTCTGAAAAAAAGCTTCTGTCTGGGAACTTTGGCCTTCAGCAATGGCCGAAGCCTCAGTGTGCAGCGCCGGCTTGCTGCGCGCCCACATTTATCCAGGAGATTCCATGCTGAAGTCAGAAAAATTTTTTGGCAAACGCGAAAGCGTGACTGAGGTAACCCCTTTGTCCCCGGTTGCCCCTGCTGTTCCTGCGGCCGAGAAGCCCGCACAAGCCGGGGTGGCACTGGCTGCCCCTGTTGCACGCGTGGTTCCGGCATCCATTGCAACTGCCGGCAACACCCTCGGCAACACGGGTGTCAGCAATGCCGAAATGCGCAGCAAGCTGACGGTCGGCCCGAACATCAAGCTCAAAGGCGTCGAAATCACCGATTGCGACACGCTGGTGGTCGAGGGCCGGGTGGAAGCAACCATTGATTCGCGCGTGATCCAGATTTCGGAGCGTGGTGCTTTCGTCGGCAACGCCGAATTTGACATCGCCGAGATCCGCGGCGAGTTCGAGGGCGACCTCACCGTGCGCCAGAAATTGGTGGTGTACTCCAGCGGCCGCGTGACCGGCAAGGTCCGCTACGGCAAGCTGGTCATAGAAGAAGGCGGCCAACTGTCGGGCGACGTGCAGATGTCGACCGCAACGGCAACCGTCAAGGGGCTGGCAGTCGCGGCAGGCTGATCGCCGCACTCGGAGGCTGTCGTTCAGGCGGCGTCACGGAGCCCTCCGTGACGCCGTTTTTTCATCCGCGGACGGCGCTGCCGGCGCGCTGCGTCAGGAAGTTTTTCGACCGGAACAGGCACACGAATTCCACCCGCTTCTCGCCGGCCGAGCCAGGCACGACCTGCTGGAACTTCAATTCGGACAGGGGTTTTTCCGGTTCCTGATGAACCGGCTTGCCCTCCGGTTCAATGCCGGCGAAATAGGCGTTGGCGGTGAACGCGATCTTGCCCGTGTCACAGTCGATGTAATTCAGGTAAGTCGACGACTGGTAGGCCGTCTGGTCGCCTGCGTACTGCGGGACCGACCATGAGGTACGAAGGAAGGCCCGCATGTAGTCATCCTCATGCACGATGCTTTTCATGTCGACGTACCAGCTGGTGACCTTTTCCGGATCTTCGCTCTCGGAAATCAGCTTCCACTCAGGCGAGTCGGCTGCGGCAGGCAGAGCCAGCAGCAGCGCGCTGAGGCTGGCGAGCAGGTATTTCATCTCGTCTCCGTCGAATATTTTTCAAGAATGTTACCGGAATCTCGCCATGGCCGTTGTGTGCCTCCACGGTTCTCCTGTCGCGGGCCCGAACCTCGGCCATCCCGGTCGGCTATCAAGACCTTTCGCGTCAACAATCATGTTGCTGCTGGCAAGCAGGGAGCCAGGGCGGCAAGCCATTTCTTCAGGCGATTGATTTATTGAGGATTTCTATGTGATCGAGTGCGCTGATGTTTCCATTAATGACACGGTTTTGAAAAAAATTACCATGGGAAATCACAAAACGCGGGAAAGCGCTTGAAAATGTTGCTGCGATGACATATAAATTAACATTAGAGTAATTGCGAACAGGCAACTGTTATTGCTGTAAATTCGAACAGCGATTACTCATATCCTCGAGGGAGAGACGTGATGGACAAACATCCTCTGGTGTCGCAGGAAGGCTACGACCCGAACCGTTTGCTGGATGCGCTGATCCAGAAACTGGGGCTGAAGAATGATGCAGCGCTGTCAAGAGCGCTGGAAGTTCGGCCGCCGGTGATCAGCAAGATTCGTCACCGCACTCTCCCGGTGGGTGCCTCGCTGCTGATTCGCATGCATGAAGTGACCGACCTGAGCATTCGTGAACTGCGCGAACTCATGGGCGATCGCCGCAAGCGCATGCGTATCAGCGATGCCGACGGCCGGCCGAGAAAGATGGACGAGGAAGAAGCGGCGTAATTGCCTGGCGCCGGTACTCGCCGGCGGGTGGTCAGCCGCGCAGGTTGGCGCCGATGACGGTGGCGATCAGGGTCAGCACGACGACGATCGTCAGTTTCTTGCGCAGGATAACCATCCAGTCGGGCAGGCCGTAGGCCGGATACATTTGCCGGTCGACGTTGAATGCGGCAATGAAACCCGCCATCAGCAGCGCAAACCCGAACCCTCCGAACAGGGTTGAGCTCCACGCGATCAGCGACGGTGTCACACCCCACGCCAGCGCCTTTTTCGCATCCGCTTCCGGCAATGTCGGGCACAGCATCACGGCACCCCAGTGGATCCCGCCGAGAAAAGACAGGATGACGATCGCATACGCCAGCTGGCCCTTCACGAAATCATCCAGCCAGGACGCATCCGCGAACCACACGCCCAGCATCATCAGCAGGAAGGGAATCACGCCGGCGTAGCCGAGCTGGTGCGCGAAGCGCTTGTTGAAGGCAGTGGTTTCCATGCGATCGGGGCAGTTTGTTTCAGGCAGGCATTTTACGAGAACTTCACTGACCGATGCACGGACCTTGCGGTTGCTGCTGCATGAATTCGGCAACGGCTGCAATCAGCGCCTCGGGCTGCTCGCGATGCGGCGAATGACCGCAGCCTGGCAGTGCCACGAGCCGGGTCGAGGGCAGGCGGTCCCGGATGCCGGTGATCTGGCGCAGGGTTCCGTATTCATCGGCCTCTCCCTGCAGGGCCAGCAGGGGGCAGCGGATCGCGTCCAGCGTCTGTTCGATATTCCATTCACGGAAATCTGCCGACAGCCATACGTCGTTCCATCCGTAGAACGCGGAGTCGACGTCATCGTGGTAACGCGCGAGGCGATCGCGCAGTCCCTGCCCGCGATAGGCTTCGCGCGCGGCACGTATGCTGGCGATACTGACTTCCTCCACGAAAATATGGGGTGCGACCACAATCGCGCCGCGCAGGGCCTGCGGAAAACCTGCTGCATGCAGCAGCGCAATCGAGCCGCCGTCGCTGTGGCCGAACAGCCATGGGCGCTGTATGCCGAGCGCATCCAGCAGCGCCGGCAGGACTTCGGTTGCCTGTCGCAGCAGGAAGTCCGGCCCCCAGCATTCATCACGCCCGCGCGGTGTCGATTTGCCGTAGCCCGGGCGTGAATAGACCAGGCCGCGCAGCCCGAGGTGCGTACACAGCCGGTCGGGAAAATCCTTCCACATCGCGACCGAGCCGAGTCCTTCATGCAGGAACACCATGACCGGCACATCCGCAGCAGCGGCCCCGGTCCAGCGGTATTCGATGCGGACGGGTCGGCCGGACCAGTCCAGCGTCAGCTCACTCGCCATCGCGCTCGCGCAGCCGGAAGCGCTGTATCTTGCCAGTAGCCGTCTTCGGCAGCTCGGCAGTGAAATGAATGTCGCGCGGGTATTTGTGCGGCGCCAGCCGGTGCTTGACGAAGGTCTTCAGCTCGTCTTCCATCGCCGGTCCGGCGGCACGGGCATCGCGCAGGACGACATAGGCGACTGTCCGCGTCAGGCCTTGCGCATCCGGCTTGCCGACCACCGCGCATTCCAGCACCGCATCATGGCCGATCAGTGCCGCCTCGACTTCGATGGGCGACACGTACTGGCCGCTGACCTTCAGCATGTCATCGCTGCGGCCGGCATAGACATAGAAGCCGTCCGCATCGACCAGGTATTTGTCGCCGCTTTTCACCCACTCGCCCTGGAACGTGGCGCAGCTTTTCTCGCGATTCGTCCAGTAGAGCAGCGCCGCGCTCGGCCCGCGGATGTAAAGGTCGCCCACTTCCCCGGCAGGCACCGGCCGGCCGGCCTCGTCGCGCAGCTCAAGGGCGTAGCCGGGCACCGGCTTGCCGCTGCTGCCATAGCGCAGGTCGTCGCTGCGGTTGGACAGGAAGATGTGCAGCATCTCGGTCGAGCCCAGCCCGTCAAGGATGTCGCAGCCGACATGCACGCTGAATTTTTCACCCACTTCGCGCGGCAGCGCCTCGCCGGCGGATGCGCAGAGCCTCAGCCTCAGCTGGTCACGGCCGGGCAGGGTATTGGATGCCAGCAGGCCGACATACAGCGTCGGCACGCCGAAGAACACTGTCGGTTGGTGCCTGAGCAGTCGCTCGCACACGGCAGCCGGCGTGGGGCGCTCGGCCATCAGGATCACGGTGGCGCCGACCGATAGCGGAAACGTCAGCGCATTGCCGAGGCCATACGCAAAAAACAGCTTGGCTGCCGAGAACACCACATCCTCCTCGTGCAGGCCGAGCACCGGTTTGCCGTACAGCTCGGCGGTCCAGTACAGGTTGGCATGCGAATGCACCGTGCCCTTCGGGCGGCCGGTGGAGCCGGAAGAGTACAGCCAGAAAGCAAACTGATCGGCATGGGTATCGGCAGCTTCGGCCAGCGGCGGGTGGTCGAGCAGGGCGGCGAAGGCCAGGCCGTCGCCGGGCTTGGCGGCACCCGCGATGGCGAGCGGAATGTCGCGACCGGATTCGGCGATCGCCTGCGTCAGCGTCTGCCGCAATGCTTCAGATGCGATCACCAGCTTGGCATCCGAGTGCGCGATCATGTAAGCCAGGTTGTCGGCCGGCAGCAGGGTGTTGACTGGCACCGGCACCACGCCCGCATACAGCGCGCCGAGAAAGGCGACCGGCAGGTCGATGGTGTCCTGCATGACCAGCAGTACCCGCTGTTCGGGCTGCAGGCCTTGCGCCAGCAGTCCGGCGGCGCAGCGGCGCACGCGCTGCGCGAGTTCGCCGTAGCTGAGCTCGTCGTGGTCATCGCGGTAAGCGATTTTGTCGTGCCGTCCGCTGTTGAGTGCAAGCAGATGGCGAGCGAAATTGAAGCGCTCTGGCGGCGCCTTGCCCGTGGTATGCATTGTCGTCTCCTCCGCAGCGGCCTGGTCTGGTTTTATGGTGGCCGCTGTTCGTTGTCATCGGGTCGGTATGCCCGTCAGTAGCTGAATCCGGTGGTGTCTCGCATCAGGTGGGTCAATGCCGTTGCCGGGCCCTGGATCGCACTGCGGCGATGGTAGAACGACAGCGCACGCAGGCCGCCCAGCTCTTCGCCGCCGCCGGCGCGGCCCGGGCCGCCGTGAATCGATCCCGGCATCACATTGCCGTGGCCGGTGTGGGTCTTGCCCACCGCCGGGCTGACCAGATGCACGCGGCCATGCGAGGACGCGAGCCCGTGCGCCAGGCAGGCCATCAGGCTGTCGTCCCCGCTGTACACCGACGCCACCAGCGA
>JAIXTG010000123.1 GCA_027484285.1 Oxalobacteraceae bacterium | reverse complement strand
GCATTGCCGGCGGCATTGGCGGCCAGCGCCGGCATGGCCGGCAGTCCGGCCGAGAGGCCGAGGGCGCCCAGCGCCTTCAGCAGGTCGCGGCGCGAAGCATTGATGTGCGAATGAGCCATGTTACTTATCCCAACTGGTAGGCAGGCAGCGACAGGATCACGTGCAGCGCATTGCGCAGCGCATCTTCCATGTAGCTGTCGGCGTGTTTCAGGTCGGCGGTGCCGAGGTCGGCTTCCAGCAGCGCACCGATTTTCGTGCGCGTATCAGCATCGACCGGCACGGACAGGAAGCGCAGGAGCAGATGGTCGACCGCCTGCTGTGCGGTGACGCAGCCCGCATCGCGCATCATCTGCGACAGGTCGATGCGCGCCGGCATCCGCGGAATCGGCTTGACCTTCTCGATGGTCTTGCGCCACGCGTGATAGCTGGCCAGCCGCGTGTTGAAATCCTCGTCGCGGTCGTTCTGCATCGACATCGAGGTGACCTCCTTGCCATCCGGCTTGGTGGCGGTCGTGACATCCTTGCCCATAGCGATTTTTTCAGCGACCGGGATGATGCCGTAGCGATCCTGAGGCACGCGATCGGGCGCAACGAAATCGATCGGCGGGAATACGGTGTCATAGACGAAGTTGCCGCGTACCAGCAGCAGGCCCGGCGTGATCCAGCTCCGGCCGCTGGTCCAGCCGGCCACGTTCGGCGGGTTCAGCAGCTTCTGGCCCATCATCTCGGTCAGCTGGTTGAAGTCCGGGATGCCCGGCACTTCCTTCAGGCCCAGCTTGCGATAGGTCGATACCACCAGCTCGACCGGCGGCTTGATGCGGGTGCCCACCGACGCATCGCTGTAGAAATCCTTCGACTGGAACACGGTCTCGAGAAAAGGCGCAATCTCGTATTTCTTGTCGCGCAGAAGCTTGCCGAGCTTCGTGCGCATCTCCGGCGACACCTCTTCCCGTACGAAATAGCGGTACAGCTTGGTCGCGATGTATTCGGACGTCACCTGCCTGGCAAGGATGATGTCGATCACCTGCACGCCGTCGAAATTGCCGGTCTGCCCGAGCACGGTCTTGCTGCCTTCATCATGCTGCTGCTGGTTGATGACGAATTCCAGGCCCTTGTAATTCCAGCCGGTGAAGGCGCGCGCCGCCTCCTGGATATCCTTTTCGGTGTAATTGCCGACGCCCATGGTGAACAGCTCCATGATCTCGCGCGCGAAATTCTCGTTCGGTGCACCTTTCACGTTCACGCCGGCGTCGAGGTAGGCCAGCATGGCCGGATCCTGCGACACGGCGATCAGCAGGTCGCGGAAACTGCCGGTCGCCTTTGCGCGCAGCAGCTCGTTCTGCTTCAGCATCTTGCGATAGTCCTGCACCTTTTCGTCGCCGGTTGCGAAATGGCCGTGCCAGAACAGGGTCATCTTTTCTTCCAGCGGCCGCTTCGTGGTCACCATGCGGTTGGCCCACCAGTAGCCGACGCGCTGGGTTTCGAGCAGGGTCACGCGCTTCCAGTACAGGAAACGGTCGGCGACCTGCTGCAGCTTGCGATTGCCGCCTGGCTTGGCTTTCACGCCGAGCGCTTCGCCGGTGCGCTTCGCGAGGTCGGTTGCCGCCGGACGCGACGGCGCAAACGGCTCGAGGCCGGGATCAAAGGCACCGGAATCTTCGAAGGCAGGCAGCGGATTCGGCACCGACTGGTAGCGCACCATGGCGCGCACGGCCTGCTGCGGCGCCAGCTTCGAGAGCCGCGCCACCTCCTCCGGCGTGCCGCCAAAGCCGGCACGCTCCAGCAAGTGGGCGGCGCGTTCACGGCTCCACTCATTCGAAGGCAAGGGGGATAGATCGTCCTGCCAGCCGGCGGGTGCTGCCAGGACAGCCGGGCTGATGATCACGCAAATTGCGGTCAGCAGGGCGGCAACGGTGGTGCGAAATGGTTTCATCATGGGTCTGCCGCCTCCCCGTGGCGGTCTTTGGGGTGTGGAGGCCGGAAGGACGGTCTCGGTTGGTAGGATCTCCCGCTGCGGCACCTGACTGATGCCCGGGTTTAATTCTTTGGAACCGAGACTAAAGCGCTGCGTGCTATGTTTGCAATAGAGGAAATCATGATTCATGCGGAGACGTGAACCAGACCAAGTATATCCGGGGGGAAGGCCTGCGGCCGCTGGCGATGGCATGCGCCGTGCTGGCGGCCGCTTTGCTGCCGGGCGCTGCTGCTGCCCAGGCAAAGCTGTACGGGGTGCTTGACCAGGGACTGGTCGGCGGGTTTGGCACGCGAATCGACGCGGCCGCCCAGGACATGCGGCACAACTGGGGCAGCGGCAACGGCTTTGACATGCGCACCAACTACACGTCACGGCTGGGCGTGGAAGCATTCGAAACCCTCACGCCCGGGCTGCGAATCGAGGCGCGCATCGAGGGAACGATCGATCCGAACCATGCGTTTTCTTTCGACAGGCACACCTATGTCGCCGTGAATGGCGACCTCGGCAGCCTGCGGATCGGCCGCACGCGCGACCTGATCAACGGCATCGCCAGCCGGGTCGATCCGTTCACGAATGACGGCCTGGTCCAGGACAAGATATTGCTGGCGCAGCAGGCCGGCATTGGCCTGTTCCGCATTCCGAACGCGCTCACCTATGTGTCGCCTTCCGTCGACGGCCTGCAGCTGAGCGTTCAGTTCGCCCTGCGCAAATCGCCGGATGACGACAATGCGTTCAAGGCCGTGTTGACCGGCGATCATGCCGGCTGGGGCTGGCATGCCGGCATCGACCTGCCATCGCGCGACCATATACCCGGCACCGGCCTTGGCACCCCCATTCCCAACCGCTACCGCATCGGGCCGGACTCCCGCAACATCGTGGCCGGTGCCTACAGGCTGGTCGGCAGGGCCCGGATTGCCGGCGAGATCATGCACAGCACGCGCGACATGGACGGCGCAGGCGTCGACCCCGCGCTGCCCCGGCCGGATGCCAGCCCGTGGGCCTGGATTGCGACCGCCCGCGTTCCGCTTTCCGCTGGCGAACTCAAACTGGTCATGGTCAGCAGCGACCAGGTGTTCGGCAAGACCGGCGCGTGGCAGCCGATCCGCGAAATCGGCGGCGGCTACGAGCTTTTCCTATCCAAAAACACCATGCTTTATTTGCAACTCGGGTTTGAGCGCAAGTCGGGAGGCGGCCACTGGCACAGCGGGATCTACACCCGCTTCTAGCCGGCCAGCAAAAGCCCGGCTTTTCCAGCACAATCCCGCCTTACACAACATCAACAATCCGGGACCCTCATGAGCTTCTCGATCACTGCCCGGCGCAGCCTGGCTGCCCTTTTCTTCGGTGCTGCCGGCCTGCTCGCCTACGGCCTCGTTACCGCCGAAGGCACCGACGCGGCGCTGCTGGAGCGCGCACGCGGCGTCTTCCGGCCACTGCCCTCCACCGCCCATGTCGACGACTATCCGCACTCGCCCGACCGGGTAGAACTGGGCCGGAAACTGTTCTTTGAAACGCGGGTGTCCAGCGACGGCCGTACCAGCTGCGCCAGCTGCCACAACCCCAGCTACTACGGTGCCGACTCGCTGCCGCGATCGGTCGGCGTGCATGGCCAGCCGATGCCGCGCAATGCACAGACGGTGTTCAACACGCCGCTGCTGATCTCCCAGCACTACGGCGGCAACCGGGTCAGCGTCGAAGAACAGGCACTGAAAGCACTCACCAGCACCTTCGCCTACGGGAACAAGAGCTATGAAGAAGCCGAGGAAAAACTGCGTGCGCTGAATTACGGCCCGCTGTTCGACAAGGCATTCCCGAACGAGAAAGAGCCGGTCACTGCCGAGCACTGGGCAGTGGCGATCGGCGCGTTCGAGCGCACCCTGCTCACCCCGGGGCCGTTCGACCGCTACCTGAAAGGCGACACCCGCGCCATCAGCGACGACGCCAAGCGCGGCCTCGACAAATTCATCGGCTATGGCTGCGCGTCCTGCCACAACGGCTCGACCGTCGGCGGCCAGAGCTTCCAGAAATTCGGCATCACGGAAGACTACTGGAAGGCCACCGGCAGCGTCGAAATGCCCCAGCTGAAAGGACGCGACAAAGGCCGCTTCCACGACACCGGCAAGCCGGAAGACATGTGGATGTTCAAGGTTCCTCAGCTGCGCAACGTCGCCATGACGCCGCCCTATTTCCACGACGGTTCGGTGGCCACGCTGGACGACGCGGTCCGGGTAATGGCGCGCCTGCAGCTGGGCCGGCAGCTCGACGACCGGGACGTGAAAGACCTGGTCGCTTTCCTGCAGACGCTGACCGGCGACATCCCGCCGCAGTTCGCGAACGTGCCGGTGCTGCCGGTCGCCCCTTTCCGGGCTAATTGATCCGGTTCCGCCATGCCGGCGCTGCTCCGCCCGCTGCTCGCGCTCACCCTCGCGCTCGCCGGCGGCGCTGCCGCGGCTTTCGAACGCTCTGACGGCACGACCGTGCATTGCGAGGTGGAACGCGAGGGCGAGCGCCGGGTCGTCCGGGAAGTCTGGATGGGACACGGCGAGGATGGCGACCGGCATCCGGAACTGGGCGGTGCCGCCGCCGTCGTGCGCCCCGACCCGGACGGGTGGCCGGTGATCTATTTCGATGTC
>JAIXTG010000232.1 GCA_027484285.1 Oxalobacteraceae bacterium | reverse complement strand
TTCTCCGGCATGGCCGACGAATGATGGCTGGAAATCAGCCATTCGCCGTCGAGCCGCTTGTAGGTGAATGTGTAGCGTGCCCTGACCTGGGTGCCATCCCCGAACCGGAAGGTGTACAAGCCGCTGTCGACCGCACTGTTGCAGTCGACCTCGATCACGCGATCGTCGATCCGGCCCTCGGGATGCCGCTTCAGGAAATGGACGAAGTAATCTTCTTTCTCGGTCGCCGTAAAGCGCACGCGATCCGACAGGGTGGGTATCAAGACGGAACCGGGGGCGTAGTTCGCGACCACTTTTTTCGGATCCTTGCTGCGCAACGCGGCATTCCAGCGATCGAAGAGCGCGGCGATTTCGGTCTTGAACGGCGGCTCGCAGACGCTGGCGGCAGGAGCAGGGGCGGGGTTCGCGACCGCAGTTGCATCTGCAGCCGGTTCGGCAGCGCTCGCCTGGCCATGGCCGACGTCGACGGCGCTGGTTGCGGCGGCCGCCACCAGCGCATCGTCGGGCTGCTTGCTGGCGGCCTGCTCGACCGTCGCTGCCTGCAATGCAGCCACTGCCTGCGATGCGGCTGCGCGGTCTTTCACCTTGACCCGGGCAGTCTGCGCCTGGCCTCCTGCCGCCATCGCCGGCACCGACTGGGCCAGCACGGCCAGCGCCAGGCTGCAAATCGTCATCTGGTTTTTTTTCATTCTGCTTGTCCCTCGTTGGAACATGAACATCTGCCGACCGAAGCTTTGGCTGCGCCGCATTATTTTTTGATTAACTCGACGAAGCCGGCGTTACCCTCGCCCGGGTTTACAGGCAGAACCTTGTTCTTCATTATCGAACCGGCGCGGGTTTTCTGGAGGCCAGGCAGGCCGAAATACCGCTGATTTTCATGCATGACTAAAGAACTGCTTGGCTGGTACCGATGTCACCAGCAGTTCCGTCCGGCCCAGAAAAACACGCGTTCCCCAGGCTGCGCCCCCAACGCGCCTGCTTGCCGCCACCCAGGAGAATCCGATGTCCGAAAAATCCAGCCCGTCCCTTACCGCCTCGTCGCACCACAGCGGATGTGCTTGCTGCGCCATAGTGCCGCCAGCGCACTCGCGCCGGCAATTCATCACGGCCGGGGCGTCGCTGGTCGCTGCAGGCATGGCCGGCTGGCTGCCGGGTCGCGCGCTGGCAGGCGGCGGAAGTTACGAAGCCATGCTGGTGAACTGCATCGATCCGCGCTTCACGACCCTCAGCTGGCAGTACATGGGTCTGCTGTCAGGCGTCGACCGCGAGAAGCTGGGGGACAATTACAGCCACTTCGTCATGGCCGGAGGCCCGATCGGCGCGGTACATCCGAAGTTCGCGCCCTGGCACAAGACCTTCTGGGACAACCTGGACATCACGGTCGCCCTGCACCGCATCAAGCGCGTGGTCGCGCTGTCGCATCGCGACTGCGGAGCGGCCAAACTGGCTTTCGGCGCAGAGCGCGTGGCCGACAAAGAGGGAGAAACCGCGGCGCATGCCGAGACCCTGCTCAGCTTCCGCAAGGAAGTGGCAGCACGTCATCCCGGACTCAGCGTCATTACCGGCATCATGGACCTGAACGGCCGGGTCGACCTGGTCGGTTAAGGCCGCCGCAGTTCACCGGTTCAGTTGCAGGGCGAACCCCTTGCCCTCGCAGCTGCCTGAGCGAAGTCAGCAGGCAGCCGGCTTGCGGCCGGCGAGGTAAGTGACGCCCTGCGGGCCATAGCACTCGGTATGCGGGATGTTCGCGTCCAGGCGGAAGATATCGCCCGGGCCGCAATGCATTGTCTGCCCCTCGGCCACAATCGTGATCTCGCCGCTCAAGATCAGCGCCTGCGCTTCGAACGGGTGGGTGTGGGTGTCGAGCGAACCATTCGGTTCGCGCTCAACGGTTACCACTGCTTCGAAACCCTGCTCGGCCAGCCGTTGCCTGAATTCCGTCTCGGTCATGCCTGTCTCCCCTGTAGCTATTTTTTTTCGACCAGTTTCACCAGCGTCCATAACGTCTGGTTAATGGGTACCGGTATCCCGTGCGCCTCGGCACGCCGCATGACATAACCATTCAGGAAATCGATTTCATTCGGCTTGCCGCGCGCGACGTCCTGCGCGGTAGATGAATACTGCCCGGCCATCGTCTGCGCGATCCGCCGCACGGCCTCGTGCGAATCGCCGGGCACGGTAACACCGTCGGCTGCAGCCACCGCGAGGCATTCGTCGACCACCTGCTGCATCAGCGCCGGTACGCCATCGACCTCGACCAGCCGGCCGTAGGGCTTCTGCGCGATCGCCGACATTGCGTTGTAGGCGCAATTCACGATCAGCTTCGACCACAGCGCGCCCATCACATTGCCTGATGCCTGTACCGGCACACTGGCGGCTGCGAATGCCTCGATGATGCGTGCACTCGCAGGGCTGTCGCCGATTACGAGTTCACCGCGGCCATGGTGCTTCAAATGGCCGGGACCGGCCATTTCAGTGGCCACGTAGACGACTGAAGGAATCACCGGCCGGGACAGGACCCGGTGCATGACCTCGGCATTCTCGACGCCGTTCTGCAAGGAGAGCACCACCGCTTCCGGGCCCAGGAAGGGGGCCATCGCGCGCGCCGACGCCGCCGAGTCGGTCGACTTCACGCAGACCAGCACGACATCGGCACCGGCGACGGCACTGATGTCAGTGCTTGCCTCGACCCGCACCGTCTCGTCGAACATTTGTGTTTCAAG
>JAIXTG010000308.1 GCA_027484285.1 Oxalobacteraceae bacterium | reverse complement strand
TTCTCCGCCTGGCCCAGCGTACGAACGAAGGGCACCATGATCTCGACGTTAGTCAAGCCCATTTCGTCACGCACCCGCTTCATCGCGATGCATTCCATCTCGAAGGCCTCGGCGAAGTCGGCCGCGAGGTAACGCGCTGCGCCGCGGAAGCCAAGCATCGGGTTTTCCTCGTCGGGCTCGTAGCGCGAGCCGCCGATCAGCTTCTTGTACTCGTTCGACTTGAAGTCGGACAGGCGCACGATGACCGGGCGCGGCCAGAACGCAGCAGCGATGGTTGCGATGCCTTCGGCCAGCTTGTCGACATAGAAGGCCTTCGGCGAAGCGTGGCCGCGCGCGACCGACTCAACCGCTTTTTTCAGGTCGGGCTCGACGTTCGGGTACTCGAGAATGGCTTTCGGATGCACGCCGATGTTGTTGTTGATGATGAACTCGAGGCGAGCAAGACCAACCCCGCCATTAGGCAGCTGCGCAAAGTCGAACGCGAGCTGCGGATTGCCGACGTTCATCATGATCTTGACCGGGATCGGGGGCAGTTCGCCGCGCGCCACTTCGGTCACTTCCGTCTCGAGGAGGCCGTCGTAGATCTTGCCCTCGTCGCCTTCAGCGCAGGATACAGTCACCAGCGTGCCGTCTTTCAGCACGTCGGTCGCGTCGCCGCAGCCGACGACTGCCGGCACACCCAGCTCACGCGCAATGATCGCTGCGTGGCAGGTACGGCCGCCGCGGTTGGTGACGATCGCCGACGCCCGCTTCATTACCGGCTCCCAGTTCGGGTCGGTCATGTCGGCCACCAGCACGTCGCCCGGCTGCACACGTTCCATCTCTTCCGGATCCTTGATCACGCGGACCGGACCGGCGCCGATCTTCTGGCCGATGGCACGGCCCGAGGCCAGTACCGTGCCCGAGCCCTTGAGCTTGAAGCGCTGCTGGGCGTCGCCATGCTTTTGTTGCGACTTCACCGTCTCGGGGCGGGCCTGCAAGATGTACAGCTTGCCGTCGCGGCCGTCCTTGCCCCATTCGATGTCCATCGGGCGGGCGTAGTGCTTCTCGATGATGACGGCGTAGGTCGCCAGTTCCGCGATCTCGGCATCGGTGAGCGAGTAGCGGTTGCGCATCTCGATCGGCACGTCGATCGTCTTTACCGACCGGCCGGCTTTGGCCTCGCCGGTGAATTCCATCTTGATCAGCTTGGAGCCGATGTTCTTGCGGATGATCGGCAGCTTGCCCTGGGCCAGCATCGGCTTGTGCACGTAGAACTCGTCGGGGTTGACTGCGCCCTGCACGACGGTCTCGCCGAGGCCATAGCTGGAGGTGATGAAGACGACGTCCTTGAAGCCGGATTCGGTATCGATTGTGAACATCACGCCGGCCGCACCGAGGTCGGAGCGCACCATGCGCTGCACGCCAGCCGACAGCGCCACTTCACTGTGGGTAAAGCCCTTGTGGACGCGGTACGAGATCGCACGGTCGTTGTACAGCGACGCGAATACGTGCTTCATCGCTTCCAGCACGTTGTCAATACCGACCACGTTCAGGAAAGTTTCCTGCTGGCCTGCGAAAGACGCATCGGGAAGGTCTTCGGCGGTCGCAGACGAGCGCACGGCAAAAGACACTTCGCTGGCCGAATCATCGACCAGCCGGTGGTAGAACTCGGCGATTTCCTGCTGCAGGCGCGGCTGGAACGGCGTGTCTATGATCCATTGACGGATTTCGGCGCCGGCAGCAGCCAGTGCACGGACGTCGTCGATATCCAGGGTCGCGAGACGGTCGGCGATGCGGTGAGCCAGCGACTGGCCGCCAGGCACGCTGTACGACAGGAAATCGCGAAATGCCTGCGCGGTGGTGGCAAAGCCGCCCGGCACACGGACGCCGGCATGCGCAAGCTGGCTGATCATCTCGCCAAGCGACGCGTTTTTGCCGCCGACGGACTCGACATCCGTCATGCGCAGGTTTTCAAAGGAAACGACGTAAGACGCCCCTGAATCAGGGGCCTGGTGAACCCCCGCGGTTGCTGGGTTGGACATAACTACCTCTTTGATGATGGGAAATCGGGTTGCGGCGTACCACGCAGACACGGAGAGTGCTTTGCTCGGCAACGGCGGCTGGCATGACTCGATCCATGTTGATTGTCCGGATGACAGATAGCGTGGGAGAATAGGCAACGCCGGCATTTTACCTGCCGCAAACTGCTTTGCGCGGCCATTGGTGCGGTTTTTTGCGTTATTTTTTTGTAAATCTTCATGCATATTCCCCTGCAAGGTGCGACCAACGGCTTCGACCGTACGGTTTTTTTCGTTTCGGATGGAACGGGCATTACCGCGGAAACATTTGGCCATTCGGTATTGACCCAGTTTGACCTGCGCTTTCGCCAGATCCGGCTGCCTTTCATTGATACCGTCGACAAGGCGCATGAAGCGGCGCGCCGCATCAACGACTCGTTCGAGGCCGAAGGCAGGCGACCCATCGTGTTCTCGACTCTCGTGAAAGCCGAGTTGTCCGATATCGTCCGCCGCGCATCGGGAATGCACATGGACCTGATCCAGACCTTCGTCGATCCGCTTGAACAGGAACTGGGCACCAAGTCGACCCACACCGTCGGCCGCAGCCACAACATCGCCGACTCCAAGGATTACAAAAATCGCATCGAAGCCATCAATTTTTCCCTGGCACACGATGACGGGCAGTCGCACAAGAATCTGACGCTGGCGGACGTGATCCTGGTGGGCGTCTCTCGTTCGGGAAAGACGCCGACCAGCCTGTACCTGGCAATGCAATACGGGATCAAGGCTGCAAACTACCCGTTGATACCCGACGATTTCGAGCGAGGCCAGCTGCCGAGCGGACTGGCGCCTTACCGGGGCAAGATTTTCGGACTGTCGATCGCGCCAGACCGCCTGTCGGAGGTGCGCAACGAGCGCAGGCCGGGCAGCAAATATGCATCGATCGAGAACTGCCGCTATGAAGTGAACGAGGCAGAAAGCATGATGCAACGCGAAGGGATACGGTGGGTATCGACCACGGTCAAGTCAATCGAAGAAATTGCCACGCTGATCCTGCAGGAACTCGGACTCAACAAGCGAGGCTATTGAGCACCCCTGAATAGCTGGCTGACGACAAACACGCCTCGCCCGCTGAGCGGCATCAAATGTCGCGCTGGAACGCCATCCCCGGTCATCCGCCTCATGAAGATCGGGAGGCGTCTCTCCGGGAGAATGCGATGAATCTGCTGGTCATCGAGGTATTGCTGTGGATAGGCTTCGGACTGATTCTCTGGGCCATGCGCGAGAGCCTCGTGCAAATCGAGTCGGACCTGCAGGCGCGTGCATCGGCGTCCGCGTCAGCCAGGCGGCATGCGAACCGGATTCC
>JAIXTG010000202.1 GCA_027484285.1 Oxalobacteraceae bacterium | reverse complement strand
CTTTGCCCGGGCGCGCTCCTCATGACTGTCCGCGCCGACGCAGGCACTGTCGACCCGACCTGAGAGAGCCTGCAGGCGCGCCAGCAACTGTTCTGACTGCAGGCTCGCCCCCTGGCCAGCCACAGCCCGGGCCAGCTCGGCGAGTTGCCGCGACAGCGGGGCATCTGTCAGGCCTTGCGCGTCCGCCTGCGCCGAGCCCGGCTGCTTTGGTTCAGAAACCGGATCCCGGTTCGACGGAGGCTGCACGCGTTCCGCAGCCGAACCCTCACGCAAGCTGCGGGCGCCTGGCGGCGTTACGGGCGACCCGGACGATATCGGCGCCTCCGGCACACGACCGGCCTCGCGGATCCTGACTGTTGCATGGTCACGCGGCCCCAACTCGCCGCGCACCGGAGCGTGGCCTTGCCCGATGAAACGGTCAGGCTCGTTCGCCTCACCGGTCCCTGCGGTCCCTGATGTCCCTGATGTCCCTGATGTCCCTGCCGTCCCTGCCGTCGCTACCGTCCCTGCCGCCTTTGCTGTCCCTGCTGTTCCCGCTTCCCCGGGTCCGGCCGCAGGCAGGGGGGCCTCCTGCGGCCGTTTGCGTGCGATCGGTGAGGGCTCGCCACCGCCGGCCGGCAGCGTAAAAAGTGGCTCACGCCCTGCGTGTTGGGCCTGCTGCAGGCGCTGCTCGAAACGCTGTCTGGCCTGCGCCTGTTCCGCGACCCGATGGGTTTGCGCTTTGCGCCGCATCTGCGTACGAATGCGATCGTCTTCTTCATCGACCTGCCTTGCATTCTCGCGTACGGCGCTTGTCAGATTGCCGACAATGATGCTCATGATGCCTCCTGGTTCGCGCTGGTCGATACCGACAGTGGCTCGTCCGGCGTGTCGAATTGCATCGGCAACTGCTCGCGCAAATAGTACTGGCGCAACTCGGCATTGCCATCAACGGCGCCGGCCCGGCTGTCGACCAGGGAGAAAAAAATGCGGTCCTGGTCAGGCGGACATGCGCGAATGGCCAGCTCGGAAAATCCGATCCGCTTCAGCGCCCGAACTGAACGGTGATTGTCCTTGTAGGCCGATGTCAGCATGACAGTCACGCCTTGGTCGGCTGCATGGCGACTGAGGAGCCGACCGGCAGCGGATGACAACCCCAGCCCTTGGAAATCCACGCCGATCCAGAAGCAGAAAAAGGACGCGTGCCCGGAAATGGCCAGATTGACGAGGCCCGTGAATCCCCATTCCCGGTGCATGATCGCAAAATTGACCTTGCCTTTTTCGTTCCCGCTCGCCGTGATCCACGCGCGGGCCTCTCCGGCGGAAGCCAGCGCAGGAAGGCCAGTCATCACGGCAATCTGGGGATCCCTGTATTGGTGGAACAGCGCGTCAGCGTGATTTTCATCGAGCGGCTCGAGAACGATAGGCAACCCGTGGGCGACAAGTTCGAGCGACCACGGCGAATCGCGCCGTGCAAGGCGTCCCGCCACCCGCTCTGCCACCTGGGCTGCCAGCGGACTGTCCGGCGCCATCTGCAATGCCTGCTGCACCAGCTCGCTTGCTCTGGCCGAATTGGCCGTCCTGAACTCACACCAGGCCATCTGCGCAAGATCAATCGCCTCGGCTCCGCACTCCAGCATTCCCTGCTCGAGGATGTTGCGCGCAAACCCCCAGTCGGCACAGCGCATCAAGGCAGGCGCAAGGCGCTGGTGCAGGCGCTCGTCGGGAGAGCACGCCCCGCGGTTGTCCCAGACCCGGCGCAGCGCCAGCCGCCAGCCTTCGCGATCAAAATCGGGCGCCCGAAGAAATGCGGCATTGAGCTCTTTTTCCGCGGCGAGGAAAACCGCAGGGTCGTAGCGCGACAGCTGCAGCAGATTCAGCCGCGCCTCGAGGGGCGCGCCCGTGCCCAGCGAATGCATCACGTTCACCAGTTGCTCCGCCCCCGCCAGCAGCGCCGGATCGACGCAGCGCACAAGGCTGTCCATCCAGCGACGGCTTGCCGAGCGGCCCAGAAGGTTCAACTGGACGTAGTGCCGGCTGCCGCAGCGGGCAATGCTGCAATACCCGCCCCGCTTTTCCACCCACTCGGTAATCAGTGGAAAATTCACCGGAAACCTGCGGCTTGCGCGGTAGAAACCGGAAACCTCGGCGAAAGAACCGAGCCGCACGCCGACATCGTCGCCGTAACCGGCTGCCAGGGAAATGAACAGCATCGGGCGCGCGGAAAGTGTGCCCATCTGATGAATGGCCGTGAATGCGCCGCTTGGATAAACGATGGGGGCACTGTTGAACTCAGTCAGATAGCGCTGGCGCGCATCACCCAGCTCCGGACGCCACGGCTCGGCGCAGGCGTCCACCCACACGGACTGCTCTGCTCCCGTGCCGGCATCGACCACCAGCTTGTCGAGGTTGGCTCGCAGCAGCTTGCCATAGTGGACCGCGTATAACTGCTGCTCCAGCTGAGACCAGGCATCATGGGCAAGGATCACCACAGGCTGGGTCGGCTTGTAATCGAGTCCACTGTGGTCGGTGACCGGGCAGGCCGTACCGTTTTTTGCCAGATCCCAGATCAGGAAAGGCGGCTGGAAGTCTGCGGGATTGAAGGCATCCGCGGAGACCTTCCCCGCAGCCTCGGCCGGCTGCCGGAACAGCACCGGCAAGCACCTGTACCGGATCGCCGGCGACTCGCCGAGCCGACGGTCGATCGCGCGGATCAGCAGCCGGGTCGCCGATGACGAGGGACACAGGTCGATGAGATCCAGCACGGCCCCCTTGTCAACCGCACCATGCCGACAGGCCTCGCGCCAGAACCTGACGATCAGCGCTGCCAGCTGCTCGGCAATCACCGGATGAAATCTATCCAGCGACAGCCGCCGGATGGCCATGCCACTTCCGACAGGAAGGCCTGTAAACGTCGGCTCGTCTTCAGCCTGCGGGCAACACTGGAGGTCATCAATCATGTCCATTGCTTCCGTGGGGTCACTGGCTGATGGGCGCGCGGTATGTCTGCGACACCGGATCGCTGGCCAGCGACAGAATTTTTGGCGTAATCAGGAAAAGCCGCTCCCGCTTCTCGGTCCGTGCCGACCGCTTGCGGAAAAAATTGCCGAGAACCGGGATCCCGGACAAGCCAGGCACCTGATCGGTCTGGCGAATATCCGATTCGGTGTTGAATCCGCCAATCAGCAGGCTTTCCTGAGCGTTCATTACGGCCTGAGTACCGATAGTGCTGCGCCGGATCCGGGGTATCGTCTGAGCGGTCGTCGGAGAATTGTTGTCCTGAATCGAGCCATCCTCGATGTCGACCGTCAGATGCACCGAATATGCTCCGTCGTTCTCGATAATGTGCGGCGTGACCTTCAGGGTGGTTCCGACGGAAATCGGCACCACCGACGCGACCCGCTCACCGACCAGTTGAACGTAGAAGGTTTCGGATAGATCGATCAGGGCGCCAAGGTTGTCGATCGTCAGCACCGATGGGCGCGATACCACCCGCGCATTGCCTTTTCCCTCAAGCGCGCGCACACGCGCCATCAGAAAATTGCCTGCATTGGGAATCACGGTCGTCGGATTCACATCGCGCCCGAGGACGATGGTGCCGGTGACTGAATCGGGCGGCACGGACGGGCGTCCGAAGCCGCCCGCGACGTTCCCTGCCCTTGCCCCCCAGTCGATGCCGAGGTCGGCCACATTGCTGGCGTTGACGTCAACGATTACTGCCTCGATTTCAATCAGGCGTGTCGGTACGTCAAGCAAACGGATCAGCTCCTCGTACACCGGCATGTGCTGCGGAATGTCCTTGATGACCAGCGCATTCAAACGCGAGTCCGCCTGGATCACCGCCCGGGCAAACGGCTGCGGGCGATCGGGCGGGGCGCTGGATCGGCCGGTGTCGCCGCCGGCCCGCGGCGGCTGTCCCTGCGGATCGTTCACGTCAGCGACCGGCGCAGAACTCCGGAGCGTCGTGGCAATCGCAGCCAGCTGCGGCGTCGTCGCCAGCGTGGTTCCGGTGCCGCCCTGGCCAGTGACCAGATTGCGCAAAATACTGGCGACCCCTGCGGTGGTTACTTGCGCAAACTGATCGAACAGGATCTTTATGAGCTGCCTGTGCTGTCTTACCAGGAGCTGACGCCCGAGGTGAACATCCAGCCGCTGGCGAGGGTCGAGCTATGAAATGGATACCGCCGGAAGCGCCCGCAAGCGCAATCGTTCAG
>JAIXTG010000104.1 GCA_027484285.1 Oxalobacteraceae bacterium | reverse complement strand
TCGGCGATTTTCTGGTCGCTGAGCTTGCCGGTGCCGAAGGTGGTTACCATCACCGAGGTCGGCTGGGCGATGCCGATTGCATACGAGATCTGGATCTGGCAACGCTCGGCGAGGCCGGCCGCGACGATGTTTTTCGCGACATAGCGACCTGCGTAAGCGGCCGAGCGGTCAACCTTGGATGGGTCCTTGCCCGAGAATGCGCCGCCACCATGCGGCGCAGCGCCGCCGTAGGTGTCAACGATGATCTTGCGACCGGTCAGGCCGCAATCGCCCTGCGGACCGCCGATCACGAAGCGACCGGTCGGGTTGATCAGGTAGCGGGTGTCTTTCAGCCACTCGGCCGGCACGACCGGCTTGATGATGGTCTCGATCGCCGCTTCCTCGATCTGCTTGTGCTCGATCTCGGGAGCGTGCTGGGTCGACAGCACGATGGTGTCGATCGCCACCGGCTTGCCATCCACGTATTTCAGGGTCACTTGCGATTTTGCATCGGGACGCAGCCACGGCAGGCGGCCGTCCTTGCGCAATTGCGACTGGCGCTCGACGATGCGATGCGAGTAGTAGATTGCGGCGGGCATCAGTTCAGGCGTTTCGTTGCAGGCATAGCCGAACATCAGGCCCTGGTCACCTGCGCCCTGATCGAGGTCCAGGCCCTTGCCTTCATCCACGCCCTGCGCGATGTCGGGCGACTGCTTGTCATAGGCGACCAGCACTGCGCAGCCCTTGTAGTCGATGCCGTAATCGGTGTTGTCGTAGCCGATTTCTTTGAGCGTGTCCCGCGCGACCTTGATGTAGTCGACGTTTGCCGTGGTGGTGATCTCGCCGGCGAGTACCACCAGGCCGGTGTTGCACAGCGTTTCGGCAGCGACGCGCGCACGCGGGTCCTGCGCAAGGATCGCGTCAAGGATGGCGTCGGAGATCTGGTCGGCGACTTTGTCCGGATGACCTTCGGACACCGACTCGGAGGTAAACAAATATTCGTTTGACATGCAAGCTCCTGATGAAGTTGACACAGTGTCGCGGTCAGCCCAATGAGCCTGCGACGCTTTAGCGAGATTTGTAGACCGCCTCGCAAGTTGTCTGATTAACTCGGCGGTGTGTGCTCGTGCTATTTTACGCAACTTGCTCCGCTTCAGCAAAATCGTTCCTGCCTTCCTGCCGCATGCTGCTTCTCCTGTTTCGAATCCTGTCCGTACTGCCACTGCCCCTGCTGCATGCGGTGGGCACAATTTCCGGCTGGGCAGTATATGCAGCATCGCCTGCCTACCGCCGACGGATGCGCGAAAACCTGGCTCTTGCCGGTTATAGCCCGCAACTCGGATCGGCGATCGCCGAAGCAGGCAAGGGTTTGCTGGAATTGCCGTTCATCTGGTGCGGGCGGCCGGAACGCGTGCTGCGTTCAGCCACGATCCACGACTGGCATGTCGCGCAGGCGGCCCTCGATGCGGGACGCGGCGTGATTTTCCTGACGCCCCACCTCGGCTGCTTCGAGATCATTGCGCAAGCGATTGCCAGCCGTGCGCCGCTGACGGCGCTCTACCGGCCACCGAAAAAGGCGGCGCTGCGGCCGCTGCTTGAACAGGCGCGCGCGCGCGCCGGGCTGTCGCTTGCGCCGGCCAACCTGGCAGGGGTGCGCACGCTGCTGAAGACGCTGAAAGCCGGCGGATCGATCGGCCTTCTTCCGGACCAGGTGCCGGGCACGGGCGAGGGTGTCTGGACACCGTTCTTCGGCAAACCCGCGTACACAATGACGCTGCCCGCCAAGCTCCAGCAGATGAGTGGCGCGCCCGTGGTGCTGTCCTATGCCGAAAGACTGCCGCGCGGGCAGGGCTTCGCAATCCGCTTCGTGCGCTTTGACCGTGAACTCGCAGGCACGCCGGCCGAGCAGGCTCGTGCAATCAACGCTGCCATGGAATCCCTGATAGCACGCTGCCCGGCACAGTACTTCTGGAGCTACAACCGCTTCAAGGGCGATCCGGCGCCAGCTAGCAAGGAGCCGGCATGAGACTGCTGCTGGCACTGATGTGGGTGCTGCACTGGCTGCCACTGCCGCTGCTCGGTCGCCTCGGGCATGGCGTGGGTGACCTGCTGTTCCTGCTGATGCGGGAGCGCCGGCACATCACGCTGACCAACCTTGCGCTTTGCCTCCCGGAGCGCAGTGCACGCGAACGGCGCAGGATCGCGCGCGACCATTTCCGCGGGTATGCGCGCAGCGTGCTCGAGCGTGCGATCCTGTGGTGGGCACCCGAGTCGCGCCTGCGCCGCCTGATCCGGATCGACCCGCCGGTACCCACGGAACTGGCAGCGAGCCGACCGACAATTTATCTGTGCCCGCATTTCGTCTGCCTTGAAATGGCCGGCGTGGCCATTTCGATGGCAGGGCCCGCCTGCTCGATTTACTCCCGGCAGCGCAACAAGACATTCGACGAGGCGCTGCGGCGCGGACGGCTGCGCTTCACCTCGGAGGGAAGCAACCTGATACCCCGCGCTGCCGGCATTAAGCCCATCATCCGGGCAATGCGCAGCGGCCGGCCTTTCCTGATGCTGCCGGATATGGATTTCGGTCGCAAGGAATCCATCTTCGTTCCGTTCTTCGGCGTACCTGCTGCGACGCTCACCGCGCCGGCCCGGCTGGCCCTCGCCACCGACGGCCAGGTGATCCCGGTAGTGACCCGCTTCCTGCCCGACTTCCGGGGATGGCGTGTCACTTTCTATCCGCCCTGGGAAAATTATCCAGGCGACGATATCGAACGGGCGACGCGCCGCATGAATGCCTTCATCGAGGACCGGATCCTTGAAGCGCCGGCCGAATACTTCTGGTCGCACAAACGCTTCAAGACCCGGCCCGAAGGCATGGGCTCTCCTTACCAGTCCCGATAAATCGAATGCAGGCTCAACAATGAAACTGAAGTTCACCAAAATGCATGGCGCAGGCAATGACTTCGTCGTGATCGACGCGATCAACCAGCAGGTCAACCTGTCGCCCGCGCAATGGAAGCAGATTGCCGATCGCCGCTTCGGCATCGGTGCAGACCAGATACTGGTCGTCGAGCGCCCGACAACCGCCGGCGTCGATTTCCGTTACAGGATCTTCAATTCGGACGGTGGCGAAGTCGAGCAATGCGGCAATGGTGCTCGCGCATTCGTCAAGTTCGTGGTCGACCAGGGGCTGACCGAGCAGCGCGAGATCCGGGTCGAGACGATGTCCGGCATCATCGCGCCCAGGCTCGAGGATGACGGACGGATCACCGTCGACATGGGCGCCCCGGTTGCGGAAACCGACCGTGTTCCTTTCGACAGTGCCGGGCTGCAGCCGCGCCACGTCGGTAACGCCGAACTCTGGCCACTGGAAATCGACGGCAAGCGCACTGAAGTAGCAGTACTTTCGATGGGCAATCCGCATGCGGTGCAGGTTGTGGCTGATGTCGACCATGCGCCAGTGGCGGTGGACGGCCCGCTGATCGAGAACCATCCGCGCTTTCCGCGCCGGGTGAATGCGGGCTTCATGCAAGTGGTGAACCGCAACCAGATACGCCTGCGCGTGTTCGAACGCGGCGCTGGCGAAACCCTGGCCTGCGGGACCGGCGCCTGCGCCGCGGTGGTTGCAGGCATTGCGATGGGCCTGCTGGATTCCCCGGTGGCAGTGGCGACCCGCGGCGGCGAATTGTCGATCGCATGGCAGGGCGACGGTGAGCCAGTGATGCTGACTGGTCCGGCAGTCAGCGTTTTCGAGGGCAGCATCGATATTTGAGGGCTGGCGGCAGTGCCCTGATATCGCGAACAGGTCAGGCAGTCCGCCCCCGCTGGGCACGCCGGCGGGTCATCAGGCTCCGGAAGCGGTACAGGCGCTGACGATAGTTGCCTTCAGGACCAAGATCGCCGCGAGCGTCGCCGACGTCAAACACACGAGCTGCGCGGTCCAGCGCCTGCCTCTGCTCCCCGGTATGCACCGGTACCAGCCGACGTCGGCTGCGTGGATGGGCTGGCCGGATATCTACTTCGAGACAATGGCCGTGATCGGCCGATTCAACTTCGATCAGCAGTGCCTCCGCGCGGGTCAGGCCGAACCAGTAGGCGAGTTCGAGGCGCGCCGCCAGAAACGGGTACTGGCTGCTCGCGTCGCGGTTGAGTGATGCGCGGGCGAGGCTTGCCCACTCGGCCTTGCGTGCCTGCGGCGCGATTTTCTCGAGCAGGGACTTGGCCTCCGCACTGCCTTGTCCGGCCGCTTTTTGCAGCCAGTACACCGCACGCACATCCGAACGTGGCTCAAGCCGGCGCGCACGCCAGGCAACGAGCCCGAGTTCGAGCTGCGCACGGGGATGCCCGGCCACGGCAGCCATTTCCAGATGGCGGCGCGACTCTGCAATGCTGCGCCGGGAAAATTCCGGCTTGAGGTAAATGCGAGACATCGCATACCACGCAGCAGCAGCCCCCTGCTCGGCTGCCTGAGAAAGCCAGCGTATCGCCTTTTTGTAGTGCGCGACCCCGGGCAGGGAAGTGATCCGGACCCCGCATTCATCCATCCGCGCAATCCACAGACCATATTCGAGCTGTGCACTGCTCTGGCCGCCCTCGGCTGCGATCCGGAAGTAGCGCTCGATCAATCGCGCATTCGGATCAGCGGTGACCAGCAGCGCCTTTGCACAGCGTGCAAACAAATCGAAATCGGTTGCGGAGAAAGGTTGGCGCAGGGATAGCGGACCGCTGTTGCGACGATCGATCTCCTGTGCCATGGGCAGTGCCCAGAACAGGAATTTCAGATGGTCGCCCTGGGCCCACGCGTAGTCGGCCAGTGCACGCTGAGCATCGCTCACACCGCCTTTGGCTGCCTTGGCAGCCCAGTCAAGAATGTTTTCACGTCTTCCACGCACTAGCGGTGCGCACTGGGCGATCGGCAAAGATAGCAGCTCATGCATGCCGAGTTGCTGAGCGTAGAGCCATTGCGCATCCGCGAGCCCCGCCTCCGCAGCAGCTTGCAGCGCTCGCATCGACTTCTGGCGCAGCATCTGTTCTGCGCGCGCCCAGCACGAAAACACCAGCATGGCCAGCACCAGCCCCGCGCGCGCCGACCCGCTCTCGTATGCACGCTCGTACCAGATTGCGATACGCAATGGGTCGCCGGCCTGCCGGGCAACATCGAACGACACGTGTTCCCCGATCAGCATCCACGCTTCCTGCTGGTTTTGCTCTGCAGCTTTCTGCAACCAGTGAACGGCAGTCGAGTGGCTCTTCGGCAAGCTGGCGCTGCCAAACAAATATCGCTTTCCCAAGGCAAGTTGAGCCACTGCCTTACCTGCACGCGCAGCGCGAATGATCAGCAATTCTTCACGGTTGGCCATGGATGCGAAGGGGCTGCATAAGTTATCAAAACGAAAACATTCGAACTCTGCGGGTTTGCCTAACTTGCGTCAACGCATGGGGGTGCGAATAAAACAACAACATTTGCAAATCCGCTACGCAGCTTCAACGCAACTAAAACCTTGAATGCCGACTTTCCGGTCGTTTCTTTTTTAGAAATTAAGGTTCAGCCATCCGACTCGCGCGGATTGCTTAAAACAACCTTCAATTGGGGATAACGATGAAGAAGGTGCATGTTGCGCTGGCGTTGGCCAGCGTTTTGGCCGGTGCTGCTCACGCGCAATCAGCGGTTGATGTCTACGGCGTTCTGGATATGGGATTTGTGCGGGACACGGGCCGCATTGGAGCAACGCCGACCGCCGGCAACCAACTTTCTAGCGGCGTACAGTCCGGCACCCGTCTCGGCTTCAAGGGCACGGAAGACCTCGGCGGCGGGCTCAAAGGTTTGTTTGTTCTTGAAACCGGCATCGCTGCCGACTCGGGCGGGTTCAACCAGGGCAACACGGCGTTTGCCCGCCAAAGCTTCGTCGGCCTGCAAAGCGATCTGGGCACGGTGACACTCGGGCGCCAGTACACATCTCACTTCCTGACGCTGAACCAGGTCGCGGACCCGTTCGCTTCCGGACTTGCCGGCAATGCGCAAAATTTGATGCTTCCTCCGGTGACTGCGGAGGGAGATCGCGCCATCCGGATGAACAATGCGGTCAAATATGTATCTCCAATCCGTGCTGGCTTCAGCGGAGAAATCGCCTACGGCTTCGGAGAAATCGCAGGCAACGGCGATGCAAGCCGGGTAATCACTGGATCGGTCGGCTACGACATGAAACCGGTTGCAGTGCGGCTTTCGCATTTCAGGAAAAGGAACAATACCGATACGGATACCGTTTCCAGCACACTGCTTGCAGCCAACATGGATTTCGGTTTGGCCAAACTCTATGCCGCCATCGCCGACAACGACTGGCTGGGTGCCGAGAGCCGCGACTACCTGGTCGGCACGACGGTTCCCTATGGCGAGCACTACTTCATCGCCTCATACATACGCAAGGATGGGCGGGGCGCGGACGCCGCCAATAACGCTGACCAATGGGGTCTCGGCTATATCCACAAGTTGTCCAAGCGCACGAACTTGTACGCCGCCTACGGCCAGATCAACAACGACGGGCTGGCCGCCTATCGTGTTGGCAATAATTCGGCGAATGGCACGGGCGATAAAGCTTTCAACCTCGGCGTGCGCCATCTTTTCTGATTTCACGGGTGTTTACGCCTGAACCGAGTTCGGTGTCGCCCACTTGCCAGCCGGGCGGCGCCGGATAGGCTGGTTCCAGCCTGCAGAGTCTTCTGCGAATTTAATCTCCTCTCTTTTACGGCACCTTCGGGTGCCGTTTTTTTATCGTTTAAATTCAAGGCTTGAGCTGCAAACAGGTAAAATTCCCGCCGCCCTGAACTGACTTGCGTGGGCGCATCACTGCCCGGCTTTTCACCAACCTACGACATCCATGACCGACCTGCCAGACGCCAATGCGGTGGCCCGCTTCCTCGATAACCATCCGGACTTTTTCGAGCACAATCCCGACTTGATTGCCGGTCTGAAACTCACGACGACGCTGGGTGGACGCACGGTATCGCTGCATGAGCGCCAAGTGGAAGTCCTGCGCGACAAGACGCGCCAGCTCGAACTGACACTGGCGACGGTGAGCCGCAATGCGAACAGCAATGACGTCATCCTCAGCAATGTCCACCAGTGGGTACTACGCCTGCTGTCGGACGACAGCGACGACCTTGCGACGTCTTTGCTGGAAGCAATGCGCCAAAGCTTCGGGGTACCTTCTGCCACTTTGCGCCTGTGGGATGTGAAGCCGGAGCATCAGCAAGCGTGGTTCGCCGTCGACGACGAGGAAGCCCGCGCGTTTGCGAACCGGCATCTGGCACCGCAGTGCGGAGCAGCCGCCGATCGACCCGGCATACTATGGCTTGATGATGCATCGTCCATGCAATCAGCTGCGCTGGTGCCGTTGCGCCGCGCTGGCAGCGAACACAGCTTCGGCCTGCTGGTGCTGGGCTCTCCCGACCCGCAGCGCTTTTCGGACGAGCTCGCCACCGACATACTCGGCCGCATCGGTGAAATCGCCAGTGCGCGGCTGCTGCGCCTGATTGCCTGACCCGATGAAAGTATCCGGCGCCGAGTCCGCATTCGCCGGGTATTTGCAGCATCTGCAGACCCAGCGCAAACTGTCCGTCCACACGCTGGACAGCTACCGGCGTGATCTGGCCCAGCTGGCAAGCCTTGCCGGAGAAGCGTCAGCGGCACCACTCTCTTGCCTGACACAATTCGACATTCGACGGTTTGCAAGCCAGTTGCATGCGCGAGGCCTGTCAGGGAGTTCGATTTCCCGCAAGCTGTCGGCTTGGCGCGGTTTTTACGGATGGCTGGCACTACAGCAGCCGTTGCCCGCCAATCCTGTCGACGGCGTCAGACCACCGAAGCGCGCGAAAAATCTGCCTAAGGCCCTGGGCGTCGATGATGCGGTGAAACTGGTGTCGGCACCTGTTGCCTCGAGCACCGACAATCCCGCGAATGCGCTCTGCAGCAAAGCGATGTTCGAGCTGCTCTACTCGAGCGGCCTGCGGGTGTCCGAACTTACCGGCCTCGATGTCGGATATCGTCAGGAAGGCGGCTACCAGTCACAGGGGTGGCTCGCACTGGATGAAGCCGAGCTCACCGTCACCGGCAAGGGCAGCAAGCGCCGCAGCGTGCCGATCGGTGGCGCTGCACTGGCGTCGCTGCGCGAGTGGCTTGCTGCACGCGACAGTCTTGCGAAACCGGCACCGGTGTCGGATGCCTGTGCGCTCTTCCTTTCCACCCGCGGTCGCCGGATGTCGCCACGCGAAGTCCAGAAACGCATCAAAGCGCATGCACAGGCGATCGGCATCCCGGTCGACGTTCATCCGCATGTACTGCGGCATTCCTTTGCGTCGCACTTGTTGCAGTCGTCCGGCGACCTGCGTGCCGTTCAGGAACTCCTCGGCCATGCATCGATTGCGTCAACTCAGGTCTATACTTCGCTCGATTTCCAGCGCCTTGCGCAGGTCTACGATGCGGCGCACCCGCGCGCGAAAAAACAGGGTGGCGGCAGCTGAGTTTTTTCCTGCCCTTCCCGCGTACCCACGATCTTTCCCGGCCATACCATGTCACTGATACCCGCCACCATACTGACCGGCTTTCTCGGCGCCGGAAAAACCACGCTGCTGAAGCGCATCCTGCATGAGCAGCATGGGATGAAAATCGCCGTGATCGAGAACGAGTTCGGCGAAGAGAACATCGACAACGAGATCCTCGTGCAGGACAGCAATGAGCAGATCGTCGAGATGAGCAACGGCTGTGTCTGCTGCACAGTACGAGGCGACCTGATTGCGGCGCTGGGCCAGCTGGCGCAGAAGCGCCGCGACGGCCTGCTGCAATTCGACCGGGTCGTGATAGAGACGACAGGCCTCGCGAACCCGGGACCGGTCGCACAGACTTTCTTCATGGATGAGGAAGTCGGTACGTCCTACCTGCTTGATGGCGTAATTACCGTGATCGACGCCAGCCATGCGATGGATCAGCTTGACCGCTTCCAGGAAGCGCAGCGCCAGGCCGGCTTTGCCGACCGCATGCTGCTCTCCAAGACGGACCTAGTGACATCAGAGCAGCTTGCCGCGCTCGAGGCCCGGCTCAAGCGCATCAATCCGCGCGCGCCGATCGCCCGCATGAATTTCGGTGATGCACCCATCGGGGAAATCTTCGACATCCGCGGCTTCAACCTGAATGAACGCCTCGAAATCGATCCGGACTTCCTGCAGGCAGAGGCACATGATCACGACCATGACTGCGACGAGCACTGCGGCCATGATCACCACGCCCATGGTCACCACGCTCCTGAACACCATCACGCGAACCACCACCACGGCGGCCACACCGACGAGATCGCGGCTTTTGTATTCCGCAGCGATCGTCCCTTTGATCCTGCGCTGCTCGAGGAATTCGTTGGCAGCCTGATCAAGGTGTACGGACCGCGCATGCTTCGCTACAAGGGCGTGCTGTGGCTGCGGGGTGCCTCGCGCAAAGTCATCGTGCAGGGAGTGCACCAGACCATGGGAAGCGACCTGGGCGCCCCTTGGGGTGAACAGGAGATCAGGGGCAGCAAAATGGTGTTCATCGGCCAATCTCTGCCAAAACAGGTATTCCTCGACGGATTGAACCAATGCCTGGTGCAAAATTGAAAACCTTCCGTGGCAGACGTTTTTGTTCCTGTAACGGAACGGATTAAAAATCAGACAAAGCTTGTCGTTCGCCCCGACAATGTGATTACAATAGCCGCCGGTTTCAGCCGGGATGTGCGCTGCCCCGGCTGCGCACATCCCGAATCCACGGCCCGGACGGGTCTGTGCCGCGACAAGGCTGGCATGGGGGTCCCGGGTAAAATTCATCGATTCGCAGTTACGAAAGCAACCGACGTGGCAACCAATACCAAAACCTCGAAATCCTCCGCCACCGACGGCGCCCTGCTCAGTGAAGAGCAGCTCCTCGCGATGGACGAGAAGGACTACATGAACCCTGCGCAACTGGCCTTCTTCAAGGCTCGCCTGCAGCAGCTGGAAAAAGATTTGCGGCGCAACGCCGACGAGACTACCGAGCACCTGCGCGAGACGGTGCTGGTGCCGGATCCGGCGGACCGAGCGACCATTGAAGAAGAACATGCGCTTGAGCTGCGCACGCGCGACCGCGAGCGCAAGCTGCTGAAGAAAGTGCAGCAGTCGCTGCAGGCCATCGACTCAGGCGACTACGGCTGGTGCGAAGAGACCGGCGAGCCGATTGGCATCCCGCGCCTGCTGGCACGACCGACCGCCACCCTGTCGCTTGAAGCCCAGCAGCGGCGCGAACTCAAGCAGAAGCTGTACGGCGACTGAAACGTCGACGGCGCAGCCTGCCTTCAACCCCCGCCAGTTGGCGGGGGTTTTTCTTTCAGTTACCATCGGAATCCTCCGGCATCCTGCTGATAATTCCCGACGGATGAACTTTCCCCTGCCTCGCATGAGACGCTGCAGCGCGCCGATCGGCCTGCTGCTGGTACTGAGCCTGCTGTTCGCGCAGTGGCTCGGCTACGCTCATGCGTTTGCACACACGACCGGTGCGCCCGAGCTCTCGCAGCCCGCATCCTGGTCCGACGGTGCTTTCGGGCACGCGAAATCAGCCGGCAGCTGCGCAGCATTCGACGCGGCAGCTCTCGGCGCAGGTCTGCAGAGTCCGCCCCCGCCCCTGCTGCCCTCGCTGCCTGCCAGCCGCCCGGTCGCGCTCCCTTTGCGCACGGGCTGGCATCGGCTTTTCACCGCCCATTTCAGCACCCGCGCTCCGCCCCTGAACGCCTGATCCCTGCATCAGTCCGCACCCGGCCAGACCGGATGGCGGTTCACGTTCATTGTCTTCGGAGACTTTCATGACATTCCAGAAGTCCGCGCTCGCCCGTGCGGTGCTGTGCGCGCTTTCCGGCATCGCCCTGACGGCGCATGCGCAGCAGGCAGTCAAAACCCTGCCGTCGGTCGTCGTCACGGCCGATCCCTTCAGCTCCCAGGAAGCATCGGCAATTCTTGCGCCGGCGCGCGTGCTGTCGGGCGATACCTTGCGCGACAAACTCGGTGGCTCGCTGGGCGAGACGCTGATCAACGAGCCGGGCGTCAATGCGTCGGGGTTCAGCACCGGCTCGTCGCGCCCCGTGATTCGCGGCCTTGAAGGTCCGCGGGTAAAGATCCTGCAGAACGGCATGGACAATGGCGACCTGTCGGCGATTTCAAGCGACCATGCCGTCAGCGCCAGCCTGCTGAGCGCCCAGCAGATCGAGATTCTGCGCGGTCCGGCCACGCTGCTATACGGCTCGGGCGCCATCGGCGGCGCAGTCAACATCGTCAACGGACGCATACCGATGCAGCTTGAGGCGCGCCCGACCGGCGAAGCCGAGCTGCGTGCAGGCAGCGTCGACAACAGCGGCGCACTGGCCTTCAGCGCCGATCGCTCCGCCGGCAACATCGGACTGCATATCGACGGCAGCATCCTGCGCGCCGGCGACTACCGGATACCGGGCAACAGCTCCATCGACGGCAGCGGCGATACCGGCAAGCTGTCGTTCTCGGGCAACCGCGAGAACAACCTCGGCGTCGGCGCATCGCTGATCCAGTCGTGGGGCCATGTCGGCGCGTCTGTCGCGCAGAACGACAAGCTGTACGGGATCCATGGCCGGGACGAGAACGCGAAGATCGATTTGCAGCAAACCCGGTTCGATGTCGATACGCTGGTGCGCTCGCCCTTCCGGGGCTTCGATGAACTTCGCGTGAAGCTCGGGAACAACAACTACCGCCATACCGAGCTTGAAGATGGCACCGAACCGCATGTCAGGTTCTCGAACCGCTCGCTCGAATCCCGCTGGGAACTGAGCCACCTGCCCGTCTCCGGCTGGCGCGGCAAGCTCGGGCTGCAAACGCAGAACGCGACCGTGCAGGCACTGAATGTCGAAGACCCCACAGAAGATCCGACCGTGCCGCGCACCCGTTCATCGACGCTCGCCGCGTTCGTGGTCGAAGAGAAGGACATCGGCAGCGTCCGCGTGAACGCCGGTGCACGCGTGGAGAACATCGACCGCAAGCCGGTGGCCAATAACGGCCGCGATTTCACGCTCGCCTCGACCTCGGTGGGTGCGCTGTGGAGTTTCATGCCGGGCTATGCACTCGGCGCTACCGCATCGCTTGCGCAGCGCGCGCCGACTGCAGAGGAGCTTTACTCGAACGGCGTGCACCATCCGACCGAGACGTTCGATATCGGCGACGCCTCGCTGCGCAAGGAAACGTCACAGAACATCGACCTGTCGCTGCAGAAGACTGCGGACCGGCTGCGCTGGCGGGCCAACCTGTTCCAGAACAAGGTGAGCAACTTCATCTATGGACGAATCGGTGGTGAAGTGTGCGCAGACGGCAGCACACCGCCCGCCTGCCTGGATGGCGAAGAGGCGCTGCGCACGCGCGGCTTCAGCCAGGCTGACGCCACCCTGCGCGGGCATGAAGTCGACCTCAGCTACAACCTGTACGAAAACGGCTGGTTCGGACGCATCTTCAGCGACAGCTCGCGCGGCACGCTCGATAACCTCGGCAATCTGCCGCTGCAGCCGGCCACCCGCACCGGCATCACGGTCGGCTATCAGGACAGCCAATGGCGCTCGTCGCTGTCGGTGCTGGATGCC
>JAIXTG010000291.1 GCA_027484285.1 Oxalobacteraceae bacterium | reverse complement strand
TGCAAATTTAAGCTTCGCCCACTTGAACAAGAAGGGAGAAAACTCATGCATTTCAAGAAAATCATCCTCGCCCTGTCGCTGCTGGCTGCCAGCGTGCTGCCCGTGCAGGCGGCCGAGCTGTCCCTGCTGAACGTGTCCTACGACCCGACGCGCGAGCTGTACCAGGATTTCAACAAGGCCTTCGCCGCCCACTGGAAGACCCAGTCGGGCGAAGCCCCGAAAATCAAGCAGTCGCACGGCGGCTCGGGCAAGCAGGCGCGTGCCGTCATCGACGGACTGTCGGCCGACGTGGTCACGCTGGCACTGGCTTACGACATCGACGAGATCGCGCAGCGCGGCCTGATCGCAAAAGACTGGCAGAAGCGCCTGCCGCACAACAGCTCCCCGTTCACGTCGACCATCGTTTTCCTGGTCCGCAAGGGAAATCCGAAGGGCATCAAGGACTGGAACGACCTGGCCAAGCCGGGCATCGCCGTCATCACGCCGAATCCGAAAACCTCGGGCGGCGCGCGCTGGAACCATCTGGCTGCCTGGGGCTATGCGCTGAAGCAGCCGGGCGGCAGCGAAAAAACCGCGCAGGACTTCCTCGCAAAAATTTACAAGAATGTTCCGGTGCTCGATTCCGGCGCGCGCGGTGCGACGACAACCTTCGTCGAGCGCGGCATTGGTGACGTGCTGATCACCTGGGAAAACGAAGCGCTGCTGGCCATCAAGGAGCTGGGGCCGGACAAGGTCGAGATCGTCGCGCCATCGCTGAGCATCCTCGCCGAACCGCCGGTGGCGGTGGTCGACAAGGTGGTGGATCGTCGCGGCACGCGCAAGGCGGCCGAGGCCTACCTGAACTACCTGTACAGCGAGGAAGGACAGGAAATCGCCGCGCAAAACTACTACCGGCCGATCAACGACAAGGTGGCGAAGAAACATGCGTCGCAATTCCCGAAGCTGAAGCTACTGACGATCGATGAAGTGGCCGGCGGCTGGACCAAGGCGCAGAAGGCCCATTTCGCCGACGGCGGCGTGTTCGACCAGATTTATCTGGCCAAGTAAGCCTGCAAACCGCAGTGGCGCCGCCCGGCGCCACTGCCTCCCCTACCGGCAAAGGAAAGACCATGAACCCAGAGTGGAACGCTCCGGGCAGGCCCCTGTCACGCCTGCTCATCGCCAGCATCCTCATCGCTGCTTTTCCTGCGCAGGCCGACGACAAGGCTGAAATCGAGCGCCTGAAGGCACAGATACAGGAACTCGACCAGCGTTTGCGCATTCTCGACCGCAAGCAGGAGATCGCCGCCGAGGAAGCCGCCGCGAAGCAGAAAAGCGCGCCGGTACTCACATCGGGCGAGCGCGGCTTCGGCCTGAAATCGGCCGATGGTCAGTTCGAGTACCGCCTGCGCGGCCTGGTCCAGCTCGATTACCGCGACTTCGACGGCAGCGCATTCCCGGATGCGGTCGATGGCTTCGTCGCGCGCCGCATCCGGCCGACCTTCGAGGGCACGGTATTCGGCAAATACGGCTTCCGCTTCACGCCGGAATTCGGCGGCGGCAACACCGGCATTGTTGATGCCTATCTCGATGTCCGGCAGGATCCGGCATTCCAGGTCCGGATCGGAAAATTCAAGCCCTTCGTCGGCCTCGATCGGCTGCAAAGCGGCGCGGACCTCAAGTTCATCGAGCGCAGTTACGTCAGCAACAATATCCTGCCCAACCGGGATGTCGGCGTGTCAGTGCATGGTGACGTGCTGGACAAAAAGCTCAATTACGCGGTGGGTGTGTTCAATGGCGTGATCGACGGCGGCGACAACAGCACCGGACAGGACGTGAACTCGGACAAGGAGTTTGCCGCGCGCCTGTTTGCCACCCCGTTCGCCGACAGCGACGGGCCGCTGCGGGGCCTCGGCTTCGGCATTGCCGGCACCCACGGACAATCCGTGCAGAGGCCGGTCAGCAGCGCCGTGACCGGCCTGCCGGGCTACCGCAGTCCGGGCCAGGCAAACGTCTTTTTCGCCTATGCGAACAATGTGGCTGCGAACGGCACACGCAGCCGCTGGTCGCCGCAGGCCTACTACTACCACGGTCCGTTCGGACTGCTGGCAGAATATGCGCAGGTATCGCAGGACCTTTTGCAGGGGACGTCGAACCGCACGACAGCCGAAAACAGCGCATGGCAGATTGCCGGCTCCTGGCTGCTGACCGGCGAGGATGCGTCTTTCCGCGGGGTGAAGCCCTACAGCCGCTTCACACCAGGCACCGAGGGCGGCTGGGGCGCATTCGAGCTCGTGGCCCGCTATCAGGAAAATGCCATCGACTCATCGCTGCCGACTGCGTTCCGAACGACCAACCCGTATGCACTGAAGGCAAAGTCGGCCGCCGTCGGCCTGAACTGGTACCTGAACGAAGCATCGCGGGTGGCCGTGAACTACGAGCGCACCAAGCTCGACGGCGGCACGCTGGATGGCCGGACCGAGGATTTCCTGGTGGCGCGCTACCAGCTCGCCTTCTGAGCCGCTGATCCCGCAAACGTCTCCTCTCTCTTGGCCGGCCCCGGACCTGTTCGCGGCCGGCCTTTTTTCGGCCGGCCTCCTTATTCGAAATCCTTCTAAGGAAATGCCGAAAAATTCGTT
>JAIXTG010000003.1 GCA_027484285.1 Oxalobacteraceae bacterium | reverse complement strand
GTCGTGACCGAAGACACCAAGAACGCAATGCGCCAGTGCCTGAAGGACATCCAGACCGGCGAATACGCAAAGAGCTTCATCCTCGAGAACAAGGCCGGCGCACCGACCCTGATCTCGCGTCGTCGCCTGAACGCCGAGCACCAGATCGAAGTGGTGGGCGAGAAACTGCGTGCGATGATGCCGTGGATTGCCAAAAACAAGATGGTCGACCAGTCGAAGAACTAAGCAACTGCAAAGTTCGACCGGCATCATGCGGGATGCGCTGGCAAGCGCACCCCGCGCTCGGCCTGAAGGCCACACGCAGGTGTGGCCTTTTTTACGGCCTCACGTGCCGTGGATTGCCAAAAACAAGATGGTCGACCAGTCGAAGAACTAAGCAACTGCAAAGTTCGACCGGCATCATGCGGGATGCGCTGGGAGACGCGCCGCGCGCTTATTCCACAAGCAGCAAGCATCATGGGACGACATCGCCGTCCGGATCAGGGGCCAAGCGAAAATCAACAGACGGCTCCTCAATAAAACTTAGCTCGTCCAGTTTTCCCTGCTCAAGGTTCGCAGTTTTCAGCAGAATTTTTGCAGACACTCGGAGTCCCCAATTTTTCTCGTTGACATCTCCTTCCCAGACGTCTCCGCGGTTGACCGCGATCGAGTTGCTTCCCTCCAAACCCACGGTATGAACTTTCTGCAGATAAAGAAACTCAACTTCAAAGTTATCTGCGACCTTCCTGACTGTATAAGTGCAGTTTGAAACTCTGGGGCTGCGATTTCCGCTTTGCAGAGTCCGATCCTCCACCCTCGGTTCAAATTTTATGCTTTTGCCAAGGTTCACCAACTCGTTTGAGCGTGTCTTGCTTTTTGCAATTGCATTTACATAGAGAATGCCGATCGCATTCTGGTTAACAAACTGCGAAAGGGTTTTCAAAACAGAGCCCTTACCTCCGCATAGAACTGCCAAACTCCTTGTCACATCGGCAGGGTCCGAACCCAAAGCGAAATTTTCTGTTCGGCCGTTGGCATTTTGAAATGAAAATCCGCTTCGATTGGCGTCGAGGATGAACTGATGGCAGATTTCTACCGGATCATTATTAAATTCAATGAAAGAATTATCATCATTGAGATCAATCTCTGTCATCTCATCATCTTTGGGGAGGAGATTGACGCGATCCATTGCTGATGTCGAAAATTTCTTGAATTCTTCCTTAATTTCTTCACGAGGTAATTTAGTGCCGCCTTGCAATATCTCGCCGATACGTCCCGAATAGCGCGAGACATATTTAGGAAGCGCGTTATTGATGTCACGTGTTTGCGTAGGCGTTGATTTTTTTGACGAAGCGCTGCTTTCCACAAATTGGTGAAATGGCTTTGCTTCTTGGTTGTAATTATCTTTTTTTGCGTCCTTGAATAAAGTCTTCGGCCCTTTGTTGACATTCTCTGAAAATGTTGTCAGGCGTAGTTCCCTCGATTTTTTATCGGTTTTCTTGTCTATTGTTTGTTGAAATAGTTCCCATTTGATACTGGCTTCTTTATATTTCTCATTTTTGATAAGTTTTTTTATTTCATTGAGATTTTCATGAAAATTTTCAAGTGCGTCGTCCATTGCTTTCCTGACGCTGCCTGAAAAATCCGGAATCCGCTCTGCTGGAATATTTCGATTCTTATATTCAATAATGTTGTCAATCTGCGAAATCTTTTGGGATATCAGATGATGCACTTCGATTTTCATTTTGTTAATTATGGCCGCCGCAGCCACTGATTTCTCAGCACGCTCTGCCGCACTGTATAAGCCAAAACATTTTTTGAAATAAATAAGGATGGCGCCGAAACGTCCCGGCTTGCCCTTCTGGGGGATTGCTTCGATATCGCCGGTGGTTGACACTGTTATGCCACTGCCGCTCTTGTTTGCTTCTCTCAATTTGCCGAGCGCCTCATTTGCGTTTTGGAAATGGGGTAGAGAGTTGTCTGATTTCATGGTTTCGCACCAATTAAATGTTGAACGAACCATCTGTGCGTCTTACATCTCGGCAGTTCCTAAGAGACAAAAAATACGTATTAAAGGCTGTACTCTCGAGCCTGAGCTGCCGGAAACAGCCGCAGCCTGCCTTGCGCTAGTACAATTCCGAACTTTTGGAATTCCGGAGTGCTCTTGAACCACTATCCCCATCCCCTGATCGCCCGCGAAGGCTGGCCCTTCCTTGGTATAGCCGTGCTGGCTGCTGTGACCGCGACCGTTTTCCTCGGAGGCTGGTCCTGGCCGTTCTGGGTCGTGGCTCTATTCGTGCTGCAGTTCTTCCGCGACCCGCCGCGTACGATTCCTCAACAGGCGAATGCCGTGCTATCCCCGGCGGACGGCCGCATCGTCGTGGTCGAGAAGGCGGAGGATCCGTATGCAAACCGTGAGGCGCTGAAGATCAGCGTGTTCATGAACGTCTTCAATGTTCATTCGAACCGCTCGCCGGTCGACGGCTCGATCGAGAAAGTCGACTACTTTCCCGGCAAGTTCGTGAACGCAGATCTCGACAAGGCGTCGATCGAGAACGAACGCAATGCAGTGGTAGTGACCACTGACAGCGGCACGGTGGTGACTTTCGTGCAGGTGGCCGGCCTGATTGCGCGCCGCATCCTGTGCTACGTCGGCAAGGGTGACCGGCTCGCGCGTGGCCAGCGCTATGGCTTTATCCGTTTTGGATCACGCGTGGATGTCTATTTGCCGCTGACTGCCCGTCCGAAGGTCGCGGTAGGCGACAAGGTGTCGGCCACCGAGACTATCCTTGCCGAACTCTGAAATCACAGCACCCTCGTCGGTTAACATAGGCGCATGCCCATCTTCAATCCCCGCAAGAACAAGTCAAAGTCAGCCGCCAAGCCGGTTTCTTCCAAGCCGTTCCGGCTGAACCGGCTGCCGCTGCGACGCGCGCCGGCCGATGGTGAGCCGCAATTGGCGCCGCCTGCTCGCCATCGCGGCATCTACCTGCTGCCCAATGCCTTCACGACGGCCGCGCTGTTCTGCGGCTTCTATGCAATCGTGATGGCCATGAACGGTCAGTACACCAACGCCGCTGTCGCAATCTTTGCAGCGATGGTGCTGGATGCCACCGATGGCCGGGTGGCTCGTCTCACCAACACACAGAGCGAGTTTGGCGCCCAGTACGACAGCCTTTCCGACATGGTCTCGTTCGGCGCTGCGCCGGCCCTGATCATGTACGAGTGGGCATTGCGCGGCATGGGCAAGCTGGGCTGGATGGCGGCTTTCGTCTACTGTGCCGGTGCAGCGCTGCGGCTCGCCCGGTTCAATACCAACATCGGCGTTGTCGACAAGCGCTTCTTCCAGGGGCTGCCGAGTCCGGCAGCGGCGGCCCTGGTTACCGGTTTTATCTGGTTAATGGATGACCTCAGGATCGCCGGCAAGGATTTCAGCTGGCTGGGCTGGGCGATCACGGTCTATGCCGGACTGACCATGGTCACCAATGTGCCGTTCTACAGCTTCAAGGACGTGAATTTCAAGAAGTCGGTGCCGTTCATTGCGATTTTCCTGATCGTACTGATTTTCGTCGCCGTCTCCAGCGATCCGCCCAAGGTGCTGTTCGGCCTGTTTGTTGTCTACGGACTCTCGGGCTACGCAGTCGCTGCGTGGCAGTGGGCGAAGGGCAAACCCGTCAGCATCGTGCAGACCGACCCGGAGAGCGGGGAGGACAAGTAGCGCGTCCCGGGCCAAGGCCCGGGGCCATAGCTATCGGTCTGATAGAAACGCGATGGTTGCGCTTTCCGGAGAACCCTCGTATTCTTTCCCCCATGTCAAGCGCACCTCGCAAACTTCCTTGCCTTTCCAGCGGCAGCCCGTCCGGCCTGCTGCTGCTGTATCTACTGCGCTGACCGCGCAGACACCCCACTACCCACAACTCGTGTTTTGCCCGGCCCGCGCAGGAATCGCGAGGGCAGGCGAAAATATGTGCCTTTTTTTGAATGTCCCGGGAGCCCAAGATGGCCGATTCAAACAAGCTGATCATTTTTGACACCACGTTGCGCGATGGCGAGCAGTCTCCCGGCGCGTCGATGACGCGTGAGGAGAAAATCCGCATCGCACGCCAGCTCGAGCGGCTGAAGGTCGACGTGATCGAGGCCGGCTTTGCGGCGTCCTCGCCAGGCGACTTCGAGGCAATCAAGGCAATCGCTGGCAGCATCAAAGAATCGATCGTCTGCTCGCTGTCGCGCGCCAATGATCGCGACATTGCTCGCGCAGCCGAAGCGCTTGCACCGGCGCCGCGCAAACGCATTCATACCTTCATCGCGACATCGCCGCTGCACATGGAAAAAAAGCTGCGGATGACGCCGGAACAGGTGTACGAGCAGGCCCGGCTGGCGGTGCGCTATGCACGCCAGTTTACGGATGATGTTGAATTCAGTCCCGAGGATGGCAGCCGCTCTGACCTTGATTTCCTGTGCCGCGTGCTGGAGGGCGTAATCGCCGAGGGCGCGACCACGATTAACTTTGCCGATACCGTCGGCTACGGCGTGCCCGAGCTCTACGGCAGCATGCTCAAGACCCTGCGCGAGCGCATCCCGAACTCGGACAAGGCGGTCTGGTCGGTGCACTGCCACAACGATCTCGGGATGGCCGTTGCCAACTCGCTCGCTGGCGTGATGATTGGTGGCGCTCGTCAGGTCGAATGCACGATCAATGGCCTCGGCGAACGTGCCGGCAATACGGCGCTGGAAGAGATCGTGATGGCGGTGAAAACGCGCAAGGACCATTTCAAGCTCGACCTCGGCATCGACATCAGTCAGATCGTGGCGACCTCGAAGCTGGTGGCGCAGATTACCGGTTTCGCGGTGCAGCCGAACAAGGCGGTAGTCGGCGCAAACGCATTTGCGCATGCGTCCGGCATCCATCAGGACGGCATCCTGAAAGCGCGCGACACCTACGAGATCATGCGGGCCGAGGACGTGGGCTGGACGGCGAACAAGATTGTGCTCGGCAAACTGTCCGGCCGAAATGCGTTCAAGCAGCGACTCGAGGAGCTGGGTATCCAGCTTGATTCGGAAGCCGAGGTGAACGCAGCCTTTGCGCGCTTCAAGGAACTCGCCGACCGCAAATCGGAAATTTTTGACGAAGACATCATGGCCCTGGTTAGTGACGAGCAGCAGGCGCATGACCAGGAGTTCTACCACTTCGTGTCGCTGTCGCAGCACTCGGAGACAGGTGAGAAGCCCAAGGCGAAAGTCACTTTCTCGGCCGGCGGTCGGGAATTGACTTGCGAAGGTGAGGGCAATGGCCCGGTCGATGCCATCGTGAATGCCATCGAGTCGAATGCGCAAAGCGGTGCCGAACTGATGCTGTTCTCGGTGAACGCCATCACCACCGGAACCCAGTCACAGGGCGAAGTCACGATGCGGCTGTCGAAGAATGGTCGAATCGTGAATGGCGTTGGCGCCGATCTCGACATCGTGGTGGCGTCCGCCAAGGCTTATCTTTCGGCGCTCAACAAACTCCAGTCGAAGAACGAGAAGCTGAACCCCCAGCTGTAAGGGCTGAAGGGCCGGGCAGGCCCGGGCCGCAAACATCAAGGGCTGTGCGTTGCGCACAGCCCTTTTTCACGTCAGTACAGCAGGCCGAGGTTTGCCGGGCAGGCTACAGTTTTACTGCACTGTCAGCATGCGGCTTTGGGTCGCCTGTTTTTTCGGTAGTGTCAGCCTCAGCACGCCGTTCTCGAGTTTTGCGGAAGCCTGGGTGTCGTCGACCTCGTGCGGTAGCTCGAAGCTGCGGGCGTATTTGCGCACCACGCGCTCGGCATGCACAACGGTCTCGCCCTCCGTGCGCTCGGTTTCGCGCCGTACTTCTGCTTCAATCGCCACGCGCTGGCCGTCGATGCTTACTTTGACATCGCTCTTGCTGACACCCGGCAGATCAGCCTCCACCTGGTAGCCGCGCTCGTTTTCGATCACGTCAATCCGTGGGCTGTGCGCGCCGCCTTCGCGCGCGGCTTCGGCCGCCGGTGTGAGGAATTCCTCGAGCATGTTGTCAAGCATGTTGCTGAAAAGCGTATTTCGAAGCGGGTAGCCCTGACGCTGGCGCAGGATCATGTTCATGGTTGCCTCCGTTTGAAAGTCTGCATGGCGAGGCGGATGATTGCCCCGATGTTCCGAAAATAGGGCGGGCACCGCGGATTTCAAGGGGAGGAGTGAAACGCAAAATTGCGAAAAATGAAATTCCTGGATGCGGGGCGGTGCTTGTAATCCGCGTTTGTGGTGGCGATCTGATTTAAGCTATAATCCCGCCTTGGCCGCTAATGGCCAAATTTTCAACGATGTCACGGCATTCGGGGTTCAGACTCCGCAAGCCGCATGTGAAAGGCAAGCAATCATGGCAGTTACGAAAGAAAACAAGGCAGCGGTCATCGCTGCCAACGCACGGGGTCAGAATGACACCGGCTCCCCGGAAGTCCAGGTCGCCCTGCTGACCGCCCGCATCAACGAACTCAACGGTCACTTCAAGGCCCACGCCAAGGATCACCATTCCCGCCGTGGCCTGATCATGATGGTCAACCGCCGCAAGAGCCTGCTGGCTTACCTAAAGCGGAAAGACGTCGACCGTTATCGTGCACTGATCGAAAAGCTCGGCCTGCGTAAGTAACCACCGCCGGCACGAACGACGCAAATGCCTGTATCAGCCATCTGATGCGGGCATTTCGTGTTTTTGAAGCTTCACTTTTTTTACAGCATCAAATCGTTGGATGGCGGGGATCCGCCGCTCGTGGTGAGGTGAACGACAGCGCCTGAAAATCTGTCGGCAAAAATAGAAAGGAATTACCCAATGTTTAACAAAGTCACCAAGACCTTCCAGTACGGCCGCCATCAGGTAACGCTGGAAACCGGCGAGATCGCTCGCCAGGCATCCGGTGCCGTGATGGTGTCGGTGGAAGACACCGTGATCCTGGCAACCGTGGTCGCCCGGAAAGAGGCGAAGCCGGGGCAGGATTTCTTCCCGCTGACCGTTGATTACGTCGAGAAAACCTATGCTGCCGGCCGTATTCCCGGCGGTTTCTTCAAGCGGGAGGGCCGTCCCTCCGAGAAAGAGACGCTGACCTCGCGTCTGATCGATCGTCCGATCCGCCCGCTGTTCCCCGAGGGCTACCTCAACGAAGTGCAAGTGATCATTCACGTGCTGTCGGTCAACCCGGAAATCGATCCTGATATCCCGTCGATGATCGGTGCATCCGCTGCCCTGTGCGTGGCAGGCATTCCGTTCAACGGCCCGATCGGTGCGGCGCGTGTCGGCTATATCGACGGGCAGTATGTGCTGAACCCGAGCGTGTCGCAGATGCCGTCGTCGAAGATGGACCTGGTTGTCGCGGGTACCGAAACCGCCGTGCTGATGGTCGAATCCGAGGCGCTCGAGCTGCCGGAAGAGGTCATGCTGGGTGCGGTGGTCTATGGCCACGAGCAAATGAAGGTCGTGATCGATGCGATCCACGAACTGGTGCGTGACGGCGGCAAACCGGAAGTCCAGTGGGCGCCCCCGGCGAAGAATGAGGCGCTGATTGCGCGCGTGACTTCGCTGGCCGAGGAGAAGCTGCGTGACGCATTCCGTACCAAAGAAAAGCAGGCGCGCTCGGACAAGCTGCGCACGATTCATGCGGAAGTGTCCGCCAAGCTGGCCGAGGAAATGCCGGAGGGCGTGGACTCTGCTGAACTCGGCGACATCATGTTCGGACTCGAGTCGAATATCGTGCGCTCGCAGATTCTTGATGGCGAACCGCGTATCGATGGCCGCGACACCCGCACCGTTCGTCCGATCGCGATCCGCAACAGCGTGCTGCCGCGTACTCACGGCTCTTCGCTGTTTACCCGCGGCGAAACCCAGGCACTGGTGGTGGCAACCCTGGGCACTGCACGTGACGAGCAGAAGATCGATGCGCTGACCGGCGAATACAGCGACCGCTTCATGCTTCACTACAACATGCCCCCGTTCGCTACCGGCGAGACGGGTCGTGTCGGCTCGCCGAAGCGGCGCGAGATCGGCCACGGTCGTCTGGCCAAGCGCGCACTGGTCGCGGTGCTGCCGGCGCCGGAAGAGTTCAGCTACTCGCTGCGCCTCGTCTCCGAAATCACCGAGTCGAATGGTTCGTCGTCGATGGCATCGGTGTGCGGCGGCAGCCTTGCGCTGATGGACGCCGGCGTGCCCCTGAAGGCGCATGTGGCCGGTATCGCGATGGGCCTGATCAAGGAAGGCAACAAGTTCGCGGTGCTGTCGGATATCCTCGGTGATGAAGATCACCTCGGCGACATGGACTTCAAGGTGGCCGGTACTGCCAACGGCATTACCGCGCTGCAGATGGACATCAAGATCCAGGGCATCACCAAGGAAATCATGCAGGTCGCACTCGCCCAGGCGAAAGAAGGCCGGCACCACATCCTGGGCAAGATGCAGGAAGCGATGCCGAGCGGCCGAACCGAGCTGTCGAACTTTGCGCCGCGCCTCATCACCATCAAGATCAACCCGGAAAAGATCCGCGACGTGATCGGCAAGGGTGGTGCGGTGATCCGCGCGCTGACCGAAGAAACCGGCACCCAGATCGACATCACCGACGAGGGTATCGTCACCATCGCGTCAGTTGATGCTGCCGCTGGACAGGAGGCAAAGCGCCGCATCGAGGAACTGACCGCATCGGTTGAAGTGGGCAAGATCTACGAAGGCACGGTCCTCAAGTTGCTGGATTTCGGTGCAATCGTGCAGGTACTGCCCGGCAAGGACGGCCTGCTGCATATCAGCCAGATCGCCAACGAGCGCGTGAACGCCGTTGCCGATTACCTGAGCGAAGGCCAGCAGGTGCGTGTCAAGGTTCTCGAAACCGACGACCGTGGCCGCCTGAAGCTGTCGATGAAAGCTGCGGCAAGCGAGGAGTCCGGCGAAGCCGCCCAGCAGCAGTAAGACTGCGGTGCCTGCACCGCTGGCAAGCGTCGAGGCCGCCCGCGCAACCGGGCGGCCTTTTTGTTGGCAAGCGGAGATTCGAAACCTCGGGAGGTAGCAATGCGTGCAATTGAAATCATCCGGCCCGGCGGGCCGGAAGTCCTGCAGTCCTGCGAGCGGCCGATGCCTGAGCCTCGGCCCGGCGAGGTGTTGATCCGGGTCCATGCCGCTGGCGTGAACCGCCCTGACGTACTCCAGCGGACCGGCAATTACCCGGTGCCGCCCGGGGCGTCGGACATCCCGGGCCTGGAGGTGGCAGGCGAAATCGTCGGGGGCGACCTTGGCGACAGCGGATTCGCCATCGGCGATGCCGTTTGTGCGCTCGTGCAGGGCGGCGGCTATGCCGAATACTGCGCCGCACCGGTTGCCCAATGTCTGCCGGTGCCCGCTGGCTGGAGCCCGCTGGAAGCTGCGTCCCTGCCCGAGACTTTCTTCACGGTGTACAGCAATCTGTTCATGCGCGCGCAGATGGGCGAGGGTGACGTCCTGCTGGTGCAGGGGGGGAGTTCGGGAATTGGCGTGACGGCGATCCAGATGGCCGCGGCGCTCGGCCACCGGGTCTTTGCGACTGCCGGTACCGATGAAAAATGCCGCGCGTGCGAAGCGCTTGGTGCCGAGCGAGGCATCAACTATCGCAACGAGGACTTCGTTGAGGTAGTGAAGTCGCTGACAGGAGGCAAAGGGGCCGACGTGATCCTCGACATGGTGGCCGGCAACTATGTGAACCGCGAGATCCAGTGCCTCGCGGATGATGGCCGGCTGGTGATCATCGCGCTGCTCGGCGGTGCTAAAGGCGAGGTGAACTTCGGCGAGATCCTGCGCCGTCGCCTGACCGTCACGGGTTCGACGCTGCGCCCGCGCCCGGTAGCCTTCAAGCAAACGATCGCCGGGCATTTGCGCGCGAAAATCTGGCCACTGCTCGAGTCCGGGCGAATCAGGCCGGTGATTTATCGCAGCTTCCCGCTGGTACATGCAGCGGACGCGCATGCGCTGATGGAATCAAGCACCCACGTGGGCAAG
>JAIXTG010000127.1 GCA_027484285.1 Oxalobacteraceae bacterium | reverse complement strand
CTGGGCGAGCGGCCGCACCGCGACGCACTGCGCTGGCTGGCGCGCAGCCACCTGATGGTGATCTCGAGCCGGATGGAGGGCGGCGCGCATGTGGTGTCGGAAGCGATTGCGGCCGGCGTGCCGGTGCTGGCAACCGACATCCCCGGCAACCGCGGCCTGCTCGGCGCCGGCTATCCGGGACTGTTTCCGGTCGGCGACGCGCAGGCGCTGGCCGTGCTGCTGGAGCGGGCGAGCGGGTCCGAGACCTTCATTGCCCGGCTCACGCAGGCGGTGCTGGCGCGCCGGCCGCTGGTATCCGCAGCCACCGAGCGCGAGCGGATTGCACAGCTGCTGGCCGCGCTTGTGATGCCACAGAGGGCACCCGCAGCCTTGCCTGCGACGCGCGCAAAACCGGTTTAGACTGATACAAAATCAACAAACAAGGAGTGATCCATGCGCCGCCTGTTCGCTGCCATCGTCCTGCTGCTGTCTGCCAGCCTCGCCCACGCGCTGCAGGTCATGCCTTACACGCCGGAGGCCCTCGCAGCACTGCAGAAACAGGGCAAGCCGGTCGCGCTGCACTTCCACGCCGGCTGGTGCGGCACCTGCACCGAGCAGGAGCGCGTGCTGAACCAGATGAAGTCAGCCAATGCGCTGCCGGCGATGACGCTGCTGGTGGTCGACTATGACGCCAACAAACCGCTGCGCAAGCAGCTGAAAGTCGCCAGCCAGTCCACCTTCGTCGTCTACAAGGGCAGCGCCGAAGTGGCCCGCAGCGGCGGGGAAACCAAGCCCGACGCGATCCGCGCGCTGCTGTCGAAAGCACTGTAAGCGTGGGCGAGCTCGGCATTGCGCTGATCGCCGGCGCGCTGACGACCCTCAACCCCTGCGTGTTCCCGATCCTGCCGCTGGTGGTGGGATCGGCGCTGCAGGACCACCGCGCCGCGCCGCTGCTGATGGGCCTCGGCATGGCGGGCGCATTTGCACTGCTCGGCTTGCTGACCGGTCTGCTGGCCGACAGCATCGGCCTCGACCCGGACCTGGTGCGCAACGCATCCGCCGTGCTGCTGATCGGGTTCGGGCTGGCCATGATGGTGCCGCAGGCCAAAGACCTTTTCGCGCGTGCGGTGTCGCCGCTGGCCAACCGGGCGTCAGCGCTCAGTTCCGGCCTGTCCGGTGGCGGCATCGGCGCAGCCACCGATGAGCCGCCGCGGTTCAGTGCCGGACGCGCGCTGGCCATGGGCATGCTGCTCGGCTTCGTCTGGACGCCCTGCTCCGGCCCGCTGCTGGCGTCCACGCTGACCCTCGCGGCCAGCGGTGGCGCGCTGAAAGCTTCGGGAACGCTGGCAGTGTTCGGGCTGGGTGCGGCGATACCGCTGATGTCGGTCGGCTACCTGTCGCGGGCAACGCTGGGCCGGCTGCGCGCATGGGTGATCGCCCACGGCACGCGCGCGCAGCAGGTCATGGGCGCGCTGCTGGCAGCGGTCGGTGTGCTGGTGCTGCTGGGTGCCGACAAGATGCTGGAAGCCGCGCTGAACCGCTGGCTGCCGTCCGGCTGGCTGTCGCTCACCACCCGCTTCTGAGCCGCGAGAGCCACGCTTGAGCGATCGCCCGCCGCCCTCTTCCCGCTGCATCGGCCTGCTGTTCGACCAGGACTACGACGCGCTCGCGCATGCGCGCCTCGAGCGTGCCGGCCTGCAGTTCGACCGGCGCGGCTTCGACGCCGGCGGGCTGCTCGGCAAGCTCGGTGTGCCGGGCTTCGACTTCAACTGCTTTGCCGACCTGCAGGCCGCGACCGCCCGCCGCCATGGCTGGCGCGCGGTGCTGTCGCACCACGAGTTCCAGGGCGCGCTGGCTGCCGCACTGGTCGCCGAGCGCTGCGGCTTGCCCGGCACCTCGCCGGAATCCATCATCGCCTGCCAGCACAAGCTGTACATGCGGCAACTGCTGCGGCAGGCCTGTCCGGAAGCGAACGTAGGCTTTCGCGCCGTCGATCCGCTGCAGGTACGCGGCCTGGCCGACGATTTGCGCTATCCGTGCCACGTCAAACCCGCGCGCGGCACTTTCTCGATTCTTGCGCGACGGGTCGGCGACCGTGCTGCCTTCGAGCGGCTGACCGGCTTCGGCCCGCTCGAGCGCTGGTCGCTACGGCGCATGCTGGCACCATTCGAGCGCATCGTCGCCGAGCGCGTGCCGGCGGCCGGCAGCGCGCTACGCCTGCTGGTGGAAGAGGCGCTCGAGGGCAACCAGCACAACCTCGACGGCTGGGTCGACGAGCATGGCGTGCATTTGCTCGGCGTGGTCGACGCGCACTGCTATGCGGGCACGCAGTCTTTCCAGCGCTGGCACTATCCGAGCGTACTGCCGCAGCCGGCACAACAGGCGGCGCTGGACGTCGCGCGCCGTTTCCTGCAGGCGGCCGGCTTCACGCGCGGGCTGTTCAACATGGAGTTTTTCCACGATCCGCGCAGCGGCCGCATCGCCGTGCTCGAGTTCAATCCGCGCCTCTCGTCGCAGTTCGGCGACCTGTACCGGCTGGTGGACGGCATCGACCCGCATGCGATTGCGGTGGCGCTGGCGCTCGGCGACGACGTGCGCCGCCTGCCGCGCAGTGCGCCGTCGGCCACAGTTGCGGCCAGCCTTGTCTGGCGCAGCTTCGGACGCCAGCGTCCGCCACCGCTGCCCCACGCGCGCACGCGGGCGGCATTTGCCGAGGCCATGCCGGACGCATCGCTGATGACTTATCCGCTCGCCTTTTCGCTGTTCGCGCGCGGCGCGCGCTGGCTCGACAGCCACCGCTACGGGGTGGTCAATCTTGGCGCGCCTGACCTCGAGCTGCTGGCGTTCCGCTCGGCGACGGCGTCGATGCTGCTGGGCTGGCCGAATGCGCCGTATGCGGCGTCGCCGGAAGGCGCGCGACCGAACGCCACGAGATGGTGGCCAGCACGAGTGCCGCCAGATAGGGCAGCGACTGCACCGCCAGCACGGCCTGCCAGCCGGCCAGCGACGTCGGCTCCGCCGGCAGCGAAGGCGCCGCCTGCGCCAGCAGCCACTGGCATGTCGCCAGCGCGCCCAGCAGCAGCGCTTCCTGCCGAACCGAGCTCGCATGCCTGAGCCACGGCTGCTGGGGCGGGCGCGTACCGCCGGCCTTCTGCGTGATCTCGAAGCGCGCATCCCGCCCGAACAGTCCCCACAGCACGCCGCCGGCAATCGCATGTGACAGCCCCATGCCGGCCAGCGCCGCGCCGGCGATCTCGCGCCAGCAGCCGCCCACCCGGCGCGCATGCAGCAGCGGGCCCAGCAGCAGCCGCCACAGGAAGAAGGCAGCGATCGGCAGCAGGAACAGCAGGTCGGGCAGGCCGAACAGGGCCGGCGCCGCAATCACGGCCAGCGTCCATCCGATCGCGGCCACGCTGAACAGCAGGTGCAGCGTATCGCCCCACCATGGCAGCCAGCCGGCAAGGAAGTGATAGCGCTGGCCGGGCGTCAGTCGGCCGCTGCGCAGCAATGCAGCCGCGTGGCGGCGCAGGATCTGCATTGCGCCGCAGGCCCAGCGGCGGCGCTGCCGGAAATAGCTGACGCTGTCGGCCGGCGGCAGCCCGGCGCCGGCCACCCGGTCGACATACAGCGCGCGGCCGCCGGCAGCCAGCACCCGCAATCCGAGTTCGGTGTCCTCGCAGATGCAGCGCGTCTCCCAGCCGCCGAGCCCGCGCAACCGGGCGGCGCGCACCAGCGTCATCGTGCCGTGCTGGATGATCGCGTTGCGCTCATGCCGGTGGTGCATGCCGATGCGGAAAAAACCGTCGTACTCCGCATTCATCAGCCGCTCCAGCGGACGCGCCGGGTCAGTGCGATGCGCCTGCGGCGACTGCACGATGTCCACTGACGGATCCGCCAGATGCCCGGCCAGCGAGCGCAGCCAGTCCGGCTGCACCCGGTAATCCGCATCCACTACCGCTATCCATCCCGCATCCGCGCCGGTTTCCTGCAGCGCGAGATTCAGCGCGCCCGCCTTGAAACCCGCCAGCTGCGGCCGGTGCAGGAAGCAGATGCGGCGACCGTCGGCCCGTACCTCGATGCGCAATGCGGCGTCGTCGCCGGATTGCGTGATGCATGCGCCCGGCAGGCTGGCCGCGAGCGATTCGACGAAGGCTGCCACCGGCCGCCACAGCGCCGCGTCCGCGGTGTTGTTGTCGACCACGCAGATGTCGAGCGCCGGCCAGTCGAGCGCGAGCACGCTGCGCAGGGTGTCGATCACCATGGCCGGCGGCTCGTTGCTGCAGGCGATGTGAACGCCGACCGCCGGCACCAGCGCCCCGGCCGGTGCCGGCAATGGCAGGGCGCTGCGCCGCAGGCCGCCGGGCCAGTACAGTTCCGCGAATTCGAATGCCTGCGCTGCGAGCAGCAGCGCAATCAGCGCCAGCGCCGGCATCAGCCCCAGCCAGACCGCGATATCCAGCGGCCGCAGGTAATCGACCAGCGGCAAGGTCACCATCAGCACGCTGCCGGCCGCGATGCCATGCGCGACGCCGCCGAACGCAAGCCGCGCACGCAGGCCGAGATGGGAAAACTTCAGCAGGAAAGGCAGCGTGAACAGCAGGCCGAGCAGCACCGACGGCAGCGCCTTGTTGCGCCACCACGGGTCGCGCTCGACCGGGCCGGACAGCGCGAATTTCGGCACGCGGTAGGCATCGAACCATCCCCAGTGGGCGCCGGCGCGTCCTTCGATCGTGGCCTTCCACGGCTGGTCGATCGCCTCCATCAGGTAATAGTCGAGCTGCAGCGCCTGTGCATGTACGAGGAAGCTGCGCACGAACTGCGCCTGCGCAGCCGGGTCGGCCACCGCCGCGCCCTGCGTGATGCCGCGTCCCGGCCAGCCGACTTCGCCGATCACCACCGGCTTGCCGGGAAAGCGCTCGACCACCTGCCGATAGCGCGCGAGCGCCACCCCGACCGCCTGCTCGACCGGCACTTTCTCCCAGTACGGCAGCAGGTGCACGGTGATGAAGTCGACATGCGCCGCCAGCGCCGGCTGCTGCAGCCACACATGCCAGGGTTCGGCGGTCGATACCGGTACCGCCACCTCGCGGCGCACGCGATCGAGTTCGCGTGCCAGCGCGGCGAAACCGAGGCGCTGGTGCAGCTGGGTTTCATTGCCGATGATCAGGCGCTCGACGCTTGGGTGGCTGCGCGCGGCCGCGATCGCCAGCGCCAGTTCGCGCTCGTTGCGCGCGGCATCCGGTCCCAGCCACGCGCCGAGCGCCAGCCGCAGCCCGTGCCGGTCGGCCAGCGCCGGCAGCTGCGGCATTTCGAGCGTGCTGTAGCTGCGGATGCGCGGCGTGACGCCGGCCAGCAGCGCGAGGTCCTGCGCGAGGCTGGCGTCGGTCGGACGCGCATCGCCGCGCGGCTGCTGCCAGCGCTGGTAGGCGCTGAGCGCCAGCCCGCCCACCGGCCCGGCCACATCCGGCGCAGGCAGCGGCCGGTTCAGCCCCCACCAGAGGGCGGCGTGGACCAGCGCGAGCAGAAGCGCGACCAGCACCGCGGCCAGCCGGCCGCGCCATCGCTCAGCCGCCATGCGCGGCACCGGACAAGACATGATTGAGACCAGCTCGCATCGGCGCGAGGCTCCTCCTGGATGATGGTGTTAGCATGCGGCCGATCCCTCGCACCTGCCGGATGACCATGCGCGACTACGACACTAACGCAAGCCATGCGCGCGCCGCTTGACGTGCGCCGGGCGGCAGTGCTCGCCCTCCTGCTGCTGGCCAGCGCCCTGCTGTGGATGCTGCACTCGGCCCCGCTGCGCGCGCCGCTGCCGGACGCTGGCGGGCTGCGCCTGCCCTGCCTGTCGTATGCGCCGTTCCGCACGCCCGGCACGTCGCCGAATGACAAAGACCTGATCATACCTGCGCAGGACATCGCGCGTGACCTCGCGCAGCTGGCCGGCGTCACCCGCTGCGTGCGCATCTACGGCATGGCCAACGGCCTCGATGCCGTGCCCGGCATTGCGCGCGGGCTTGGCCTTCGCGTCTGGCTCGGCGCATGGATAGGCAGCGATGCGCAGCTGAACCGCATCGAGCTCGAACGCGCGCTGGCGCTGGCCCGCGAGCATGCCGACATCGTCGAGCGGCTGGTGGTCGGCAGCGAGACCCTGCTGCGCGGCGAGCTGCCGCCGGCCGGGCTGGCTGTCCTGCTGGCCGACGCGCGCGCCCGCTCGCCGGTGCCGGTCGCCTATGCCGATGTCTGGGAGTTCTGGCTCCGGCATCGCGACACCCTGCTGCCGCAGGTCGACGAAGCGGTGGTGCACATCCTGCCCTACTGGGAAGACCGGCCGGTGCAGGCGGAGCGCGCGGTCGACCATGTCATCGATACCCATGCACGCATGCAGGCCAGCCTGTCGCCGCTGCCGGTGGTGATCGGCGAAACCGGCTGGCCGGCCGCCGGCCGCATGCGCGAAGGCGCGCGTCCCGGCACGCTCGAACAGACCCGCTTCCTGCGCGAGCTGCTGCTGCGTGCGCAGGACCTGCCGCTGAATGTGATCGAAGCCTACGACCAGCCATGGAAGGCATCGCTGGAAGGTGTGGCGGGCGCGGCTTGGGGCGTGTTCCGCTCGGATGGCAGCGCGCGCTACAGCGCTGCCGGCCCGGTGCCGGACGGCAGGCGTTCGGCCGCGCTGGCAGCACTGGCCGGTGCGCTGGCCCTGCTGCTGCTTGCGCTCGTGCGCCGCACGCCGGGATCGACCGGCGGCCGGGCCGGCGTCGCATTGCTGGCCGGCGCGCTGCTCGGCCAGCTGGCCTGGCTGTCCTTGCGCGAGCTGCTGCTGCTGGCGCCGTTCAGCGCGCCGTGGCTGGCCCGTTCGGCCTGGCTGCTGGCCGCGATGGCCTGGGCAACGGTCGAAGCGCTGGCGCTGGCCGGCACGATGGCCGGCGTGACAGCCCGCCGCACACTGCTGCCGGGACTGCGCGTTGCCGGCCTGGTCGCAACCACCGCCGGCGCGCTCTGGCTGCTGGCAGACGGCCGCTATCTGGATCTTGCATGGCCGCTGCTGGCCGCGCCGCTCGTTCCACTGCTGCTGCAGCGGCTGCTGTTGGCGTCCGAGCCGGCGCCGCGGCAGTGGGTGAATGCGCTGGCGCTGCTGCTGGCCGCCTGTGCGGCAGCCCTCGCAGTCGCCGAAGGTCCGCACAACCATGACGCACTCGCGCTGGCCGGGCTGATGCTGGTGCTGGCCGGCGCTTCAGTGCGGCGCCGTTCCTTGCGCAGCATCGTCGCCGAACGCGCGTAGCACTGCCGCGCCGAGGTCGTGCAGTCCGCCCAGCGGTGCGGGCGCCGGATGCAGGCCGTCGCTGAAACCGAGCGCACGGAAACGATCGAGCAGCGCCGGATCGCGCGCCACCAGATAGACCGGCACATCCCAGCGCGCGCCCTCGCCCGCCACATTGGTGGTCGGCTGGTGGTCGCCGATCAGCAGGTACACCGTCTCGCGCGGCGCCGGCCGGCGGAAATAGCCGGCCAGCCAGGTATGGGCATAGTTGACCGTGCGCAGGTAATCGGGCCGCATGTCGAGCCAATTGACTTTTTCCGACTGCACGCGCGCGATGTCGGGCGCATCGAACGGCTGCTCGCCGAGCACGCGCTTCCAGTCCGGCTGGTACGGCGGCACCGGGCTGAACGGGAAATGGGTCGACAT
>JAIXTG010000290.1 GCA_027484285.1 Oxalobacteraceae bacterium | reverse complement strand
GATGCGGTCGAGGCCGGGTTCGAGCGGGCCGGCGACGAGGCCGGCGTAGACGTCGAGTGCAGCCGCAGTGGCAATGTGCTTGAGATTGAATTCGATAACCGCAGCAAGATCATCGTCAACACCCAGGCGCCAATGCGCGAAATCTGGGTCGCTGCGCGGGCCGGCGGTTTCCACTACCGGCTCGACGGCGGCCGCTGGCTCGATACCCGCGATGGTTCCGAGCTTTTTGCGGCACTGTCGGCGCTGGGCAGCGCACAGTCTGGCACCGCCCTGACCATCAGTGCCTGAAGCCGGGCGGCGAGATCAGAAGATTTCGCTCTTCTGCGTTTCCTGCTGCGGATCTTCGGGTGCCGCCGGCCTGGGCTCGTCGCCGAGCACACCCAGCCCGGCCTCTGAATATTCGCCGTACATGAGGTCGCCGTTGTGCGCTACCACGCCGGACGGCACCTCGAGTTCGACCGCCGGCAGCGCGGGCAGCACCTTCTGCATGTAGCCGATCCAGATCGGCAGCGCGAGGCCGCCACCGGTTTCGCGGTTGCCGAGATTGCGTGGCTTGTCGAAGCCTATCCATGCCACGCCCACCAGTTTCGGGTGGTAGCCGGCAAACCACGCATCGATCGAGTCATTGGTGGTGCCGGTCTTGCCCGCAATATCAGTGCGCTTGAGCGACAGCGCACGGGTCGCGGTACCGTGCCGGATCACGTCTTTCAGCATGCTGTCGACGAGGAAGGCGTTGCGCCCGTCGATCACCCGCAGCGCTTCATCGCCGGCGCGCTCCGGCTCGACTTTGAACAGCGTCTTGCCGCTGTTGTCGGTGATCTTCGAGATCAGGTAGGGGTTGACCTTGTAGCCCCCGTTGGCGAAGACCGCATAGGCGCCGGCCAGCTGCAGCGGGGTGACGGCACCGGCACCCAGTGCGAGGGTCAGGTAGGGCGGATTCTTGTCCGGGTCGAAGCCGAAGCGGGTCGCGAATTCCTGCGCATATTGCGGCCCGATTTTGTCGAGGATGCGGATCGAGACCATGTTCTTCGACTTGGTCAGTCCGCGCCGCATCGACATCATCCCTTCGAATTTGCCGTCGTAGTTTTTCGGCTCCCATGCCTGGCTGCCGGTCTGTGCCGCCGCGTAGACCAGCGGGGCATCGTTGACCATGGTGCCGGGCCAGAATCCCTTCTCCAGCGCTGCCGAATAGATGAAAGGCTTGAATGACGAGCCGGGCTGGCGCCAGGCTTGGGTGACGTGGTTGAACTTGTTGCGGTTGAAGTCGAACCCGCCCACCAGCGCACGAATTGCACCGTCGTCCGGATGGGCTGCGACGAAGGCCGCCTCGACCTCGGGCAACTGAATGATTGACCAGTTGCTGCCTTCCTGCACCAGGCGGATGATCGCGCCGCGCCGGATCCGCCGGTTGGCCGGCGCCTTTTCTCCAAGCGCGCTGGCAGCCATGCCTATGCCGGTGTCGGCAATCGTCACCTCTTCACCCGAGGCCAGCATGGCGCGCACCTGCTTGCCGGCGGCAGTCAGCACGACCGCGGCCACGATGCCATCGCTGTCCGGATGTTCGGCCAGCGCGGACTCGATCGCAGCCTCGGCTTCGCTCTTGTTCGCCGGTACCTCGATGTATCCCTCGGGGCCGCGGTAGGGCTGGCGCTTCTCGTAATCGAGCACGCCGCGCCGCAGGGCGAGATAGGCCGCATCCTGATCAGCCTTGGTGATGGTGGTGAAGACGTTCAGGCCGCGCGTATAGGCGTCTTCCTTGAACTGGTCGTACACCATCTGGCGTGCCATCTCGGCGACAAATTCCGCATGCACGCCGAAGTCATTGCTGTCCATTTTGATTTTCAGCTTCTCCTTGCGCGCCTCGTCATATTGAGCGGCAGTGATATAGCCGAGATCGTGCATGCGCTGCAGGATGTACTGCTGTCGCGCCCGCGCGCGCTTGGGGTTGACTACCGGATTATTGGCCGATGGTGCCTTGGGCAGGCCGGCCAGCATGGCGGCCTCGGCGGTGCTGATGTCGGACAGTTTCTTGCCGAAGTAAATCTGGGCAGCCGAGGCGAAGCCGTACGAGCGCTGGCCAAGGTAAATCTGGTTCATGTACAGCTCGAGGATCTGGTCCTTGGTCAGTGTCTGCTCGATCTTCCAGGCCAGCAGTACCTCGTACAGCTTGCGCTTGACGGTCTGTTCGCTCGACAGGAAGAAATTGCGCGCGACCTGCTGCGTAATGGTGGAGGCGCCTTGCCGGCTGCCGCCAAGCGCATTGTGGATCGCCGCGCGCAGGATGCCCCAGTAATCGACACCGCCGTGCTGGTAGAAGCGGTCGTCTTCGATCGCCAGCACCGCCTGCTTCATGACTTTCGGAATGTCCTTGTAGCGCACGAGGCTGCGGCGTTCCTCGCCGAACTCACCGATCAGCACATTGTCGGCCGAGAACACCCTGAGCGGCATTTTGGGCTGATACGTTGCCAGCGAATCGATATCCGGCAGGTTCGGATAAGCCATCATCAGCATGAAACCGAGCAGCAACAAGCCGATGACTGCCAAGCCGGAAAGGATGCCGAGCAGGCCAAGCGCCGCTTTTACCGGGCCGGGCAGTCGGGCGCGGCCTTTGCCGCTGTCCGCAGCATCGGACGAGGGGGAATTGTTCATTCAGGAAGGGGGGAGTGCGGATTGGTTGATGGCGCTCATTATAGCGGCCTGTTCTCGCTCGCCCGGCGTCGAAACAGCGTGCAGTTTCACCCTCGCCTTCCAGCCTCTTTTCAAGGTTCCCACGGGATTCAGTCAGCATTTGACAACGGACAACACCGGCGACTTTACATTTTGGAAAGCTGCTTGCTAGCATCCGCGACGCATTTCTAAATCGACAACCCGGAGCGCAGGCGATGTTTTTTCTCGATCGATGGTTGGGGCAGTCTCGCGACCCGGTGCTTGGCGTTCACATCGGCGAAGCTGCAATCCATCTGGTCGAACTGGCAGCACCGGGATGGCCGCTGCAGGTTCGGCATGCCGCTTCCGAGCCCTTGCCACCGGGGGTGCTGCGCGACGGTGCGGTCGTGCAGCCCGAGATACTGGCCGAGGTCCTGCGCCGGACCGTGCGCACCAGTGGTACCCGGCTGCGAGACGCAGCGCTGGCGCTGCCCGCGGGCTTGGTAATGAAGAAAGTTCTTTCGCTGCCCCAGCCGCCGCATGAAGATGACCTTGAAATCGAGATCGAGGCGGAAGCCGACGCAATACTTCCTTTTCCGCGCGAAAAAGCCGGGATCGATTTCGCGGTACTAGGGCCGACCGCAGGGCAGCCTGGCTTTGTGGATGTGATGCTGGTCGCCGCACGCAAGGAGCGGATCGAAGAAAGAATGGATTTGGCACTGTCGGCCGGACTGAAGCCGCGCATCGTCGACGTCGAGTCTCATGTGCTGGCCGAGGTGATCGGCCTGGCCGAGGCTGAACGCACCACCCAACCTGCCCGGCCAGTCGCCATCCTGCACATCAATGACGAGCATATCCATTGCCTTTTCGTGCTCGGCACGGAATTGCTGTACGAGCGCGAACTTGGGCAGTGCCTGTCCCGCCGCGACGCCGAGGAATGTGAACAGGTCTGCCATGAGTTCGACCGCCTCGTGCAGCTGTTCTGCGCATCCACGGCCCATCCCGCTCCTGTTCATGTGTATTTGCCGGGTCCCGTTCCGCCGGCGCTGCCGGCTTTGCTGGCGCAGGCCACGGGCATGGGTGTCACCGTGCCCGACCCGCTGCCAGGCATGGCCGGCAATCCGGCGCGCAGGCTGCCGCCAGCGCAGCAGCAGGCCTCGGCGGACCTGCTTGCATGCGGACTCGCGCTGCGGAGTTTTCCCCGGTGAGCCAATTCAACCTGTTGCCATGGCGAGAGGACAGGCGCGGTGCGCGCAAACGTGAATTCCGCCGGCTGCTTGTGCTGGCCGCCATGCTTGGCGTGGCGGTCGTATTTGCGGTCGTTGCGTTCAATGCCGGCCGGTTGGCGAGCCAGCATGAACGCAACCAGAAGCTGGAGCAGGAGAACGCCCAACTCGATGTGCGCCTGAACGAAGTGCGCGGCCTGCGCGACGAGATCAATGCCCTGAATGCACGCCGCACGTCGGTCGAGCACCTGCAGGGCAGGCGTGCCCGCACCATTCGCCTGCTTGACGAACTGGTCGAGCGAGTGCCGCCGGGCGTGGTGCTGACCTCCGTGAAGCAGGCCGAACGTACTGTGCTGACCGGGCATGCACTGTCGAATAGCGGCGTGTCCGACCTGCTCCATGCGCTCGATAGCCATGCCGGCTGGCTTGGTCGTCCCGAACTGGTCGAGGTCAAGGCGGTGACGCTTGGACAGGCGCGTGATGCGCGTCGGCTGGTCGAGTTTCCGATTGCACTCGACCTTGCCGGAGGTTCCGAAGGCGGGGGGGCGCGATGATGTTCATGCAGAACGACGGCGCCGAGCGCCTGCGTGCGTTGGCGATGCAGTTCCGCGGACTCGAGGGTCGTGACCCCGGGCTATGGCCACTGCTGCCACGCGCAGTGTGCATCTTGGCCGTGCTGTTCGGGGTAATTGCGGCCGGAGGCTGGTTCGCATGGTCCGCCCAGTGGCAGGCGCTGGACGAGGGGCAGGCCCTCGAGCAGCGTCTGCGCACTGCATTCGAGGACAAGCTGGCCCAGGCACGTCACCTCGACAGCCTGCGTCGCCAAAAAGCGGAAGTCAAAATCCTGGTGGAACAGCTCGAGCGCCAGTTGCCCGGCAAAGCGGAAATGGATGCGCTGCTCTCAGACATCAGTCGTGCGGGTGCGTTGCGTGGGCTTCAGTTCGAACTGTTCAAGCCGGGGCAGGTAAAAGTCGGCGATTATTTTGCGGAACTGCCGGTGGAAATGCGGCTCAACGGCTCTTTCCATGCACTGGCCGGGTTTGTCAGCGATGTCGCCAACATGGGCCGCATCGTGAGCATCGACCGCATCAGTCTGGCCCGGCAGCGCGATGGCGTTCTTGCGTTTGATTGCGTTGCGCACGCCTATCGCTACCTCGAGCCTGGCGAGCAGGGTAGCAAGGCGCCCGGCAGCAAGCGGCAGGGGCGCCAGTGAAGCGGGCAGGCGCATGGCTGGTTACGGCAAGCCTGCTTGCCGGCTGCGGCCTTGAACAGGAAGAGGATCTGGTCGCTTGGATGGAGGCGGCACGCAAGCGGCAGCCGCCCGTACCCGGGCAAGCCATTCCTGAACTGGTGACACCCGCGTTCCGCTATGAGGCGGGCACGCGAGGCGATCCGTTCGACCCGACCCGCCTGAGCGTTACCGGGGGGACTGCGGGCGGGGCCGGCATCGAGCCGGACCTCCGGCGCGTGCGCGAGCCGCTGGAATCCTTTGCACTCGACCGGCTGCGGCTGGTCGGCATTTTGCGCCGCGGAGCCGAGCGCGTGGCGTTGGTGGAAGCCGATCGCCTGATCTACTCGGTGCGGCCGGGCGGCCACCTTGGCCAGGATTTCGGGAAGGTGGCAGCGATTAACGAGGACAGCATTGAGATCGAAGAACTGGTTCGGGACGGCGGCGGCACATGGAGCCCGCGCCGTGCCCAACTGCGACTGGAGGGGCGCTGATGACGTCGATCGCACGCTGGCTGATGCTGGGCGCCTGCTGCTGGTTAGTGTGGTCGAGCGCCGCGCTGGCCGCGCCGAATGCCGTTCGCCAGGTCGAGGCCATGTCGCAGGGCGCGCAAGCCGGGCTGCGCATACGGCTGCGAGAACCGCTGTCGGCGAAGCCACCCAGCTTCTCCACCACCACGCCGCCCCGAATCGTGATTGATCTGCCGGATACGATCAACCTGACCGGGCAGACTCGCCGCCTGCTGAATCGCGGCGAAATCCGCCATGTCGACATCGTGCAGGCGGCCGGCCGCACACGGCTTGTGCTGAACCTCAAGCGCCCGATGGGTTTTGACACCGAGGTGCGTGACAGCGAGCTGTTACTCACGCTGTTCGAGCCGGCCGCGGGAGAATCGTCGGCCGGGCGCTCAGCGGAGGTCGCGAGCGAGCGGGTCTCGGTTGTCGATATCGATTTTCGTCGCGGCGACGGAGGTACCGGTCGGATCGTCATCGACCTGTCCAGCCCGCAGGCTGCAGTTGACGTGCGCCGACAGGGGCAGTCGGTCGTGGTTGACCTGATGAAGGCGCGGCTTCCCGACGTGCTGCGGCGTCGGCTGGACGTCAGCGACTTCGGCACGCCGGTGCAGGCCATCATTGCCGGGACCAACGGGGACGTTGCACGGCTGTCCATCGAGTCGCGCGGCCAATGGGACTACATCGCGTGGCAGGCGGACCGCCGGCTGGTGGTCGAGGTGCGGCCGCCGAAGGCCGAAGAGCGGGGCAACGGGCGCGGCTACCGCGGCGAGAAGCTGTCCCTGAATTTCCAGAACATTGACGTCCGCGCGCTGCTGCAGGTGATCGCCGACTTCACCGGCCTGAATGTCGTGGCCAGCGATTCCGTCAGTGGCAGCCTCACGCTGCGCCTCAAAGACGTGCCATGGGACCAGGCCCTCGACATCGTGATGCAGGCGCGCGGACTGGACATGCGTCGCCATGGCAACGTGCTGTGGATTGCGCCCAGGGACGAACTGCTGACCAAGGAGCGGCTTGAACTCGAGCAGCGGGCGCAGATCTCCGAGCTGGAACCGCTGGTGACCGAGACTTTCCAGCTCAATTACCAGAAGGCCGAGGCGTTCCAGAAGGTGTTCGGCCTCGACGGCCAGCCGGGCAGGAGCAGCATCCTGTCGCGCCGCGGCAGTGCCTCTGCCGAGCCGCGTACCAACAAGTTGTTCGTCACCGATACGCCGGCCAAGCTCGAGGAAGTGCGCCGCCTTATACAGATTACCGATGTTCCCCAGCGGCAGGTGCTGATCGAGGCCCGCATCGTCGAGGCCGACGACAGCTTCAACCGCAATCTCGGCGTGAAGCTGGGCTACCTCGACCGCAACAACCCGCCCGGCATTAACCTGCCCGGCAATGCCCGGCTCGCCATCGGCGGCAATTACCAGGGGGTCAATGACCAGATCGGCCCGGCCGGCCCTGTTGTCGGCCAGGTACAGAACACCCAGTTCGTGAACCTGCCGGCCGACCGGATCGGTACCAATACCGCCGCCACGATCGGGTTCAGCCTGTTCAATGCCAGTGCCAACCGTTTCCTCAATCTCGAACTCTCCGCCCTGCAGGCCGATGGCAAGGGAAAAATCATCTCCAGTCCGCGTGTGGTGACCGCCGACCAGCAGCCAGCGATCATCGAGCAGGGTGAAGAGATTCCGTACCAGCAGGCGACGAGCAGCGGCGCGACCTCGATACAGTTCAAAAAGGCGAACCTGAAGCTCGAAGTCACGCCGCAGATCACGCCTGACGGGAATATCCTGCTGACGGTCGATGTGGCCAAGGATTCACGCGGGATTGCGGTGGGCACCAGCTATGCCATCGACACCAAACATGTGAAGACCAATGTGCAGGTCGAGAACGGCGGTACCGTCGTCCTGGGCGGCATCTTCACTCAGGATGAGCGGAGCAATGTGGTCAAGGTGCCGGTGCTGGGCGATATTCCGGGCCTGGGAGCCCTGTTTCGCAGTACCGGACAGTTGCGGGTCCAGAAAGAACTGCTCATCTTCATCACGCCGCGCATCATGACCGACATGGCTGGCAGCCGGCCCGCGCCGCCACCCTGAGCGGAATCGGCGCGTCCGGATGGGATAAACTGTGACCTTTCCGGGGAAACACCCCTGCAACGGTCACCATGCTGACGCCGAATTCCAATATTTTCCTCGTCGGGCTGATGGGCTCGGGCAAGACCACGATTGGCCGGGCGCTGGCGCGCCGGCTGGGCCTGCGCTTCATCGATGCCGACCACGAGATCGAGGCGCGCACTGGCGCATCGATTCCGCTGATCTTCGAAATCGAGGGCGAAGCCAGTTTTCGTCAGCGCGAAGCCGACGTGATCCGCGACCTGACTTCGCAGCAGGGCATCGTGCTGGCCACCGGCGGCGGGGCGGTGCTGAATCCGCAAAGCCGCCAGTACTTGCACGAGCGCGGTACGGTGATCTACCTGCGGGCATCGGTCGCCAGCCTGCTGCAGCGGACCAGTCACGATCGCAACCGGCCGCTGCTGCAGACGGCCGATCCGAAAGCCACCATCGAGGCGCTGGCGCGCGAGCGCGGCCCCCTGTACCAGGAAGTTGCGCACATCACGATCGAGACCGGCCGGCCGAACGTGCAGTCCATCGTCCAGACGATCCTGGCGCAGCTCGAGCCGGCAGCGCCGGCGGCTGCAGAAGCCGAAGCGCCTGCCACTGCCGTCGAGGCTCCCCATCGTTCCGAACAAGCTGCTTCATGAATTCTTCATCCTCCGTTTTTGCCCAGCTGACCGTCGACCTCGGCGAGCGCAGCTACCCGATCGTGATTGGTCGCCACCTGCTTGAAGATGGCGCGTTTGCCAGCCACGTGCCGGGAAAGCGGGTCGCGATCGTCACCAATACCGTGGTCGCGCCGCTTTATCTCGAGCGCCTGTCGACGATGCTGCAGGCAGCCGGCAAGCAGTGCATCCCCATCGTGCTGCCCGACGGCGAGGAAGAAAAAAACGTCGACAGCCTGATGCAGATCTTCACTGCACTTCTGGAAAACAAGTGCGACCGCAAGACGACCCTGGTCGCACTGGGCGGCGGCGTGATCGGTGACATGACCGGTTTTGCGGCCGCAACCTACATGCGCGGCGTGCCCTTTGTGCAAGTGCCCACCACGCTGCTCGCGCAGGTGGATTCCTCCGTGGGCGGCAAGACGGCGATCAACCACCCGCTGGGCAAGAACATGGTCGGTGCCTTCTACCAGCCGCAGTCTGTGCTGGCAGACACGGCGACCCTCGCTTCGCTCCCGGACCGCGAGCTGTCCGCCGGCATGGCCGAGGTCATCAAGCATGGCGCCATCATCGACGCCGAATTCTTCCGCTGGCAGGAGCAGCACATCGGTGAACTGATGCAGCGCGACGACGCTGCGCTCGCGCATGCAATCCGGCGCTCGTGCG
>JAIXTG010000384.1 GCA_027484285.1 Oxalobacteraceae bacterium | reverse complement strand
TGCTGCGTACTTGCGGACGGCTAGCAGTTTGTGACGCGGACTGTAAAAGGCAGCGCTGCCGCCACCCTCGATCTGTTCAACCTGGGCACGCGACAGCGTCAGGATGCGCGCAGCCTCGGCGATCGACAAGCCTTTACCCTCGCGTGCCTGCCTGAGACGCGCTCCTTCGATCGGATCCTCCGCACCCGGAGGCGGGGAGCCATGGGATATCGCCGCCAAGGGACACCGGCTCAGAAAAAAAACCGCTCCAGCGAACTCAACGGTATGCCGTAGGCGCGCGCCAGCCTGACCATGGTGCGAAAACCGGGCTCGCCATAGTTGCCGCTCTCGATTTTCGATACGGTAGGCAGCGATACGCCGGTCTGCGGATCGCCCCCGATCATGCTCGCCTTGACGATGTCGGTCTTGCTCATGTGACGAGCAAGGCGCACAGCCAACAAATACTCGTGGCATTCACGAAACTGATCGGGTTCAATGCCTGCCAGCCAGCGCAAGGACATTTCGCGGATCGGCGCGGAAACAGTTTTCTGCTCCGCTTGAAAGCCCGGGAGTAGCGGCGATTCTTCTTGCGAAGGCGGGGTTTCGGACATGGAACACTCTCCGTCAACTTCTTCACACTGGAAAAAACTTTGCCGCTGATCCGGCATGGATTTGCAAAAATTATCTAATGGAAACTGATTTGCCTATAGACCGAAGGGGCAATCAGGTTAGGGCAAACTGTCCAGCAAACGAACGAGATCGATAAGGTTGGTTGTTCCAAGCTTGCGCATCATGTGCATGCGGTGCAGTTTGACGGTTCGTTCGGCAATCCCAAGGCGGTCGGCAATCTGCTGGTTGCGCAAGCCGGCTGCAACCATGCGGGCGATCTGCGACTCCCGTCCGGAAAGCTCAGCAAAGCGGCGCTCGTTCGATTGTGCCGACAGGAGCGACCGTTCCATTTCGGCGTTTCTGGCCAGTGCATGGGCGACGGCTGCCATCAGCTGCTCGTCATCGAAAGGCTTTACAAGAAAATCAAGCGCCCCGCCTTTCAGCGCCTGTACCGCCTCGCCTGCACTGCTGCCCCCGCTCATGAAAACAATGGGCAGGTTGGGCCAGTCTCGGGCGAGTTGTTGCTGAAGATCAAGACCGGACACGCCGGGCATTTTCAGATCGAGCAGCAGGCAGGCAGGTCCGGGAAAAACGGGATCCGCTCGCTGCACCTGCTCGAGAAAGTCCTCCGCAGAGCGAAATTCGGATACCGCATAAGCTTCGTGCGAAAGCACGGCAGTTACCGCCGATCGCACTGCGTCGTCATCGTCGACCACGAATACCCGACCCCGCGCATGCCGCGCGGCCTCGCGCTCGTCATGAACGGTAACCACAGGCCGCACCAGGCGACTCATTTGCCACCTTTGCAACGAAGGTCAGATGCGGGATAAATAGGCATCGCTCCACAGAAAAAAGTTTCCGTCAGTATACTTTTTATAGCGGAGATGCAACTTGCCCTCAGGGGCAAAAGCCGTGCTGGCTTGCAGAAAGAGAGGAAAGATGGCGGACTGGCCTGCCCAGCAGGAGTCGAACCTGCGACCTACTGCTTAGAAGGCAGTTGCTCTATCCAACTGAGCTATGGGCAGTGCTTGAATCGGCTGCGGCGCCGGCGATGGTGCCAAAAAAAACGGGTTGTCGCTGACAACCCGTTTCATAAGTGGTCGGAGTACAAGGATTCGAACCTTGGACCCCCTGCTCCCAAAGCAGGTGCGCTACCGGGCTGCGCCACACTCCGAGGACGCAGATTATACCCGATCGGCGGACAGCCGACCGTAATTGTTGCAATTTCTGTCAGGCAGGAATGCAGGAAGCGATCCGTCCGGCCAAAGCGCGTGCCAATTCCGCATCGCGTGCTTCCACCATGACCCGCAGCAGGGGCTCTGTGCCAGAGGCACGGATCAGTACGCGGCCGGCATTACCCAGCTGCGCCTCGGCCTGTTCGCGCGCAACCCGCAAGTCGCTGCTCGACTGCCAGTCGAAGCCGGGCCGCAGCCTGACGTTCAGCAGCGACTGCGGCCACAGCTGCATGCCGGCGGTGCCCTCGGCGAGCGTCACGCCGCTGCGGCGCAGCGCGGACAGTACCTGAAGCGCGGAGATGATGCCGTCGCCGGTGGTGTGCTTGTCGAGGAAAAGCATGTGGCCCGAGCCCTCTGCCCCCACCTGCCATCCGCGTTCCTGCAGCATTTCCAGCACATAACGGTCACCCACCTTTGCCCGTGCGAAGCCGACGCCCATCTCGCGCAAAGCCGACTCGACCGCCATGTTCGTCATCAGGGTGCCGACCGCCCCTTGAATGCCACCGTTGCTGAAACGGTCGCGGACGATCAGGTACAGCAGCTCGTCGCCGTTGTAGACACGCCCGCCGGCGTCCACCATCAGCAGCCGATCGGCATCGCCGTCGAGTGCGATGCCGAGATCGGCACGATGCGCACAGACGGCGGCAACCAGTGCATCGGTATGGGTCGCGCCGACACCGTCGTTGATGTTCAGGCCATTCGGCTGATTGCCGATGGCGACCACTTCCGCGCCCAGCTCATGGAAGACATCGGGCGCGATATGGTAGGCGGCGCCATGAGCGCAATCGACCACCAGTTTCAGGCCGCGCAGATCAAGCTCGCCGGGGAAAGTGCTCTTGCAAAATTCAATGTAGCGGCCGCGCGCGTCGTCGAGTCGCCGGGCCTTGCCGAGCCGCTCGGAACTGACGCAATCCATCGGCTGCTCGAGAGCGGACTCAATCGCGACCTCGACGGCATCGGGCAGCTTGTTGCCGGATGCGGAGAAAAACTTGATGCCGTTGTCCTGGTAGGGATTGTGCGAGGCCGAGATCACCACACCCGCTGACAGCCGCAGCGCACGCGTCAGGTAGGCAATTGCCGGTGTCGGCATCGGACCGGCGAGCATCACGTCGACCCCGGCGGCAGAGAGCCCTGCTTCAAGCGAGGCCTCGAGCATGTAGCCGGAGATGCGCGTGTCCTTGCCGATCAGGACGGTGGGACGACCGCCGCCTGCAGCGCCATGCGCGAGCACCTTGCCCGCTGCATGCCCCAGACGCATCACAAAATCAGGCGTGATTGGCGCCTCGCCAACCCGTCCGCGAATGCCATCCGTCCCGAAGTACTTGCGTCCCATGGTTCTCCGTTCTGTTGGTAATGTTCCGATATCAGCGAGCCCGTCGCGCCGCTTCCCACACCTTGAGCGCATCGACAGTCTCCGCCACATCATGCACGCGAATGATGCGTGCGCCGTTCATCGCAGCGAACAGCGCAGCACCAAGGCTGCCGGCGAGGCGCTGCTCCACCGGTTTCCCCGTCAGGTGACCGATTGTGCTCTTGCGCGACAGACCGGCCAGCACCGGCAGCCCGACCGCCTGCTGCAACTCCGACTGCCATGCCAGCAATTTGAGGTTGTGGTCGAAAGTCTTGCCGAAACCGTAGCCAGGGTCGATGCAAATGCGCTGCCGCGCAATGCCCGCTCGTTCGGCGGCAGCTACACGCTCACGCAAAAATGCGCCAACTTCGGCAACGACGTCATCATAGTGGGGTGCCTGCTGCATGCTCTGAGGCTCGCCCTGCATGTGCATGATACACAGGGCGCAATCGCTGTCCCTGACTGCTGCCAGACTGTCAGGATGGCGGAAACCCTCGATGTCATTGATCATGTCGGCACCCGCCATCAGGACTTCGCGCATCACCAGAGGGCGCCGCGTATCGACCGACAGCGGCTTGCCGCAATCGCGCAGTGCGTACACCACCGGCATCACGCGGCTCAGCTCCTGTTCCACCGACACCGGAGGCGCCCCCGGACGCGTCGATTCGCCTCCGATATCGATGATGTCGACACCGTCGGCAATCATGCGCTCTGCATGGGAAATCGCGCCATCCAGCGCCGCAAATTGTCCGCCGTCGGAGAACGAGTCAGGAGTCACGTTCAGGATCCCCATGACCAGCGGCCGGAAATCATCGCCGTCGATCGGGAGGCGATAGCGTCCGCAATGAAGTCGGGTGTCAGGAAAATCAGGCATCGGCATGCAAGGGTTCAGGCAGGAGCGGCGAAGGATGCGGTCTGGCACGGGAGGAAGCGGTCTGTGCGGTATCGGGTGAGGGGCTGACCGGCGGCTCCGATGGTACCGCACAAGCAAACGGGGCAGGGATCGCTCCCTGCCCCGTTCCAGCATTGGCCCGTCAAAAGACTGTCACGCAAATGGTTGGATGCACTTGCGTCAGGCCGGTGCTGCGGCGGGTTCGACCCCGCCGTCGGTGGAACCTCCGTTGGGACGCGACGTCGGCGTCACTTTGGGCGGTCGTGGCTCGCGACCTGCCATGATGTCGTTTACCTGATCTGCATCGATGGTTTCCCATTCGAGCAGGGCTTTGGCCATCATCTCCACCTTCTCGCGATGCTCCTCGAGCAGGCGGCGCGACAGGCCGTACTGTTCATCGAGGATCTTGCGGATTTCGCCATCGACCTTTTGCTGCGTCGCTTCCGACACCGTCTTGGACGACATGCGGCCGAAATAGGAATCCTGGTCAGAGTCCTCGTACACCATGGTACCCAGCGTCTCGGACATGCCGAACCGGGTCACCATTGCGCGCGCCAGTTTGGTGGCACGCTCGAAGTCGTTCGACGCGCCGGTGGACATCTGGTTCATGAAAATCTCTTCCGCAATGCGGCCGCCGAACAAGATCGCAATGTCCTCCAGCATTTTGTCCTTGTACATGTTCACGCGATCATGCTCCGGCAGCTGCCAGGTGAGGCCGAGTGCCATGCCGCGCGGCATGATGGTGACCTTGTGCACAGGGTCCGCCTTCGGCAGCAGCTTGGCTACCACGGCGTGGCCGGACTCGTGATAAGCGGTGTTGCGGCGCTCTTCCTCGCGCATGACGGCCGACTTGCGCTCCGGACCCATGACGATCTTGTCCTTGGCATCTTCGAAGTCCTGCATCTCAACCAGCCGCTTGCTGCGGCGGGCAGCGAACAGGGCAGCCTCGTTGACCAGGTTCGCGAGATCGGCGCCCGAAAAGCCCGGCGTGCCGCGAGCCAGCACATCGGCACGGACATCCGGAGCGATCGGCACCTTGCGCATGTGGACGTTCAGGATCTGCTCGCGACCGCGGATATCCGGCAGGCCGACGATGACCTGACGGTCGAAACGGCCAGGACGCAGCAAGGCCTTGTCCAGTACATCCGAGCGGTTGGTGGCGGCAATTACGATCACGCCTGCATTCGCTTCGAAACCGTCCATCTCGACGAGCAGCTGGTTCAGCGTCTGCTCGCGCTCATCATTGCCGCCGCCCATGCCGGCGCCGCGATGACGGCCAACGGCGTCGATTTCATCGATGAAGATGATGCAGGGCGCATGCTTCTTTGCGTTCTCGAACATGTCGCGTACGCGGGATGCACCAACACCGACGAACATCTCGACGAAGTCAGAACCGGAGATCGTGAAGAAGGGCACTTTTGCTTCGCCCGCGATCGCGCGCGCCAGCAGCGTCTTGCCGGTTCCCGGGGGGCCAACCATCAGGACGCCGCGGGGAATCCGGCCGCCCAGCTTCTGGAATTTGGTCGGATCGCGCAGGAAGTCCACCAGCTCGCCGACCTCTTCCTTCGCCTCGTCGCAACCTGCGACGTCCGCGAAAGTCACTGCGTTCTGGCTCTCGTCGAGCATGCGGGCCTTCGATTTGCCGAACGAGAAGGCACCGCCCTTGCCGCCGCCCTGCATCTGACGCATGAAGAAAATCCAGACGCCAATCAGCAACAGCATCGGGAACCAGGAGATGAATACCTGCGAGAGGAACGACGGCGGCTCGGGCTGGCGGACGTCGAACTTCACGCCATTGTTGACCAGGTCACCAATCAGGCCGCGGTCGAGCTGGGTGGTGGTTGCCCTGATTTTCTTGCCGTCGTTGGTAATCGCGGTAATAGTGCGATCCTCGATGGTGGCTTCACGGATGCGCTGGGCTTTGACCTCGTCCAGGAAATCCGAGTAGGCGATCGGCGTGGCACCGCTCGCAATGCCGCGTTCGTCGAACTGCTTGAAGACGGTAAACAGCACCAGGGCAATCACTACCCAGATGGCGGCTTTGGAAAACATGTTGTTCACTCGGAATGCTCCTTGGTGGCGGCCGGATGGGGGCGGCTTGTCTTGGAAATAAATTCTACTCCCATTGCAGCGCCCTTGCTATCGACCAAATCAGGCTAAATCCCTGATTTTTCAAGACCGATTTACGGGAATTTGCAGATTTCAGGCCGGATTTTTCAATCCCCGGCCCAGCAGGAAGACTTCCGACGACTTGTCCCTGCTCGCCTTGGGCTTTTTCGGCGTGACCACCCTGAATTCCTGCCGGAATTTCTCGACGATCTGGGTGTAACCGCTGGCGTTGAAGCATTTGACGAGCAGGCTTCCCGATGGTTTCAGGTGGTGCCGTGCAAAGTCGATTGCGAGGTCGATAATGTCTTCGACCCGGGCCGCATCAGTGGCAGCAATCCCGGACAGGTTGGGCGCCATGTCGGACAGCACCAGATCCAGCTTCTGGCCGCCGAGCGCCTGCTCGAGCTGATCGAGCACCTCCTGCTCCCGGAAATCCCCCTGGATGAATTGAACGTCTGCGACCGGCTCCATCGGCAAAATGTCCAGCCCGACGATCATTCCGCGGATCCCTCCCCCTTCCTTGCCGGCCAGCTTGCGGCGCGCGTACTGGGACCAGCTGCCCGGGGTGCAGCCGAGGTCGACGATGTTCTGGCCCGGGCGGATCAGCTTTTCATCCTCGTCGATCTCCTTGAGCTTGTAGGCAGCCCGCGCACGGTACCCTTCTTTCTGGGCGAGCTTCACATAGGGGTCATTGATGTGCTCGTGCAGCCAGTTCTTGTTAACTTTGTTCTTTGCCATTCACGTAGAATACTGTGTTTTCGAAGGGATTTATGCTTGACCTCACCCCAGCAGAGCGCAGCGAACTGCGTTCACAAGCCCACGCACTGAACCCGGTCGTCATGATCGGCGAATCCGGCCTGACGCCCGCGATCGTGAAGGAAGCCGATGCCGCGCTGAACGCCCACGGGCTGATCAAGATCCGGGTGCTTGGCGATGACCGCGAAGCACGGCTTTCCTACTACGACACGCTGTGCAGCGAGCTCGGCGCCGCCCCCGTGCAGCACATCGGCAAACTGCTGGTGCTGTACCGCCCGAAGAAGGACAAGTCCAAAGAGGCGAAGCCTACGCGCGGCAAAGGCCCGCGCGAGGTCGTCATCGTGAAGACCCATCCGACCAAACGGCCGACGGTAACCAAGGTCATGGTCAAGGGTAACGAGCGGGTGACTGCCGGCGGCAATATCCG
>JAIXTG010000373.1 GCA_027484285.1 Oxalobacteraceae bacterium | reverse complement strand
TGCCGGTGCAAAGCGGCTGATTTCGTCCAGCATGGATACCATCTGGCGGCTGCTTTCGGTGACCTGCGTCTCGGCAGCCTTGGCCAGTTCGACCTGGGTGCTGGTCGCGATGCTGGCGAGGTGGCGTGCGTAGGTGAGCATGATGTCGGTCTGAGGCTGGGCCTGGGCGGACGATGCGGAGAGGAATTCCTGCGGATCCTTGATGGACAGCAGTTGCTGGACGCTGCCGACCGAGGATTCAAGCGTGGCTTTGGCAGCCTGCAGGTTCAGGCCGACGACTTTCTCCATGCTCTCGATCATGGAGTCGGTGACTGCAGTGGCAAGTTGCAGCTGCGAAGCGAGCTGGGTGCGTGCTACGGCGGTGAGCTGTTCAGGTGCGTTGAGCATTGAGTCTCCTCATAAGGCGGGTGGGGTCGGACTGCGGTGTATGTTGCGTCGCAGCAGACGACATTCTTGGTCGATATTGACCCTCTGTCAAGCAAAATTATTGCGGTGCATCAAGAATTTATGGTTATCGGACCAAATGTCATTCAGGGACTCGCGGACGGCCATTGCGCCGGCACGCGAGGTCGTCCGCGAGGTGTCTGCGGGTGAAGGCCTTTTACACCGACCGTTTCGTGCTGCCCTTGCCAGAAGGGCATCGTTTCCCGATGCGCAAGTACCGCATGCTGCGCGATGCAGTGGCGCAGGCCCTGCCGCAGGTGAAATTCGAAGAGGCGCCACACACCAGTGATGGCGTGCTGGCGCTGGCTCACCATCCGCAGTACATCCACCGCGTTGCCAGCGGCGCCCTGTCGGCCCAGGAGCAGCGCGCAATCGGTTTTCCATGGTCGCCGGAGATGGTGGAGCGATCGAGGCGCTCTTCGGGGGCGACGATTGCTGCCTGCCGTGCCGCGTTCCGCGACGGTGTTGCAGTCAACCTCGCCGGCGGTACCCATCACGCGCATGCCGACCGTGGCGAAGGCTTTTGCGTGTTCAATGACGCCGCCATTGCGGCGCGCCTGATGCAGGCGGAGCGGCGCGCGTCGCGCGTGGCCATCGTCGATCTGGATGTCCACCAGGGCAATGGCACGGCAGCCATCCTGGAGCACGACGACTCGGTATTTACCCTGTCGATGCACGGCCAGAACAACTACCCGTTCGACAAGGCACGCAGCGACCTCGATGTCGCGCTGCCCGACGGCACCGATGATGCTGCCTATCTCGCGCAGCTCGACGAGGCGCTGGCACAATTGTTCGCGCGCTTCGATCCGCAGCTGATCATCTACCTCGCGGGCGCCGATCCGCACGAGGGTGACCGGCTCGGCCGGCTGAAACTGAGCGCTGATGGTCTGGCACAGCGTGACCGCCGCGTGCTGGACGCCGCGCGTGCACGACGTCTGCCGGTGGCGATCGCGATGGCCGGTGGCTACGGGCGAGTGATCGAGGACACTGTCGCGATTCACCTGCAGACGGTCGGCATCGCCGCCGGCTACTGCGTGCAGGTGCCGGCATGAGCGGCACCGCGCTGGCCGAGCGCATGCCTCTGGCCGAGGCCGCGATGCCGCTGCTGTTCGTGCTGATCTGGAGTACCGGCTTCATCGTCGCCAAGTTCGGCCTGCCTTATGCGCCGGCGCTCACCTTCCTGCTGCTGCGCTATCTCGGCGTGCTGGCCGTGCTGCTGCCGGCGCTGATGCTGATCCGTGCGCCGTGGCCGGGTGCGCAGGCGGCGCATATTGCGCTGGCCGGTGTGCTGGTACAGGCCGGCTACCTGTCGGGCGTGTGGTGCGCGATCAAGCTCGGCATGCCGGCCGGCCTGTCGGCGCTGATTGTCGGCCTGCAGCCGCTGCTGACCGGCTTCGCCGCACCGCTGGTCGGCGAGCCGGTCCGGCCGCGGCAGTGGCTCGGGCTATTGATGGGACTGGCCGGCGTGGCACTGGTGGTGATGGAGAAGCTGACGCCGGACGGCAGTTCGGTGCTGAACGTGTCGCTCTGCGTTGTCGCCTTGTTGTCGATTACCGCGGGCACGCTGTACCAGAAACGCTTCTGCCCGCGCTTCGACCTGCGCAGCGGTGCCGCGATACAGTTCAGCGCATCGGCCCTGGTGACGCTGCCGCTGGCCATCTGGCTGGAAGACCTGACGCCCGATTTTCGCACCGTACAATGGACGCCGGATTTCCTGCTGGCCCTGGCCTGGTCCGTGTTCGCACTGTCGATCGGCGCCATGTTCCTGCTGTTTGCACTGATTCGTAAAAATGCGGCCACCCATGTGTCGAGCCTGATGTACCTGACCCCGCCGGTCACGGCCCTGATTGCGTGGCTGCTGTTCGGCGAGGCCTTTGGCCTGGCAGGCATGGCGGGCATGCTGCTGGCCGTCGCCGGCGTCGCTTTCGTCGTAAAAAAATAATGAGAAGCCCATGAAAGACAGCCCGAAAACCCGCGCAGACTTCCGACACTTCTACCCGATCACCACGCGCTGGGCCGACAACGATGCCTACGGCCATGTGAACAATGTCGTCTACTACCAGTGGTTCGACACCGTGGTGAACCAGTTCCTGATCGCCAACGGCACGCTCGATATCCATGCAGGTGAGGCCATCGGCCTCGTGGTCGAGACCCATTGCAATTATTTTTCACCGATCGCCTTCCCCGAGCCGGTGACGGCCGGCCTGTGCGTGTCCCGGCTCGGCGGCAGCAGCGTCCGCTACGAAGTGGGCATTTTCCGCGGTGATGAAGACACCGCCGCCGCGCAAGGGCATTTCATCCATGTGTATGTCGACCGTGCCACGCGCAAGCCGACGCCGATTCCCGCGCCTGCCCGCGCACTCCTGCAAACCATCCTGACAAACCAATGATCAATACACCCGGCCAAGCGATCGTCGATGACGCGATCACCTCCCGTCGTTCCATCCGCGCCTTTTTGCCGACACCGGTCGCACGCGAGGACATCGAAGCGATTCTCTCGGTTGCGTCGCGCGCACCGTCCGGCTCGAACACCCAGCCGTGGAAGGTGTATGTGCTGACCGGCGAGGTCCGCCAGCGGCTTTCACAGCGCATCCTCGAAGTCTATGGCGACCCGCAGCAGCTGGGCGCGCACAAGGAGGAGTACGACTACTACCCGCGCGAGTGGGTATCGCCGTATGTCGACCGCCGGCGCAAGGTCGGCTGGGACCTGTATGCGCTGCTCGGCCTGACGCGCGACAACAAGACCGGCATGCAGGCCCAGCACGGACGCAACTACGCATTCTTCCATGCGCCGGTTGGCCTGATTTTCACCATCGACCGCGTGATGGAGCAGGGCTCGTGGCTCGACTACGGCATGTTCCTGCAGAACGTGATGATCGCGGCCCGGGCGCGCGGCCTTGATACCTGTCCGCAGGCGGCGTTCACG
>JAIXTG010000063.1 GCA_027484285.1 Oxalobacteraceae bacterium | reverse complement strand
TCAGCGACGAAGACATCGCCGCGGTGGTCGAGGTCCTGCGCAGCGACTGGCTGACCCAGGGGCCGGCCGTGCCGGCCTTCGAGCATGCCGTCGCCCGCTACTGCGGCGCGGCGCATGCCACCGCCGTCAACAGCGCGACCTCGGCACTGCACCTCGCCTGCCTCGCGCTCGGCGTCGGTCCCGGCGACCTGGTCTGGACCAGCCCGGTTACCTTTGTCGCGTCAGCCAACTGCGCGCGCTACTGCGGCGCGGACGTGGATTTCGTCGATGTCGAGCCCGACACGGCCAACCTGTGCGCGGCAGCACTGGCCGACAGGCTGGCGCATGCCCGGCAAGCCGGCCGCCTGCCGAAGGTCGTGATACCGGTGCACTTTGCCGGCCTGCCCTGCGACATGCAGGCCATCCATGCGCTGTCGAAGGAATATGGTTTCCGCATCATTGAAGATGCATCGCATGCGATCGGCGCGCGCTACCAGAATGAACCGGTCGGCAACTGCCGCTACAGCGACATCACTGTCTTCAGCTTCCATCCGGTGAAAATCATCACCAGCGGCGAAGGCGGCATGGCGCTGACCAACGACCCGGCCCTGGCCGCACGCATGGAACTGCTGCGCAGCCATGGCATTACGCGCGATCCGGAGCAGATGGAGTCCGCGCCGCACGGACCGTGGTACTACGAACAGCTTGAACTCGGCTTCAACTACCGGATGACCGATATCCATGCGGCGCTGGGGCTTAGCCAGATGACGCGCCTCGACGAGTTCATCGCGCATCGGGATGAAGTCGCCGCGCGCTACGACACCCTGCTGGACGATACCCCGTTGCTGACACCGGCCAGGCGGCCGGGTCGCAGCAGCGCGCATCACCTGTACGTGATCCGCGTGCCCGCCGATTCGGACGGCGGCACTCACCGCCGGCTGTTCGACGGACTGCGCTCGCGCGGCGTGGGCGTCAACCTGCATTACATCCCGCTCTACCGGCAGCCTTACTACCAGCAGCTCGGCTACGAGCCGACCCGCTTCCCGCAATCGGAACGCCACTACGCGGCCAGCATCAGCCTGCCGATGTATGCCGGCCTGTCGGCGTCGCAGCAGGACTACGTCGTGTCCGCGCTGCATGAGGAGTTCGGCGCATGAGAATCGCGATCATTCCCGCCCGCGGTGGCAGCAAGCGGATACCGCGCAAGAATATCAAGCCGTTTGCCGGCAAGCCGATGATTGCGCATGCCATCGATGCCGCGCTACGTTCCGGCCTGTTTACGCAAGTGCTGGTCTCGACAGACGACGACGAGATCGCTGCCATCGCCCGTGAGCATGGCGCACAAACGCCGTTTGTACGGCCACCAGAGCTCGCAGACGACCATACACCAACCGTGCCCGTCATCGCGCACGCAATCACGGCATGCGAAGCGCTCGGCTGGGAGGCGGAACTCGCCTGTTGCATCTACCCTGGCGTGCCGTTCCTCCAGACTGACGACCTGGCGGGCGGACTGACGCTGCTTGACCAAACCGGCGCCGACTACTGCTTCCCTGTCACCGAGTATCCGTCGGCGATACAGCGCGCACTCAAGCGCGGAGCTGACGGGCGCATGGCGCCGTTTGATGCGAGCAACGAGCTGGTCCGCACCCAGGACCTCGAGCCTGCCTACTTCGACGTTGGCCAGTTCTACTGGGGACGGCGGTCGGCCTGGTTGAACAATCCCCGAATCCATTCCAGTGGTGTCGGCCTGCCGATTCCTTCCTGGCGCGCAGTCGATATCGACACACCGGATGACTGGATGCGCGCCGAAGCCATACACCGATCGCTATTTACAGGACACTGACATGAGTAACTTCACGACTGATCAGGAAAAATTCTGGGCCGGCGAATTTGGTACGGAATACATCGAGCGCAATCAGGGCGAGCAGCTGCTGGCCGCGAATCTCGATTTCTTCGCCAAGGCGCTGCGCCAGGCGCGCCATCCGGCAAGCTGCATTGAATTCGGCGCCAACATCGGCATGAACCTGCGGGCACTGAAACTGCTGTTCCCGCAGCAGGATCAACACGCGATCGAGATTAACCAGGACGCTGCGGCGCAACTGGCGACCTGCGTGCCGGCAGCGCAGGTGTATCACCAATCCATCCTCGACTTCACGCCTGCCCGCCAATGGGAGCTGGTACTGATCAAGGGTGTCCTGATCCACCTGAATCCCGAACGCCTGCCGCAGGTCTACGACAAGCTGGTCGCCTCCGCCTCCCGCTACCTGCTGGTGGCCGAGTACTACAACCCAACGCCGGTCGCGATTCCCTACCGCGGTCACAGCGATCGTCTGTTCAAGCGTGACTTTGCCGGCGAAATCATGGATCGCCATCCGCAGATGCGGCTGCTCGACTATGGATTTGCCTACCGACGCGACCCGAATTTCCCGCAGGATGACATCAGCTGGTTCCTGCTGGAGAAGCAAGCGAGCTAACCGCCATGCACGTCGCATTCCGCACCGACGCGTCCTTCGATATCGGGCATGGCCATGTGATGCGCTGCCTGACGCTGGCCCACGCACTGCGCGAGCGGGAGGCGACCTGCCTGTTCATCTGCAGGGCCCATGCCGGTCACCTCATCGAACGAATCCGGCACGATGGTTTTCGGGTAATCGAACTGCCGGCACCAGAACTGCCGACCGAGCTACCCGGCAGCCCTGCCGGCTGGCTGGGAGCCGCACCTGACGAAGACGCGACACAGACTCTGGCTGCCCTCCCCGACGCCGTAGACTGGCTGGTAGCGGATCACTATGCGATCGACGCGTCATGGGAGTCCCGCCTGCGTGCGGCTTGCACCCGCCTGCTGGTCATCGACGACCTTGCCAACCGGCCGCACGATTGCGACCTGTTGCTGGACCAGAACCCGGGCCGCGCCTGCGTAGACTACGAAAGACTGGTGCCCATCGGCTGCACTGTGCTCGCAGGTCCGAGCCTTGCCTTGCTGAGACCCGAGTTTCCGGCCCACCGCCAGCAGAGCCTGGCTCGTCCGCGTACCCGCCTGAAAAAACTGATGATCAGCATGGGCGGAGTGGACCAGCACAACACCAGCACCCGGGTACTCGACGCATTGAACCAAACCGACTTGCCCGATGATCTCAAGATTACCGTCGTGCTCGGCGCCACCGCCCCCTGGCAGGATAATGTTCGCCAGGCAGCGGCGCGCATGCGCTGGCCGACCCGGGTCCGGGTTGACGTCCGAGACATGGCCGGGCTGATGGCAGAATCCGATCTCGCGATTGGCGCAGGTGGCGGTTCTGCTCTGGAACGATGCTGCCTCGGACTGCCGTCCATCATTATCCCCGTAGCAGACAACCAGCTTGCCGGGTCGGACGCACTTGCACGCGCGGGCGCAGCGATACTGGCCAGCCTCGAAAAGTCGGGTGCGTGCTCCCTGCCGCAGGCTCTGGAGAACATGCGCTCCGGAGATTGCTTGCAGATGGCGTCAACGATCGCTGCCACGATAACCGACGGCACCGGCGCGACGCGATTAGCGACGCAAATGCTCGACGTACCTGCCCCGCGCCTGCGTCTGATGCGGGAAAGTGACCTTGAACGCGTGCTGGCCTGGCGCAACGACCCCGAGATCCGGCGCTGGATGCTTAACCCCGCCGAAATCGCTGCCGAGGAACACGCAGCATGGTTCCGCCGGTGCAGCCACGATCCTAACCGCCAACTGCTGATCGCCGAGGCCAACGGCAGCGCCTTCGGCTTTGTCCAGTTCTCCGGACTGAGTGATCCAGACGAGGCGGAATGGGGTTTCTATGTCGCCCCTGAAGCGCCGCGCGGCAGCGGCGCCCTGCTCGGCCAACTGGCGCTGGCGCACGCGTTCTGCCGCCTCGGGCTGCCCCGCCTGCGCGGCCGCGCGCTGGCTGAAAACGAAGCATCAATCGGATTTCACCGGAAGCTGGGCTTCCGTCCGCATCCCTGCCCGCCGGCTCACATCACGCCGCCGATGAGGACATTCGAACTGCAACGCGACGAATGGGAAGCCGTCCAAGGAGCCACGACATGAACCCACCGAACAGCATCCGCATCGCCGACAGGCTAATCGGCCCGAACGAACCGCCGTATGTGATCGCCGAGATGTCGGCCAACCATAACGGCAGTATCGACAACGCGTTGCGCATCATCGATGCGGCACGACAGGCGGGCGCGGATGCCGTCAAGCTCCAGACCTATCGCCCGGACACGATCACTCTCGACTGCGACAGCGAGGAATTCAGGATACGCGGCGGCCTGTGGGATGGACGTACCCTGTACGACCTGTACCGTGAAGCACACCTGCCATGGGAATGGCATGCCCCCTTGTTTGCACACGCGCGCAAGGCGGGTATCACCCTGTTCAGCTCACCGTTCGACCCCACTGCTGTCGACCTGCTTGAAGACTTGAACGCACCGGCATACAAGATTGCTTCCTTCGAAGCGATCGACCTGCCGCTAATCCGTTATGTAGCCTCCACCGGCAAGCCGATGATCATTTCTACCGGCATGGCCGACGCGGACGAAATTGGTGAGGCAGTAGAGGCCGCACGCAGCGCCGGATGCCAGGAGCTGGCTTTACTGCATTGCGTGAGTGGTTACCCTGCACCAGCTAGCGATTACAACCTGCGCACTCTGCCGGACATGCAGGCGCGGTTCAGTGTTCCAGTCGGCCTGTCAGACCACACACTGGACAACAGCACAGCCCTTGCGAGTGTTGCGCTTGGGGCCGTGATCATTGAAAAGCATTTCACTCTCGACCGCAGCAACGGTGGACCGGATGACAGCTTTTCGCTGGAGCCGGCAGAACTCCGATCCTTGTGCGAGTGCGCTCGTACGGCATGGCATGCCTTGGGCGCCATCGATTACGGTCGAAAATCCAGTGAAGCAGGCAATGTGCAGTTTCGTCGGTCGCTATACATCGTAAGAGACCTGCGCCGTGGTGAGCCAATCACCGAAGAGGTCATTCGAAGTATCCGCCCCGGGTTCGGTCTGGCTCCCAAACATCTTGAAAGGCTCATCGGAGCCCGGGTGACGAGAGATGTGGAGCGTGGAACACCAGTCAGCTGGGATCTCATCGACGGTATTTGAATGGACCCGACAAAAAAATTCAGCGTGATGATTGTCGGCTGCGGCAACATCGCCGGCGGCTTCGATAATACCTGCCCGCAAGGCGCCCTTCCGCTGACCCATGCTGGCGCTTACCAGCGGCACGGGGGATTCTCACTTGCCGCATGTGTCGACCCTGATGAAGACAAGCGGATGCAATTTGCCGCGCGCTGGAACATTCCACTTGCGGTGCCGACGCTCGAGGCTCTGCCCGATAATGGCCGGCGCTTCGACGTTATCAGTATCTGCTCTCCGACAGCATGTCACACGGCTGACATTGAAGCAGTCTTGCGGCTTCGCCCGTCCCTGATTTTCTGCGAAAAACCGGTTACAGCTAATCTTGCAGCTACCAAACGCCTGGTGAATGAGTGTGCCACGCATGGAATCAAACTCGCCGTTAATCACTTGCGGCGCTGGGCACCTGATGTCCTTAGTCTGAAAGATGAATTGGATACTGGTCTGTGGGGAAAAGTACGCTCAGTACAGGCCACCTATAACAAAGGTATCTTGAATAATGGCAGTCATATGCTCGACTTACTCGCCCTGCTGTTCGGGCCGCTTAAACTGAAGGAAGTCGGCAAAGCTCAGAATGATTTTTTTGAAACCGATCCGACCGTCGCGGCCATGTTAAGTAGTAAGTCTGGTATCCCAATCATGTTGGGCGTAGGGCACGCGGCGGATTACGCATGCTTCGAGCTGCAAATAGTCGCAGAGCGTGGAGTAATACAGATGGAAAATGGCGGCCAGTCATGGCGTTTGCGCAGGCCGGAGGCCAGTAGCGAATTTGCAGGCTATAGCACTCTGGGCATCGCTGAACGGCGTTCCGGGGAAATTTCACAAGCGATGATGGCTGCCGTCGCCAATCTGCACAATGCACTGCTAAGCGGCTCGCCCCTGCTAAGTGATGGCACTAACGCAGTACAGGCACAAGCTCTGTGTGAAGCCATTGCAATGCACTCGTCCAGTGTTATCTCGAACACCACAAAATCAACGGAGATTGTATGAGCGGCCAGCTTGCCCTTTTGGGCGGATCAAAGACCATCGATGGGCCATTCAAACCGTACCAACCGATAGGCAAAGAGGAGGCGGACGCTGCGCGCCGTGTGATCGAAAGTGGCGTCCTGTCCAAGTTTATCGGCGCTTGGCACGAAGACTTTTTCGGTGGGCCGAAAGTACGGGAGTTCGAGCGCCAATGTGAACAGTATTTTGATGTCAAACACGCTATCACAGTCAACTCTTGGACCTCTGGCCTGATCGCTGCTGTCGGCGCCATCGGAATTGAACCGGGGGACGAGGTGATCGTACCGCCCTGGACGATGTGCGCCAGTGCGACCGCCATCTTGCACTGGAATGCAATTCCGGTTTTTGCCGATATCGACCCGACCACCTTCTGCCTCGACCCGCGCTCGGTGGAGGCCAATATCAGCCCGTATACCAAGGCAATCATGGCGGTCGACATCTTCGGACATCCGGCCGATATGGATGCCTTGATGGATATCGCCCGCCGACACGGCCTCAAAGTAATTTCCGACTCCGCCCAAGCCCCAGGTGCGCGTTACAAGGGCAAATACGCCGGCACGCTGGCCGACGTCGGCGGCATCAGTCTCAATTATCACAAGCATATTCACACAGGCGAAGGGGGTGTGCTGTTCACGAACGACGACCGTATCGCCGACCGGTTACGACTGATCCGAAACCATGCAGAAGCCGTGGTCGGCGACATGGGCGTCGATGATCTCACCAACATGATTGGCTACAACTTCCGGCTGGGCGAGATCGAGTGTGCGATCGGGATTGAGCAATTAAAGAAACTCCCGACGCTCATCGGCAGCCGACAACGGGCGGCACTACGCCTTTCCGAAGGACTCGCCGGATGTGAAGGTTTGCAATTGCCCTTAGTAACACAAGGCTATGAGCATGCTTTCTATGTCTATCCGATGCTTCTCAATACCGATACGATCGGCGTACAGCGGGAATTACTGGTGAAAGCGCTTGCGGCGGAGGGCATCCCCGGCCTCAGCAATCGCTATCAAAATGTACACCTTTTGCCGATATTTCAGAGAAAGATTGCATTTGGAAAAAAAGGTTTTCCTTGGCAATCGGAAATTTGCAAACGCGAAGTGTCCTACAGAAAAGGCATTTGCCCAGTTGCCGAAGACTTCAATGATCGGCGATATCTGGGATTTTCCATGTGCTCACATGTTCTCGAGGACAACGAAATCGAAAAAGTGGTCGCCGCATTCCAGAAGGTCTGGAGTGGCCTGCACGAACTGCGGGAGCTAAACAATGAACAACGCTAACGATACTGTAATCGATGCTTATCGGAAGACGTTCGCTCTCTATGGCGACGCACCAGAGTCGGTAATGTGGTCATCTGAAAGCCAACAATGGCGGTTCGACAAACTTCTTGAGATGTCGGGCATCAAGTCACGGGCATTCCAAGCGCCGCCCAGAGTGCTCGAGGTCGGATGCGGCTTAGGCCACCTTTATCCGACTCTCACTCAGATCGTGGGCGAAGTTCAGTATACCGGCATCGATATTGTGCCTGAGCTGGTTGCTCATGCAACCAATGCATACCCCGACGCGCGTTTCATATGTCAGGACATCTGTGAAAAGCCGCTGGATGAAAAATTTCAATTTGTTTTCATTTCTGGCTTGTTCAATTGCCCTTTTCGTGCTGACAGCGCGACATTCATGCCTGCCCTGCTGCAGTCTGCTTTCAATGCATGCACAATCGCTATGGCTTTTAATTTTATAAGTTCGCATGTAAATTTTAAATCCGAAAATACAAATTACTTCGACCCTCAAGAAGTATTGGGACATACGCTGAAGATAACGAAAAAGACCACGATGGATCACCACTACAGAAATTGTGATGTCGCCATCGCCCTCTGGAAGTGACCCCATGAATCTTCGGACGGATATCGCAGATGACGATGCAGAATGGGATTGGTTTGTCAGTAGCTCTCCACAGGGCTCTATATTCATGGAGTCGTGCTTCTTGCATGCCCTTGATGAAAAATACGTCCGCTACTTCATTCGGAACATTAGCGGCGAACCACTTGCCGGGATAGCAATTCCTATTGCGGACGGCAAAGTTAAACTGGCGCCCCTCCCGTTTGCCCCTTACCAAGGCATCTTGTTTTCAGCCAGGGAAACGAAGCTGGCAGAACACAAGCATAGCGAGCGAGAGTTTCGTCTTACCGAAACTATCATTCATGAAATCCTTGACCGACATAAAAGCTTCAGCCTGTGCTTATCGCCGAGTTTCAAAGATATCCGGCCATTCTTGTGGCATGGTTTCAATGAGCAAAAGAAAGAATCGTTTTCGGTAAATAATCGGTACACAGCGATCCTTGACTTGGCCGACTTTGATCGTGAAGCATTCACTGCATCCCTCCAATTACTCCGCCGCAGAGAACTCAAGCGTCCAGCCGCTTCGATTTCACCATCGCATGCAGTCGACAACCTGCTGGCCTTATATAAGAAAACATTTGCACGCCAAGATATCGAGGTAGACGACAAGCATCTTGAACGCGTTGCGAGAATTACCGAATGTTCTTTAGCTCGTGGGTTTGGATATTTAACTGAGGCCACTACAACCGATGGTGAGCTGGCTTCAATGGCGCTTTTCCTGCACGACAACCGCGCCGCCTATTACCTGGTCGGAGCAAACGACCCCCAGCATCGTGGATCGGGCGCGTCCACACAGTTGATGCTGCATAACATTTGTTATTTCGCCGCACGCAAATTGCAAGTATTGGATTTTGTCGGCGCAAACTCTCCAAACCGCGCGTCGTACAAACTGAGCTTTAATTCGAAGCTCCAGCCCTATTTTGAGGTTCAACTCAGATCTGCATCACGAGGTATCGAGTGATCCATCTGCCAGTAGCCATCGTCGCGCATGACGCCGGGGGAGCCGAAATTCTGAGCAGTCTTGTCCGCCGCACTTCATTTGCAGCTATTTTTTCATTAGAGGGTCCCGCAAAAACAGTATTTCAAAGAAAGATCGGTTCTTTTCCAAATTTGTCTTTGGAAAAGGCCGTCGCCTGTGCAAATACCGTTCTCTGTGGTACATCGTGGCAATCCTCCCATGAACGTGATGCGATTTCCCTCGCAAGAAGCGCAGGCAAGAGGGCCATTGCGTTTCTTGACCATTGGACGAACTATAAGGAGCGGTTTTCCGAAGGCTGCCTCCCTCACGAGATTTGGGTCGGGGATGACGCGGCGCTGCGTCTTGCAGATGAAGCCTTTCCGTTGATACCAAAAAAACTAGTGGAAAACCCTTACTTTCTCGACATCAAAGAAAAATTATTTGAAACGGAGAGGAAGTCAGAGGTTATCGATGTCACGGGCCGCATTCTGTTTATTTGTGAACCAGTTCGTGAGCCGGGCATAAGAATGCATGGCAATCCCCTGTACTGGGGCTATACAGAGGAAGACGCCTTGACCTTTTTTCTCGAACATATCGGGGCGGTGCATCCTAGCATTCGAGAAATTGTAATTCGCCCACACCCATCGGAGAGTAAACACAAGTATGAGTGGGTACTCGATAAGGCTCGATTTCGAGCAGTTTTTTCTCGCAATTCCGACATCGTTGATGATATCGCGGAGTGCGACGTTGTCGTCGGATGCTCATCCACAGCCATGGCCATTGCGCTGCAGCTACACAAACGGGTCATTTGCTGCATACCACCAACCGGCCCCCGCTGCCGCCTGCCATTCAAAGAAATCGAGTATTTGCGTGAGATCACTGAAACAAAATGACTCCACTTACGCGAACTACAGTCGCAAGTAGAACACAAAGATTGTTGAGGATACACAAATGAACTTTGCGGTAAAAAAATTTGCTCCGTCAAGTGTGAAGCAATTTCAACGAGCCTTGGAATTTCTCAGATCCGAGCGGCTGGACGAAGCCGAAAAGATTTTTAGGGGAATACTAAGGCTCGAACCTAAAGCCATCGATGTTCGGTTAAACCTTGGATATATTGCATTCAAGCGTGGAGACTACTCGAAGGCTCATGAGTTGTTCAGTGACGTTCTTAAGGACGACCCGAACAACGTCACAGCCCTCAACAGCTTTGCCGTGGCAGCGATGCGCATTCGATATCTTGAAGAGGCTGAAAAGGCACTTTTAAAATCGCTGGAAATTATTCCGGATCACTTTGATTCTTACATCAACCTTTGTGCCCTTTCGGGCTATCAGGGAAAAGAAGTTCAAGGATTGCACTACGCGGTTAAAGCAATCAGCATAAAGCCGGACGCCGCCAACGCTTATATAAATCTCGGCTCCTGCCTGCAGAATTGCAACCGATTGGAAGAGGCTGCACATGCATTCGAAACGGCCCTGGTGCTGGACAAGCATCAGCTATCAGCGATCATCAATCTTGGTGTCATCTGCGCCAAATTAGGCAAATATGAAAAAGCAATCGCGTTTTACGACAACGCCATTTCACTTGCCGGACCGACGAGCATTGAACGGGTTAACGAGGCAAATTTCTATAAAAGTGTCAGCCTCCTAAATCTTGGAAGGCTGAAAGAGGCATGGGCCCTCTATGATTGCGGTTTTTTCCCGAGCTTGACCCACGGTCGCTCCCCGAAGCGCACTTTTAATGTCCCTCAGTGGCGGGGCGAAAAGCTTCAGCCTGGTGAAGCACTACTTTGCTGGAAAGAGCAGGGAATTGGCGATGAGTTGATGTTCCTTTCTTGTCTGTCCGACCTCGAGCAAATTGTCGACAACATTATTGTTGAGTGTGATCCAAGGATAGTGTCAGCCTTGAGCCGCTCATTTCCCAAGATTAGGTTTCGTGAGGCCACATTTCAAGACGATTTGTGCTCAAGCGCGGTACATCATGATTATTCGTATCACGTCCCCTTTGGAAGCATGTTCGGCCTCCTCCGACAAGATTTATCCTGTTTTTCTAAATCAGCACCTTTCATTAAACCAATTGATTCGCTGGTGGAAAAATACAAGTCGCGGATTGGCAAAGAAGACGGCCGCCTCAAGGTAGGTATCTGCTGGCGCAGTGGACAGCTTTCAGCACTGCGAAACTCGCATTACACATCAATTTCTGAATGGGGGCCGATTTTTTCCAGCCGGCCTGATGCAGATTTTTTCAGCCTCCAGTACGGTGACTGCCAAGATGAATTGCGCAACGCAAACGAGAGTTTTGGAATTCATGTGAATTGGTGGCCTGACATCGATTACAAGAATTCGTTTGAGGATCTCTTTGCACTTGCCAAGGCAGTGGATGTTGTTGTCACTGTAGGCACGGCGGTCGGATCGGTATCCGCCTGTGTCGGTACGCCCACCATACTTATGACGCTGCCATCATGGACCTCGTTCGGAACAGACCGGCTCCCGCCGCTCCCAGCCATTCGAGTGGTTCGAACCACCGAGACAGGCAGAGTGACTGACCTGATACCGGAAGTAGCTGAACTCCTTAAATCTTTCGCGACCGACAGTGACCACTAAATGAAAAAAGATATTTTTTTGTTAGCTCAAGAAAAATACGATGCCGGCAATGTAAGAGAAGCAGAGAAAATTCTCCGAGAGATCGTCAAGTTCAGTCCGAAGGGCGTAAGAGGCTGCGTCAGCCTTGCCATCTTGCTCATCCGGCAAGAGCGGCCGGCTGAAGCGATCCCTTTCCTTTACCAATGTCAACGCATAGAACCAGATAACGCTTCGATTCATGAATACCTTGCTTTGGCGCACAGCAAGCTGGGAAATATGAGCGATGCGAAATTAAGTGCCGGTAGAGCGCTGGAATTGAATCCGGCAGCCAGTCTGGCAAACAATGTACTGCAGGGCTTGGAAGTGCTTGAAATCGGTAATGCCGGGCAGGCACCAGATTTGGTCAGACAACGCTTCGATAATGCAGCACAAAATTACGACGACGGCCGCCGCTCGCTTGACTACGACACGCCTGCACTTTTATTTTCGGCAGCTAATCGGCTAAAGCCTGACGGGTTCGGGCGCGTTTTGGACTTGGGTTGCGGTACCGGCCTTGGTGGGGAGGTTTTTCGACCGAAATGTGAATCTCTTGTCGGTGTTGATCTTTCCGCGAGCATGCTGGCTGTCGCCCATGACAAAGCCATCTACGATGAGTTGTATGAAGGCGATTTACTTTCTTTGCTTCGATCCATACCAACCGGCAGCATCGATATGATTTTCGCCGCTGGCGTCATAATCTATTTCGGACGGCTGGAAGAAGTGTTTACGGAGAGCTTTCGTGCCCTGAGGTCGTCTGGCGTATTTTTATTTGATTTGCTAGACGGGCAGAACACCACCACGTTTACAGTTGCTTCGTCCAACGGCTTGATTTATTCGCACAGCCCATCCTACGTTGAATCGTGTGCAAAATCTCGGGGATTCTTGCTTGGAGAAAAACAAGAGAGCCGCTTCAGATATATCACCGGCGAGCGGGCGGAGCCAGGACACCTTTACACACTTATTAAGTCAGATAGCCTTGAATCGTTACATGTTCAAAACTAATTAGCCGGATCAAGCCCAAAGGGGACGTACAGTTCGAAATTATCCTTGAACTGCTAAAGGACTCCATATCCTTGCAACGGTAGCAGGATATTCCTGTCGAATCGCCGTCGAGAGTGATGTAGTGAACCGCAACGCCTAACGCATTACTAGCGTTTTTTTATTTCGTTTTTGCTGTCGACACTCTAAAAAAAGGTTCCACTGATATGTCCTGCGCATAGGATTGCGTCTTGCTTATAAAAAAACAGTTAAAAACACTTCTCTGGCGGCAAACTGGACTAACAGTCGCTGGCCGGCCGATTCGATCTTTGTCGGCACACTTGTCACTCTCTGCAAAGTTTTTCAGGGATCCAGAGAGGAGACGTTTCGTGGGCGTACTGTCCACTCTGTGTTCTCTGGTTCACCAACGACTTTAATCTGGCACGGAAATACTTAACCTGTCACGGAATAACGATCGGCACATCGTCAGCGGCGTATGATTTCGACGCATAAACAGTTAATACACGCGAATCGCGATGAATAACCTCGTGTCAGCCTTTAAATCACTGTTTATGGCTCGAAACGCTAGGTTGGCATTCGGGTAGCTACAAGTTATTCTCCCATGGTGGCTAGCGCTGTATCGGTTTATATGTGACGCTTCGTGATCTCCGGTCACCCACTTTAAAATGCAATAAAAAGCGTTCTCAACGCGGGTTCTGCTTCTATCAAATCGAAGCGCTTTACAAATCGGTTCTCCTGATCACGTATCGAATGCTTGTAATGGTTTACAAGCAACGCATTGTCGATCCGAACGCGGCACCAAGCCCGCCGACGACCACTGGACCCAAATTTCTCTAATCTGATGTGCCACGTCCCTCGAGACGTCAAACATTACAGAGGTGCAAAAAAAACCGCCGGGCAAATGGCCCGGCGGCTTGCTTGCAACGTGCGATTTAGCGCAGCAGAGCCAGTACACCTTGCGGCGCCTGATTCGCTTGAGCCAGCATGGCGGTTGCAGCCTGCTGGATAATCTGAGCACGCGCCAGGGAAGATGTCTCCTTGGCGTAATCCGTGTCCATGATGCGGCTACGCGATGCTTCCGTGTTGGTCACGATATTGGTCAGGTTATTGACCGTGCTGACCAGACGATTCTGAACCGCACCGAGATAAGACCGTGAAGAACTAACCTTCTCAATCGCATTATCGATCACGCTGATCGCTTTTGTCGCTTCGGGCTGCGAAGCAACGCTCAGACCCGTCAGCGTTGAACCCGAAGCCACACCAAGAGACGGCACGTTGACCTCGAAGTCGGCTGCACCAACATTCATTTCCAGGAACCCATGCTCTGCGACCGCATGTGAATCGCCTAGCTCGATCGAGATCGGCTGGTTGTTGTTGGCATCCAGACGGATTGCACCGTAATAAGTCCCGACTTCGCCCAACGGCGGCTTAATAAAGCTGAACTGACCGTAACTGCTGCCGTAGTTTGCAGCTGCTGCAATGGTAATGGTATTACCACCAACGGCTGTAGTAACGTCCGCTGAAGCGCCGGAGAATCCGCTGCCACGTCCAGCATATGCTCCTGTTGCCGTGTTCTTGATGGCGTCAGCAAGTGCACTTGTAACGGTCGCGGCAGTATCACCCGCTTTGATCGTGTACTGCACAGAAACCGATTTACCAAACTCATTCGAGCTCGTTTCACCCTGGTAAAGCTTCAGCTGGATCGTTCGTCCGGCAACCACATCGGCAGTCGCGACCGTGATGGTTACTGCAGCTGCAGAGTCCCCCGGATTGGTAACTTTCGAAGCCACACCAATATCGAGGCGCGCCTCGGCCGTACGTAATACGATCTCGTTGTCGCCGTAACCCGTGCTGCCTGCAGCAAACACAATAGTATCGGTAGTAGCTGACGCAACGAAGGCGGTACCCGAAGTCACACCACTTACACCCGTTTGGCCGTTTGCTTGCGTGGCGGTCGCGACAATTGCATTACGCAAGCCAACGGCGACGGACGACGCTGTGTCACCGGTCTGAATCGTGTAGCTCGCAGCGAAGGTCTGTGCATTTCCAGTGGATCCAGCACCTCTTACATGAACCTCGAGGGTACGTCCCACAACGACGTCTGCGGCCGCGATAGTTATGGTTCGCGCGTCCGAGGAAGCACCTTTAGCACTCACTGTTGACTGAAGGCGAGTCGTGATGTCTGGATCCACATTCTGGAGGCTGACAGTCTGCACGTTAGAACCCGACAACACGAGATTCTTGCCGTTAATCGTCGCAACCAAACCCGTTTCGCCTGTTTTTGCGTTCAGGTTGGTTGCAAAATCCGACAGATTTGCGCCCAGTTTGATCTGCGTACCATTGACCATTACCGACTGATCCGACGGAAAGGTCACGTCGTTCATGTCGAACGTTTTCTCGAAATAGGCTGATGCCGTCACGCCAGTTTCGGCAGTGAAGTTGTTGATCGCGTTCAGCTTGCCTTGGAAACTATCGGTTTTAATATCGGCGTCCCAGATTTCAACGCCGTTAATTTTCACATCGGTTTTAGACCAGCTTGCCGACACACCTGCCTTGGTCAGAGCCACACCCGTCGTGGTATAGTTTTCCATGTTCGGCTCAGTCGACACCTCGCGGAAGCCAAGTGCGGCCAAGTCAGTGAGGGTCCCAGGCGAGGTCATGCCGGCATTACCGCGTTCGATACGAATCGGTGAGCCGTCTTTCGACTCGAGCTTCAGGAAACCTGCGAATTCCGAGCTTGTAAACACGCCAGTGGCGCCCGCCTCCAGGAAGCCGGAGGCGCCGTCATATTGACCAACCGCCGACGCGGAGAGGTCGTTTACGGCGATCGTGGCACCCGTATCGTTCGAGAGCACCAGACGACCAGTGTTATCTTTCGATGCTTTGACCAAACCACCCGCCTCGGCATTGATGTTGGCGACCAGCTCGTCCATGCTGTTCGACGCGCTAATCTTGAACGTCGTCGCATTTCCAGCGCCAAGTCCGGTTACCTTGATCTCGAGTTGACCATCGGTGGTGACGCCATTACCGACATTTTTTGCGGTGACAGTATTGAAGCCCGAAGCGCGAACATTGTCTACGTTCGAATTGATGTTGTTGATCAAATCTTCCATGTCATCGGTCGCGGTGATGGCACCCAGCGCCTGACCGTTGATCATGATGTCACCCTTGTCAACGGCTGCGATGCTGACGCGGTTACTCACCAGCACATCACCACCGTTACGCCCAGCGCTCATGCCAAGGTCAGCAAGCTTCATCGATGCGACCCCGACATTCATCGTCTGGTTCGCCTTGTCGCCGATTTGCAGCTTTTTGTCCTTGAAAGAGCCGTCGAGGATTTTCTGGTTATTGAACTCGGTCGTAGTGGCAATACGCTCGATCTCGGCTTTCAACTGCACGACTTCGTCGTTCAGCGCCTTGCGATCGGAGTCGTTGTTAGTGCCGTTAACCGACTGAACGGCCAGTTCGCGCATCCGCTGCAGGATGTTGGACACTTCGTCCATCGCGCCTTCGGCGGTCTGGACCAGCGAAATGCCGTCGTTCGCATTCTTGACAGCCATGTTCAGGCCGCGGGTTTGCGCAGTCATGCGCTCGCCAATTGCGAGACCAGCCGCGTCATCTTTTGCACTGTTGATGCGGAGGCCAGTGGAAAGGCGCTCCATTCGGGTCGACAGGTCGCGATTAACTTTGGTCAACGAGTCCTGGGCGACCAGGGCTTTGGTATTGGTGTTGATTACAGACATTGGGTCACTCCTAAATGAAAATATACTTTTCAACCAAGGCTGTGCTGCTACAACACCGCTTCAGCTTCCCTACCCTGCTACGCGGCTTGCTCTTGCATCAGTCTCACAGAAAGCATGGATTTCCTTCTGTTACTGCATGAATCGGCGTCCACGCAGGAAACTTGAAAATCTTTTTGAAAATATTTAGGTCTTCTCGTTGAAGAGCAGACCTTTCAGGTTCTCGAGGCTGTGCGCGAACTTCACCACCACCTCATTCGGAATCTGGCGGATCACTTCACCCGTGTTGGTATTGCGCACGGTGATGATGAACGAGTTGATCTTGCGGTCGACTGCAAAGCCGAGGTCGCGTCCGTAGTCCTTCACCTGGTCGTTCAGGCGCTCGACCGCTTCTTCCAGCTGCTTCTGGAATTGTTCCGGATCGAACTTCGGCACCGCCTTGTTCTCTGTCGGCGCCTGCAGCACCGGGCGCGGCATCTGGATGGCGGGTGCGGTCTCGGCCCTAACGGACGAGTCCGACTGGGGCGCCGCAACCGGGCCCGGCGTTACGGGCGTTACGGCCCTGGATTGAATCGGTGTGGTCATCACTTGCTCCTTCCGGCGTCGGGCGCCTGAGCTTCCGTTCTCTTTAAAATCAATGATTTACGGCAAATGCAGGTGTGCAAATGCCTTTTGTCATTGAAGTGATCGGAAGCGGGGCGGCAAACTTTAGCCGCCGGCGTCCGTAACGCCGACGGAACCGGGCAGGCCTGGAGCACGGGCCGGGCGGCCCGCGAAGGGTGAAGTCAGGCGATCAGCCGGTGTTCTGCGGCGTGAACTGCGCCTTCAGGCGCGCCTGGGTGGCCGAACTCTGGCTGACGATGCTGTCCATGACAGAGAACGTCTGCTGGTAGCGGGTCAGCATCTGCTTCATGCGAAGCTCGAGCCGCTCCAGCTCGTTCTTGTAGCGGTCGATCTGCTTTTCGGTACTCTTAGTCTGGGTCGCCAGCAGGCCGGTCGACTTCATCATGTCATTGATGCGCTTGACCGCCTCGCCGGCGATGCCGCGCGGCTGGGTACCGAAGTCGCTCTTGTTCGAGCGGTCCGCGGTCAGCGCGGTGACGACCTCGCTGAAATTGGTCTCGACCGTGCTGTTGAATTTCTTTTCGTCGAATTCCAGCACGCCCTCTTTGGTGATCGATACACCGAGGTCGCGCAGGGCCTTCACCGAGCTGCCCGGCGATGTCGAATTGTTCAGGAACATCGAGCGCAGCTGGCTCTTTACTGAACTGACGGTGGAGTCGTTCTGCAGCGAGCCGCTGTAGACATCGGTCTCGTCCTTGGCGTTCTTCGGGCCGGACAGGATGCCGAAGTCGCTCATCGCGTCATTGAAGGTCTTGACCAGCGATTCGACCTTGGTCTTCAGTGCCGCGGTATCGCGCGTCACATTGACGGTGGCCGGCGTGCCGTTCGACAGCGTGTTCAGCGTCAGCGTCACGCCATTGATCGCGTCCGTCACCGTATTCGACGAACGACGCAGTTCGAGACCGTTCACGTTCAGCCGTGCGTCGGCCGCCGACTGGATCGAGGCGCTGAAATCAACCGTCGGGCGCTCGATGAAAGTCCGCACGGTCGTCACAGTGCCGGTGGCGCCCGTGACGCCGGTATCGGCCACGCTGATATCGGCCGCATTGCCATCCGCGGCAGAAAAAGTCACCAGCAGGGATCCGTCCTGCAGCACCTCATAGCTGCGCCCGGAATTCTGGTTGGCCAGCGCCAGCGCATCGCGCACCTTTGCGGCAACCTGTGCTGGCGTATCGTCCTTGGCCACTGCTACGGTCGCACCGGCCACCGTGATGTTGCCCGTTGCCGTTGCGGTGTTGAATGTCAGCCGCTGGCGCTCGGTCACGCTGCCCACCGGCGCGCCGGGCGCGGCTGGCGTCGTGACACTTGCGCTGCCGGTCACGCCGGTATTGCCGCCATCGGCAAATGCGAGGGTGGCGACATCACCCTCGAACTTGCTGAAATTGACCGTCAGCTGGCCGCCGGTCTGGGTGAACGTGCGCCCGAGGCCTTTCTTGTCCGAATCCGCCTGCAGCGCCGCCATCACCTTGCCGGCCACGACTGCGGCCGAGTCGCCGGCACCGACCGCAACCGTAACGCCGCCGACGGTGATATTGCCGGTCCGCACGGCGGCCCCCAGGGTCAGGCTCTGGACTTCGGCCGTGCCGCTGCCGTCCTCGCTCGCCAGCGTGAAGGCGTTCTGGGCCCCCTCGCTGCCGGTCAGCACGATCTTGAACGGATTGGCGCTGCCGTCGTTGGTATTCACCAGCTGCGCGGTCACGCCCAGCTTGGCATTGTTGATGGCATTCACCATGCCCTGCGGGGT
>JAIXTG010000117.1 GCA_027484285.1 Oxalobacteraceae bacterium | reverse complement strand
GCGGCACATGTCATGCAGCGGCTGGTCGCGCTGGGCATGAAGCTGTCGCTTGATGACTTCGGTACCGGCTATTCATCGCTGGCCTACCTGAAGCGTTTCCCGCTGCACAAATTGAAGATTGACCGCAGCTTCGTCAAGGACCTGCCGCGCAATGCTGACGATGGCGCGATCGTGAAAGCCATCGTGAACCTTGCACGTGCGCTCGACATGCAGGTGCTTGCCGAGGGCATCGAGTCGGACAATCAGCAGCAGGTGCTGGCTGCGATGGGCTGCGACTTCGGGCAGGGCTTCCACTACAGCCCCGCGCTCGCGCCGCGCGACTTCGAATCGTTCATGGCGGCGCGCCACGTCCCGCAGCACCAGCCCGAAGAGGACTCTCGCAGTCGTTATTAAGCAATGGCTGGTCACGCGAACATTTTCTTGCTTCTATTGAATCATTGTGAACATCGACATCCCCGAGCTGTACTCGCTGCTGGCCTCTGCCAGCGATCAAGAACTCGATGAGCTGCCGTTCGGCGTCATCGGCTTTGACGAAGGTGGCCGCATTACCCGTTACAACCGCTATGAGTCGCAGCTGTCCGGCCTTTCGCCGGAGCGGGTGACAGGCAGGCACCTGTTTACCGGCGTTGCGCCCTGCATGAACAATCCGCTGATTTCCGGGCTGTTCGTCGATGCTCGCGACGCCGGGCAGCCGCTCGACGAGACGATCGACTACGTACTGGCTTTCAAAATCCGGCCGGTCGCAGTGAAGTTGCGCATGCTGTACCGGCCGGGCGCCGATACCTGTTTCGTCGTGATCCGCCGCACAGACGCTGACACATGACGCCCGACACCCGCCCGCCATCCACCGAGCTCGAGGACCTGACCGAGCTGCTGTACCTGATGCCCACCGGCCTGGTGCAGACGGATGCGGCGGGCGCCATCAGCTTCATCAATCCGCTGGCGGTTCAGCTGCTGATGCCGTTGGTCCGGCAGGGTGATGATTTGTCCAACCTGTTTGACGCGCTGGAGCGGGTGGCGCCCGACCTGCGCCGGATCGTGCGCGATTTTGCTGCGGAGCGCGGCCACATCCTGAGGGATTACCGCATCGTGGTGTCGCCGGTTGGCCAGCCGCTGGCCGCCCTGGTCGTGTATGCGATCACCCTGGTCCGGGTCGAGCAGGATCGCATCATGGTCTCGCTGCAGGATGTGTCCGAATCTGCCCGGCTGGAGCAGCTGGCACGCCGGCAGGAAGGACGGGCCGGCGCCGGGCCGCTTTGCGTGAATGATTACGCGGTGACGCTGCTGGACGAGCAAGGCCGGGTCGCGCAGTGGAACGACGGTGTGCGCCGCCTGACCGGCCTGACAGAGGACCGGGTGCTGGGCCGTTCGTGCACACTCTTTTTCGAGGCGGGCACGGTGCCGGAGAGCCAGCTGCAGGAGCGGTTGCAGGAAGCCGCGCGCTGCGGGCTGAGCCTGTCGGCAGGCTGGGTGGTGCGGGCGGGCGGCGAGCGTATCCCGGTCCACAGCGTCATCACGCCCTGTGCGCCGGGACAGCCTCAGGCGGCGTATGTCCTCGTGCTGCGCGACATCGCCGAGCCTCATTGACTGGTCGGGCCGCGGCTGACCCGGGCGCCGCACGTCCCGCTGGCCAGTGCCGATATCGCCCCCTTGCTTCCCGGCGCGCCGGCGTCGTCAATGCCGGTGGGGTCGTGAAGACTGCCCCGGGTGCCGCGCGGCCGGCGAGGCGGGGCGCTGCAGCTCATGCGCTGTGTTGCGCGATGCATGCAGGCCGCGGCTGTTTGCGCCGGACGACCTGAGGCCGCCCGCTGCCCGCCGGACCCGTTTCGGCAGCAGCCTTCCGGCCTGATGCCGCAGGACCCGCGCCAGCATCGGCAGGTCGGCGATGCTCGCACGCAGCAGGCGGGCCTGGGTTCCCGACGCGGCCAGTGCGCGCAGCCAGGCGGTCGGCCGCAGCAGCGGATGACGTTCGTTGAAGCGGCCCTGTGACAGCCGGCTCGGCGCGGCAGTGCCGCCGCTGGCAAGGCTGGCTGCCAGGCTCACAAAATTCAGGCCGCACCAGGTCGAGGCATTGAGCGATGCCCAGAAACGCGGATTGCACTCGATCAGCCAGACCCTCCCGGTGCCAGCCTCCAGCCGCGCGTCAATGCACATCGGCCCGCTGTAGCGGGTGTACCGGGCCAGCCGGCGCCCCATGTCCTCCAACACCGGCAGCGACAGGAAACTCACAATGTGGCCGTCGCGCCGCTGCAGCGACTGGGCCTGCACCTGCCCGTCGACGGCCAGCAGGTTGAAACAGAAATCGGCGCCGGCAATGTATTGCTGGGCAAGCAGCCGGTCGAACGCGTAGCCGTCATCGTTGCGCACGCGTCGGTCGAACTCCTGCTCGCTGCCGACTATCAGTACGCCGGCCGAGCCGGCGCAATTCGCCGGTTTGACGACCATTGGCAGTCCGACGGCAGCGGCCAGTTCATCGAAGCGGACGGTGGCCTTGTCGGTGATCCGCACGGTCTTCGGCACCCGCAGCCGGTGGGTTTCGCACAGCTGGTGAAAGCGCCATTTGTCATCCAGTACAGCCAGCACTGCGGCAGGCGCGACCGGCGCAATCGGCACCGCCAGCGCCGGGCGCATGCGGTCGACCAGCTTCGCACCTTCGACATCGGCGGCAATCAGCACCAGCCCCGGCAGGCGCTCTGCAAACTGCTGCACCAGCTGGACGAAGTGCTGGTCATCGTTCGGCAGGTCCGGCCGGTCGATATTGATCACGGTGCAAGTGCGGCACAGCCGCGTCCGGCGCAGCTCGGCCGTATCCGGCCCGCCGATCACATGGTTGTTCGAGCGGCCTTCCGCTTTCAATGCCAGCAGGACCTCGCGGATCAGCTTCAGCGAGGTGCCGACCACCAGACAGGGGGTTTTCAATCGGGATCTCCTTGCCGCCGGCATCACAGGCCGGCCCGGCGCCGGAATCCATTGAACGGGCGTTCCGGCAGGAACTGGTTGACGCTCCTTCAACTGTCGCCCGGAATTTCCTGATCTCGCTCAGGCAAGTCCTGCCTTGCTTCGTGAAATTAAAACCTCGGTGCTTGCCTGTTAAAACCGGTCGGCAAGGGGTGCGTGCTAGAGTCGGCCGGCAGGTGGAAGGCGCCGCGCACGAGTTTGATCGCGACCACGGGCCCCTGTGAAAACACAGACAACAACGGAGACCTATTGATGAGCAACATTTACGGCAATGCCCACCGGGACCTGCAGGATGCATTTGGCACGCGGCCGCTGGCCGACCGGCTTGAGGCGGCCATCTTGCGCACCGAATTTGACGAAGAAACCAAGGCGTTCATCGAATCGCGCGACATGTTCTTCCTGTCCACCATTGACCATACCGGCCGGCCGACCGTGTCCTACAAGGGCGGCGACGCGGGATTCGTGCGCATCGTCGATGCCACCACACTGGCTTTCCCCAGCTACGACGGCAACGGCATGTTCATGTCAATGGGGAACATTGCCCAGCAGAGCAAGGTCGGCATGCTGTTCATCGCCTTCGACAAGCCGCACCGTATCCGCGTGCATGGCGAAGCCACCGTGCACCGCGACGATCCGCTGCTGGCCGAGTACAAGGAAGCGGAGCTCATCGTTCGCGTGAAGCTGACCGACCTGTGGCAGAACTGCCCGCGCTACATCCACCGCCAGACCAAGGAAGGCGCATCGCGCTACGTGCCGCGCGCCGGTGTCGACACACCGCTGGCCGGCTGGAAGCAGACCGACCTGGTGCAGGATGTGATCTCCGGCAAGGACGCGCAGCGCGCCAAAGAGCTGGGCGTCATCGGCATCGGCGACTGGCTGGAGAAGGTGAAGGCGGGCGATCCGGAGGCCTGATTCGCGCGGCACCACAGCGAATTGCCCGCCACCGCGGCCAACGCCCTGCAGGAGATTCTGCGGGGCGTTTTTACTCGTGCAGCGCCTGCGGTTGCGGTACCGTTGAGTCCGTTTTCTTTTCACGCCAGCGAGCTGCCTTGTACGTACCTGCCCACTTTTCAGAGACGCGCACCGATGTCATTCGTGACCTGATTGAGCGCCATCCGCTCGGCACTCTGGTGACGAATGGCAAAAGCGGACTGGATGCCAACCAGATTCCCTTCGAACTGGCTGCGCTTGAAAGCAATCGCGGGCTGCTCCGTGCCCACATCGCGCGTGCGAACCCGATGCATCGCGACGTCAGCGACGGCAGCGATGTGCTGGTCGTTTTCCGTGCGGCCGATGCCTACGTCTCTCCCAACTGGTATCCGAGCAAGCAGGAAACCCACCGGCTGGTTCCGACCTGGAACTACCAGGCCGTGAATCTGTACGGGAAGATCCGGTTCATCGATGACGAGAAGTTCCTGCGTGCGGTGGTGGGGCGGCTGACGCGTGACCACGAGGCAAGGGCGGAAGGAGGACGCGCGTGGCGCATGGCCGACGCGCCGCCGGATTTCATGGCTTCCATGATTCAGGCAATTGTGGGCCTGGAAATCGAAGTCACCCGGATCGAGGCCAAGTCCAAGCTCAGCCAGAACCGCGAAGGGCGCGACCGCCTGAATGCCGCCGACACGTTGGACAGCCGAGGCCATTCGGAGATCGCCGACGCAATGCGGGATGCCGGTTGAAGCTGCCGGATCGATCGGATCGAAATAACTAGGAAAAACAGGACGCAGCGGAAAGCCGGGTCGTGTGCACATTGCCGGGCAGGTGAGGAGAATCGCCAGTCGTGCAGCCGGGTCGATGACCCGGGAAAGCTATTTCAGGGTGGGGTGGCCGATGGGACTCGAACCCACGACGACCAGAATCACAATCTGGGACTCTACCAACTGAGCTACGGCCACCACTGAAACAAGCCCGCCATTATACAAAAATTTCCTTTGATAGCCAGCGTTTGATGCAAATTATGCGGGCGCGACCGCAGCAGCGACAGCTTCGACCGTCGGTTGCAGGCCCAGCAGGCGACTGAAAGCGGTCATCAGTGCGCTGCGGCTGCCGCTGGTGTAGGCCGACACCTTGCCGTCGCCAGCGGTGCACAGCAGGCCCTGCTGGCGCAGCACGCGCTCGAGCTGGCGGGCTACCGCGTCGCCGGTGTCGACCAGCGTGACACCCTTGCCGGCCGCCTCGCGGACCAGCGCTTCGACGAAAGGATAGTGGGTGCAGCCCAGCACGAGCGTGTCGGCCTGCTGCGCCACCAGCGGTGCGACGTAGCGCTGCACCAGCCGCGCGGTCTCGGGCGATGCGGTTTCGCCTTTTTCGATCTGGTCGGCGAGCCCGTTGCAGGCCTGGAGCAGGAACTCGACCTGCGCCTGTTCGGACACTTGCTGGCGCAGCTTGAGGAATTTGTCGCTCGAGAGGGTGCCTGCCGTCGCCAGCACGCCCACCTTGCCGCTGCGGGTCAGTGCCGCCGCCGGCTTGAGGCCCGGCTCCACGCCAACCACCTGCAGCTGCGGGTAGTGGGTCCGCAGTGCGGCGATCGCGGCCGCAGTGGCGGTATTGCAGGCGACCACGATCACCTTGATGCGCAGCTTGAGCAGGAAGGCGGCGATTGCCAGTGCGCGTTCGACTATCACCGATTCCGGCTTCGCACCATAGGGAGCGAAGCCGGAATCGGCAAAATACAGCAGCTCTTCTGCCGGCAGCAGCGCATGCACATGGCGCAGCACCGACAGGCCGCCGATCCCCGAATCGAAGATGCCGATCGGGGCGTCGGCAGCGGGCATGGAAGCGGACTCAGCCAACGCTCACCGGAATGCCGGCCAGCTTGCCGGAAGCAATCCGCTCCTGCCATTCTTTCGGGCCGGTCTGGTGCACCGAGGTGCCGCTGGCGTCGACTGCGACCGTGACCGGCATGTCGGTCACGTCGAATTCGTAGATGGCCTCCATCCCGAGGTCTTCGAAGCCCACCACCTTCGCGCCCTTGATCGCCTTCGACACCAGGTAGGCGGCGCCGCCGACGGCCATCAGGTAGGCCGACTGGTGCTTGCGGATCGATTCGATCGCGACCGGGCCGCGCTCGGCCTTGCCGACCATCGCGATCAGTCCGGTCTGCTCGAGCATCATGTCGGTGAACTTGTCCATCCGCGTCGCCGTGGTCGGGCCGGCCGGACCAACGACTTCGTCGCGCACCGGATCAACCGGGCCGACGTAATAGATCACGCGGTTCTTGAAATCGACCGGCAGCGGTTCGCCCTTGGCCAGCATGTCCTGGATGCGCTTGTGGGCCGCATCGCGGCCGGTCAGCATCTTGCCATTCAGCAGCAAGGTCTGGCCCGGTGCCCACGACGCGACTTCCGCGGCGGTCAGGGTATCGAGGTTCACCCGCTTCGATTTTTCGGTGTCCGGCGTCCAGTGGACTTCCGGCCATTCCGACAGCGACGGCGGCTCGCAGTAGGCCGGGCCGGAGCCATCGAGCACGAAATGCGCGTGGCGGGTCGCGGCGCAGTTCGGGATCATGGCCACCGGCTTGGACGCCGCGTGGGTCGGGTACATGCTGATCTTCACGTCGAGCACCGTGGTCAGGCCGCCGAGGCCCTGTGCGCCGATGCCCAGCGCATTGACCTTCTCGTACAGCTCGATGCGCAGCTCTTCCAGCTTGCTTTGCGGACCGCGTTCCAGCAGCTCGTACATGTCGATGTCGTCCATCAGCGACTGCTTGGCCAGCAGCATCGCGCGCTCGGCAGTACCGCCGATGCCGATGCCCAGCATGCCCGGCGGACACCATCCGGCACCCATGGTCGGCACCGTCTTGAGTACCCAGTCGACCAGCGAGTCGGACGGATTCAGCATCACGAACTTGGTCTTGTTCTCCGAGCCGCCGCCCTTGGCTGCGACCTGCACGTCCACCGTATTGCCGGGCACCAGTTCCATGTGCACCACGGCCGGCGTGTTGTCCTTCGTGTTCTTGCGCTCGAATTGCGGGTCGGCCACCACCGACGCGCGCAGCTTGTTGTCCGGATGGTTGTAGCCCCGGCGCACGCCTTCGTTGACTGCATCTTCGATCGAGCCGGAGAAGCCCTCGAAGCGCACGCCCATGCCGATTTTCAGGAAGACGTTGACGATGCCGGTGTCCTGGCAGAGCGGGCGCTTGCCCTCGGCGCACATGCGCGAATTGGTGAGGATCTGCGCAATGGCGTCGCGCGCCGCCGGGCTCTGCTCGCGCTCGTAGGCACGCGCGAGGTGGCGGATGTAGTCGACCGGATGGTAGTAGCTGATGAACTGCAGGGCGGCGGCCACGGATTCAATCAGATCGTCCTGTTTGATGATGGTCATGTCTATCGAGCTCGTTGAGTGGGAATCACGGGGCAACGGCGACGCGCGGCATCAGTGCGCGTCGGAGTTCGCATGCAAGGTTGCTGCCATGAGGCGATCGGCAGCGGCAATCGCCAGCGCGGACAGCAGGAAGGCCAGGTGGATGCCGGTCTGCGCGTACAGCGTCTTGGTATCGTGCGCGCTGGCGTTGATGAAGGTTTTCAGCAGGTGGATCGACGAGATGCCGATGATGGCGGTGGCCAGCTTGACCTTCAGCACCGACGCATTCACATGCGACAGCCACTCCGGCTGGTCGGGATGGTTTTCGAGATGCATGCGCGAGACGAAGGTCTCGTAACCGCCGACGATTACCATGATCAGCAGGTTGGAAATCATCACGACATCGATCAGTCCAAGCACCACCAGCATGATGGCCGTCTCGGTCAGCTTGGTCTGGGTCGGCACGCCACCGACGCTGGTGGCCTTGAGAATGTGGTCGAGCGCCGCGCCGTTGCCCATCAGCGCGCCGACCAGGTCGATCAGTTCGACCCAGAAGTGGTAGACGTAAACGCCTTGCGCGAGGATCAGCCCGAGGTACAGCGGCAGCTGCAGCCAGCGGGTCATGAATATGAAATTGGCAAGCGCGGGAATTTTATTGCGTAGCGGGGTCTGCTCAGGAGTCATTGCGCGTCTGGAAATAGGAGGTTTTCCGAGGTGAAATCATGCAGCGCGACATTTTACACGCGGCATTCCCGGGTGACCGTCAAGTATTGATCCAGACCAAACAGAATATCTCCAGTGTAAGCCTTGAGTAAGTGAGGCCCCTTATCTTTCCATCAAAATTACTATCACCATGGAGACGCCATGTCAGCGATCGAATCCCTGATGCACGAGCATCGGGTCTTTCCTCCTTCCGACGAATTTGTAAAAACTGCAGCGGTTTCCGGTATGGATGCGTATCTCGCGCTGTCCCGGGAAGCCGAGCAGGACTACGAAGGTTTCTGGCGGCGGCTGGCGCTGGAAAACCTCGAGTGGCACAAGCCATTCAGCACGGTGCTCGATGAATCGCAGGCACCGTTCTACAAGTGGTTCGATGACGGCCAGCTGAACGTTTCCTACAACTGCCTCGACCGCAACCTGAACAACGGCAATGCCGACAAGACCGCCATCATCTTCGAAGCCGATGATGGCGCAGTCACCCGCCTGACCTACAGGGAACTGCACGCCAAGGTCTGCAAGCTGGCCAACGGCCTGAAGTCGCTCGGCATCAAGAAGGGCGATCGCGTCGTCATTTACATGCCGATGTCGGTCGAAGGCGTGGCCGCAATGCAGGCCTGCGCGCGCATCGGCGCAACCCACTCCGTGGTGTTCGGCGGCTTCTCCGCCAAGTCGCTGCAGGAGCGGATCATCGACGCCGGCGCGGTTGCAGTGATCACCGCTGACCAGCAGGTGCGTGCCGGTAAGCAGCTCCCGCTGAAAGCCATCGTCGACGAGGCGCTCGCCATGGGCGGCTGCGAGGCGATCAAGAACGTCGTCATCTATCAGCGCACCGGGGGCGACATCAATGTCGTGCCGGGCCGCGACCTGTGGCTGCACGACCTGATGGACAAGCAGTCCGAGCAGTGTGAGCCGGAATGGGTCAATGCCGAGCATCCGCTGTTCATCCTCTACACGTCGGGTTCCACCGGCAAGCCGAAAGGCGTGCAGCATGCGTCCGGCGGCTACCTGCTGTGGACCATGCTGACGATGAAGTGGACCTTCGACATCAAGCCGGACGATGTCTTCTGGTGCACCGCCGACATCGGCTGGGTTACCGGCCACAGCTACATTGCCTACGGCCCGCTGGCCGTCGGTGCCACCCAGATCGTGTTCGAGGGCGTGCCTACCTACCCGAACGCCGGCCGTTTCTGGGAAATGATCCAGCGCCACAAAGCCACCATTTTCTACACCGCGCCGACCGCGATCCGCTCGCTGATCAAGGCCTCGGATGCCGACATGAAGGTGCATCCGCAGCACTTCGACCTGCGCTCGCTGCGCCTGCTGGGTTCGGTCGGCGAGCCGATCAACCCGGAAGCATGGATGTGGTACTACCAGAACGTGGGCGACATGCGCTGCCCGATCGTCGATACCTTCTGGCAGACCGAGACCGGCGGCCACATGATCTCGCCGCTGCCGGGCGCCACGCCGATGGTGCCGGGTTCGTGCACCCTGCCGCTGCCGGGTATCATGGCGGCGATCGTCGATGAAGCCGGCAACGACATGCCCAACGGCAGCGGCGGCATCCTGGTCGTCAAGCGTCCGTGGCCGTCGATGATCCGCACGATCTGGAACGATCCGGAACGCTTCAAGACCAGCTACTTCCCGGCCGAACTCGGCGGCAAGCTGTACCTGGCCGGCGACGGCGCGATCCGCGACGCAAGCACTGGCTACTTCACCATCACCGGCCGCATTGATGACGTGCTCAACGTATCGGGCCACCGGATGGGCACGATGGAAATCGAATCGGCGCTGGTTGCCAACCATCTGGTCGCCGAGGCTGCCGTGGTCGGCAAGCCGGATCCGACCACCGGTGAATCGATTTGCGCCTTCGTCGTGCTGAAGGGCCCGCGCCCCACCGGCGACGAGGCGGCGAAGGTAGCGAAAGAGCTGCGCGACTGGGTAGGCAAGGAAATCGGCCCGATCGCCAAACCAAAAGAAATCCGTTTCGGCGACAATCTGCCTAAGACCCGCTCGGGCAAGATCATGCGCCGCCTGCTGCGCGTGCTTGCCAAGGGCGAGGAAATCACCCAGGATGTTTCCACGCTGGAGAACCCTGCGATTCTTGATCAGTTGAAGCAGGCAAGTTGAGGATGCACCGGCGACGCATTGCGCGTCGCCCCGCACCGGAAGTTTGTACCAAGTATCACTGCAAGTTTGTGGGGGAAGGTCGTAGGGCTCACTCCGATGGCCCTATTACCGGATTGCCGCACCGCCTTCGGGCGGGGCGGCTTTTTTTTGTTGGGTCACCAGCAACCAGGCAGCCGGCCAAGGCCAAGCTTTGCTATAATCGCGGGCTTCGTTCGGGCTTACACGCCTGCAACGCATCCCGGAGAGATGGATGAGTGGTTTAAGTCGCACGCCTGGAAAGCGTGTATAGGTTCATAGCCTATCGGGGGTTCGAATCCCCCTCTCTCCGCCAAACCCCTTTCTCAGCCGTTCTCAACGCTTCCCGAATTCGATGTAAGTCATTGACTCTGCAAGCGTTCGTCTTCTCAACGGATCTCAACGCTGCTCACCCCATCTAACCCCAAGTGCGGGCAAGGATGCGGGCAATATCCGTTACCCACCCCGCCACTGCCGCTGTTACCCGCACGGGAGGACAGGATGAGTAGGTTGACCGATGTGAAAATCCGCAGCGCCAAACCCGGCGACAAGGATTTCAAGCTCTCTGACGACCGCGGGCTGCACCTGCTGGTGCGCAAGAACGGCTCGAAGCTGTGGCAACTGCGCTACCGGTTCGCGGGCAAGGAGCAGACGCAATCGCTCGGGCGGTATCCGGACGTGTCTCTGGCCGAGGCGCGCGACAAGCGTGATGCGTCGCGCAAGCTGCTCAGCCAAGGCATCAACCCGATGACGGCCAAACTGATCGCTTCCACCCCGGCGCCCCCCAGCTCTCCCACCTTTGAAAGTATTGCCCGCCAGTGGCTGGCCGTCTGGTCGGTCGGCAAGTCTCTCCGCCATGTCGGCTACACCGAGCGCCGCTTGGACACGAACGTCTACCCGCTGTTGGGTCAGCGACCGATTGCCGACATTCAACCGCCCGAAATTGTCCGGCTCCTGACCGCGATGCAGGCGCGGGGCGTGAAGGATCTGGCGCACCGCACGTACCAGACAATCAACATGGTCTTTCGCTTTGCCATTGCCCACGGACACATTGCCCGCAATCCGGCCGCTGACTTCAAGCCCGGCGACATCCTCTCGTCGCACCGCCAGACCAATTACGCCCGGGTGAGCGAGAAGGAGTTTCCTGACTTGCTGCGGGCGCTCGACATCTACGGGGGTGAACCTGGCACCCGCTTGGCCATGAAGCTCTTGGCGCTGACGTTCGTGCGGACCAGCGAATTGATTCAGGCGAAGTGGGTCGAAATTGATTTTGCAGCGGCGCAGTGGCGCATCCCGGCCGAGCGCATAAAGATGAAGACCATGCATGTCGTGCCGCTGGCGCGGCAGTCGCTGGAGCTGCTGCGAACCCTTTATCCGCTCACTGGCTCCACCCCGTTCCTGTTTCCCGGGCAGCGACGTAGCGACAAGCCCCTCAAACCGATCAGCAACAACACGATCCTGAAAGCCTTGGAGCGGCTCGGGTACAAGGGCAAGATGACTGGGCATGGGTTCCGAGGGATTGCCTCGACCTTGTTGCATGAACAAGGGTATCCGCATGAGCAGATTGAATTGCAGCTGGCGCACCAGAAGCGCGATGCCGTCTCGGCCGCGTACAACTATGCGCAATACCTGCCGCAGCGCACACAGATGATGCAAGACTGGGCGGACTATCTGGACCGCTGTCGAGAACCAGGCGTGGTATCAGTGGCACCGACCGCCACCGATGGGGCTCGTGCGGAGTAAGGCCGACATCACCCGGCCCGGCAGCAGGCTCACAAGATCTTCGGAAGAAGACGCACCACCTGCTTCGCATCAAATTAGCCATATTCCGAACGGCTACCGTTAAGCGAATCCAGTGCTTCGCAACGGTGCAACCATGGCGCCCCCCGACGCTCCTCCCCCTGCCGGAGATTCGTCTGGCAACAGCGAACCCGACAACGACCTGTTAAATCACACCGAGTACCGTCTGTATCGCGGGTTGCCGGTTGATCCCGCTGCTTCAAGCCTACTGGCCCCCCTGGGGTCGTCCATCGTGCCCCTGATCCCCGAGCTTGTGCAACAGGCGCGGCAGTTGCTCAGTACTCGCTCCACCGAAGACGCCATCTTGATTGCATCCGTCAGCATGGATCAAGTCACAGCAGAAGCAGCCGAAGTGTCCAAAGCGGGCAAAGGGGCAGGCGTTCCGATAGCCGGTATCCGGAGCGATGCGACACCGGGCGACCTGCTACTGCGGGCGCTACAAGACGATCCGGGATTGGAGGCCGCGCTCTCCCTGGTGGGGGTGTCGAAAGCCCGCCCGAGCGAGTGCTTCGCCGGCATTGCATGGTGGTTTGCCCGCCTCGCGCATACCGTCACGCAGGTTTCACCGAACAACGCCGCGGCCGGTTCCCGGCCTGCCGAGACTGTCTCACCCCGGTTGGTCAAGAATGTGTGGGAGGCGACGCTAAAGCTGTCGGTGAATCATGTGCGGTGGGCCGCCGACGCACTGGCACAGGCACGGTGGTGCCGACGTGTGGAAGTGTCGCTGCCAGAGGATATGGTGACCGCGGACGAGGCCGATTTCGCCGTCGGTCTTCAGCGGTTGCTGGAGCAGCATGCGGTCACGGAACGATCGAGCCAAACCACGCAAGCCATCCATACCCGCCACGAAAAAAAGACGCGCCCGCTTCAGGCGATGGTCCTGGCGCACTACGAACGTGCATGGCGCGCCGCAATAGCAAGGGGTAGGTCCACACCCGACATCGCCCTAGCCATCTTCAATCGTTATGGTCAGCCCAAACCGGACACGATTGGCGCGTACATCAAGAAGTACGAAGCGGAGCCCCCCCTAACGTTGGAGCAAGAGGCGGTTCGGGCGTGGGTCGTGCAGGAGTTTTCCGTCCGCTCATTCATTTCCGAGCCGCAGGTTAAGCAAGTTGCTCGCGAACTGGTTGGTTCATTGGCAGAGCGCGTGCCTCCCCACCTAACAGCAGCAGTCAGTGGCGACAACGCCGCTTTCTACTCCGTTTACCGGCTGCTGCTGTGGATGCTGATTGGCTACCCATTGGAACTGACGCCGCCAATGAGACCCACCACTACATTCGACGGATCGGCCTCGTAGCCCCCTGCCGTATCGGATCGGATTTGTCGTTTCCCCCTGCCTTCCGGCGTTTGTCGTTCCATTTCCACAAGTTTCCTCCGCAGTTTCCGACGCACTGATTCGGGTCTACGCGTAGACCGGGGTGTCTACGCGTAGACCCCGGTGGTTGTTCGGAAGGTTCGGCCAGTAGCACGGACGAATGGGGTACGCAGCGAACGTTTCGTTGCGGCATTCCCCTTTCATGGAGCTACTCATGTACGAACTGCACGACCTGCCTTCCTCCACCACGCTGTTGCGCCTCCCTGCCGTACGGCAGCGGGTAGGGCTCTCGACAGCCACGATTTACCGCCTTGTAAAGCAGGGGACGTTTCCCCGACCGCTGAAGCTGGGTGCGCAATCGGTGGCGTGGATCGAAGCAGAAATCCAGCAATGGCTACGGACGTGCTTCGTCCGTAGCCGCCAGAGCAACCTGACTACCGTCGAGGTATGACGATGAAAACCACCTTCCATCCTCTCGAGAGCGCTAACCCAGAAGCAGCGGATGCCAGCGCAGCCCTCTCCACCGCTGAACCCTCATGCAAAGGAAACGACATGACTGACAAGCAAACCTCACTGACGAATACGGTGCTGTCCAACGAGGCTGACAGCGACAACGCCTGTGCCACGGCGGCACCTGCTGCCCAAGGAGTAACACCTCCCAGCGCAATCGAAGACAGCCAAGGCAATTTGATCATCGACGGCATCGATCTGAATGCACTGCGTATCAATCCCGCGGCGACTGCTACCGTCGGCGTCAAACCGTTGATTACGTCGATCCCGATCATGAAGCCCAAGAAATCGCAATTCATCCAGGTCTGCGCGACGCGTCCCGCCTTTCCTTACAGCGCGTTTGCGATCGACGGTGGACAAGGAGTCGGCTATTACCTGGTAACTAACGGGGTCGAGTTACTGGTACCCCATCACGCGAAGGCATACAGCTTCCACCTCGCGATCAACCGGAGTAACCAGCTGTTCTTGCTGCCGTTGAACGAACAGCGAACGAATGGGCACCGCCACAGCTCGGCCGATAGCCTCGAGCTTGCGCTCGAGCAGGCCAAGCGTGCGTGGGTACAAATCGTCTGGAGCCAAGACGTGATGGGGTACCTCGCGTACGAAGCTGTGGGTAGTCTGGCTGCGCCGGTCTGGCCGGCGCTGACCGATAACGACATCCTCAATTTAGCCTTTAAAGGTCGCATTATCACGACGGTCGACCATCCGATCATCCAAGCCCTGCAGGGGGCGGCATGATCGATCGCCAGGCTTATCCTGGCGGCGTATGGCTCGTGGATTTCGAGTTCCATCCGGCGAACCACCATGAGGGCAATGTCCCGCAGGTGGTTTGCATGGTGGCCCGCGAATACTTCACGGGCCGTACCCACCGCCTCTGGCAATCGCAGCTGACTGCGATGGCGCAGCCGCCGTTTCCCACCGATGCGACGGCCTTGCTGGTTGCCTACTATGCGTCAGCCGAACTGGGCTGCTTTTCTTCTCTGGGTTGGGCGCCTCCGGTCAACGTGCTCGATTTGTTCACCGTGTTTCGGTGTGCGACGAACGGACTGCCGTATGGCGAAGGGCATGGGCTATTAAGCGCGCTGGCGGTCTACAGCTGCGCCGACCCCGGGATCGACAAGGCAGCAATGCGCCAGCGCATCCTGCTCGGGGCGCCGTGGAGCGCTTCCGATCAGAGCGACATCCTCGCGTATTGCGAATCCGATGTCATCGCGTTAGCGGGCCTGTTGCCGACGCTGCTGCCTGCCATGCGCCAGCCGCGGGACTTGTTGTACGGACGGTTCATGGTGGCCGCTGCCGACATCGAGCGTCGCGGCATCCCGGTCGACCACCCGACCTTCCTGCACCTGAGCCGGCAGTGGGTGACATTGAAGCAGCAGTTGATCCAGCATGTCGATCGCGGCTACGGCGTGTATGTCGGCGAGGCGTTCAATGAGAAGAAGTTCGCTGCCTACCTTGCGGCACAGCGCATTCCGTGGCCTCTGACCGCGCAGGGGCGGCTCGAAACGAAGGACGAGACCTTCAAGGAGCAAGCACTCGCCTACCCACAATTGCGACCCCTGCGTGAGCTGCGCAAGACGCTCTCGGCCATGAAGAACAACGACGTGCCGGTCGGGCAGGATGGCCGCAACCGGACGCTGTTGTCGGCGTTCCGATCGAAGACAGGGCGT
>JAIXTG010000032.1 GCA_027484285.1 Oxalobacteraceae bacterium | reverse complement strand
GGACAGTTTTGGCATGGGCGGCACTGTAACAGAACCAGTGCCGCCCCTGCATCAGCCTAGCGTGCGGGCTGGGTCGGTTCGTTCATGCGCTGTTCGCGCGGAAGATCCATCTGCTCGGTTCCCTGCATCTCACCGGCGTTTGGGCCGCTCTTCGGATTGCCGCCGCTGGATTGTCCGGTCGTGGCCTCCGGTCCCGAGGTCGTGTCCGAAGCCCCCGACGAGGGATCCGAAGCCCCGGGCGTTTGTGTGCTGCCTGATGTGCCGCTGGTATCCGGCGAGGTGCCGGATGCGCCACCCGACGTGCTTCCGGTTCCAGAATCGCCCGAGGACGTGCCCATCGATGCGTCGCCGCCCCCTGACGTTCCAGAGGATGAACTGCCAGCATCAGAGCCGCCGGAGGAAGTGCCACTTGATGTGCCGCTCGATGGATCAGTCGAGGTTCCGCTGGAACCGCCGCTGGTGCCCGACGAACTGCTGCCGCTGTCGGAGCCGCCGGAAGACGTGCCGCTGGATGAGCCGCTCGACGGATCAGTCGAGGTTCCGCTGGAACCGCCACTGGTGCCCGACGAACTGCTGCCGCTGTCGGAGCCGCCGGAGGATGTGCCGCTGGATGTGCCGCTGGATGAGCCGCTCGATGGATCAGTCGAGGTTCCGCTGGAACCGCCACTGGTGCCCGACGAACTGCTGCCGCTGTCGGAGCCGCCGGAAGATGTGCCGCCGGAAGATGTGCCGCCGGAAGATGTGCCGCCGGAAGATGTGCCGCTGGATGAGCCGCTCGATGGATCAGTCGAGGTTCCGCTGGAACCGCCGCTGGTGCCCGACGAACTGCTGCCGCTGTCGGAGCCGCCGGAGGATGTGCCGCTGGATGAGCCGCTCGATGGATCAGTCGAGGTTCCGCTGGAACCGCCACTGGTGCCCGACGAACTGCTGCCACTGTCGGAGCCGCCGGAAGATGTGCCGCTGGATGAGCCGCTCGATGGATCAGTCGAGGTTCCGCTGCTGCCTGATGTGCCGGAAGACATGCCGCCTGTGTCCGGGCTGGTGGAATTGCCGGTCGTTGTTCCGCTCGACGACTGGCCGGTTCCCTCGTCGCCTGCAGGGCCCGGCGGCGTGGTTTGGGCTCCTCCGGTACCAGCGCCCGTGCTGGCGCCTCCGGTTCTGCCTGACATGTCCTCCGTGCCGGTGGGACTCACCGGGCCGCCGGTTCCCTGTCCGCTACCAGTGCCTGAGCTCGTCCCGCCGCTGGTGCCACTGCTCGTTGCATCGCTGCCGGAGCTGGTGCCACTGGAAGATGCGCCGGTCGACTGTCCGGTCGTGCTTCCGGTGTCCCCAAGTTCCTTTGCCCGCTGCTCCACTTCGGCGGCGCGCGCAGGATCCGTGCTCTCTCGTACATCACCCGTGGATGAGGTCTGGGCCTGGACCCAGCCTGCTGTCAGTAAAAGAGAAAAAAATAGGGGTGTCACAACACGCTTCATCTGAACCTCCATGCTTGATCTGAAAACACAAACCGGGCGCGAAGGCGCCGGATGGCCAATCGAAACCGCTATCGGCTCGAGGGGTGTGCGAATCAGACTTGGCTGTCCCGTTGTAGTTTCATCAAGTGGAAACGCCGTCAACTGCAGCTGACAGCGAGCGCTGCCGGCATTCGCCTTCGCAACCGGGTAAAAAGCGTGGGCTACGCTCAGTCTGGCGCGCCCGAAGCCGCAGGACGGCGTGCAGGGAGTGTTTCGAGGTAGTTGGCCAATTCGCGATGTCCTTGAGCCCGCGCAAAGTCGGCGGCACTGAGGCCCTGCTCGTTCCTCAGCGTGAAATCGGCACCTTCAGCCAGCAGCAATTTCGCCGCATCGGCGTGCCCGCTGCGAGCGGCCATCATCAATGGTGTTGTGCGATTCGGGGATTCTGCATCAATGAATGCGGATTCTTCGAGCAGGCGCCGGATGATGTCGAGGTTGCCCGACGTCGCGGCATAGTGCAATGCCGTCCAGCCCGGACGGTTGATCTGCGCGCCCCTGTCAATCAATGCGATCGCCATGGCAGGCTCGGGCTGCAGCGCAGCAACCATCAGTGCCGTGTCGCCGTTCCGTGAACGCGCATCGATGTCCACACCGGGCGCTGACAAGAGCAGACGGAACACCTTGTTCGACTTGTGCCGGACTGCATGTATCAGTCCCGTGTCGAAACGTTCCGGCTCGATGGTGCCGGGATCGAAGCCACGATCCAGCAGGCTCCTGACGATGCGGGTGTCATCCAGTCGTATTGCACGGAACCATTCGTCGTAGGAACCCCGCTGGGGCAGCCAGGGTTCGAACAGGCGCCCGAACTCGGTAGCCAGGGCAGCCGCCATGAAGCGCCGCCGGCCGGAGTCAGGCTGTGTGTCCACGAGAATTATCCAACGCTCGGCACGCCGAACAGCGTGCGGAAATTATGGGTGGTGGCCTCGGCAATCCCGTCGAGCGGAACGCCTTTGAGGTCGGCCAGAAACTCGGCCACATGCCGTACGAAACCCGGCTCGTTGGTCTTGCCGCGTTTTGGCACCGGTGCAAGATAGGGGGAATCGGTTTCGATCAGCATGCGATCGAGCGGCACGGCCCGGGCGACCTCCTGCAGGTCGCGCGCACTCTTGAAAGTCACGATGCCAGAAAACGAGATGTAAAAGCCGAGTGCTATCGCGGCCTCTGCAACCGCGAGCGATTCGGTGAAGCAGTGCATCACCCCGCCCACCCCTCCGTCAGCCACGCCGGCTTTTTCCTCGCGCAGCAGTCGCAGGGTGTCTTCGGCTGCCGAGCGCGTGTGGATGATCAGCGGCTTGCGGCTGGCGCGCGACGCGCGGATATGGGTGCGAAAGCGGTTCCGCTGCCATTCCAGATCGCCGCTCAGCCGGTAATAGTCGAGTCCGGTCTCGCCAATGGCAACAATGCGCGGATGCTCGGCAAGCTGCACCAGTTCGTCGACCGTGGGCTCCTCGGTCTCCTCGTAATCCGGATGAACGCCGACTGATGCATACAGGTTCGGATAGGACTCGGCCAGCGCAAGTACCCGGGGAAATTCGGGCATCGTGACCGATACGCACAGCGCGTGGCTGACCTGGTTGTCTTCCATCTTTTGCAGGATGTCGGGCAGCCGGTCGGAGAGTTCCGGGAAATCGATGTGGCAGTGGGAGTCGATGAACATGGCAGGAGGGCGAGCAATTCGCCGCCATTGTACGACGGCTGGCGGCATCGGTTCGGCCAGCGGCCGCCGGGGCCAGCGGTTACACGGTGTGCGTGGGCCGGCTCGATGCGAGCGCGGTACCCAGCAATTCCTCGATCCTGCGTCGCACCCGCGCGCCGCTCTCATCGTCCGGAAACCGGATGCCGATACCCGCAGTGTGCCGGGCGGAGCCTTCGGGGGTGATCCACGCAACCGTGCCAGCGATCGGGTAACGGGTGTCATCCTGCATCAGCGTCAGCAACAGGAAAACCTCGTCGCCCAGCTCGCACGGGCGCGTGGAGGGAACAAAGATGCCGCCATTTTTCAGGAAAGGCATGTAGGCGGCATACAGGCTGGCGCGATCCCGGAACGCCAGCGACATCACTGCAGACTTGCTGAGGCGGGCTGCGTGCGGCAATGTCGGCTCGGTCATGAAAGCTCAGTGGCTGAACAGGCTGGCATAGGCCAGCAGCATTTCCTCGATGAACAGGCGCGCAGATAGAGGATGATCCGCTATCGCGCGCCGGCGGTTTGCATCGCGCAAGGCTTGCTGCAGGCTATCGGCATCGACACGACCGGCCAGTCCCGACAGTTGCTTCTGCAGATGCGGGAAATAGCGTACCCGACCGGCCAGCTTCAGCGACAAAAGGTCGTAGAGCCAGCGTTGCTGGCATGCGACCAGCATGGCCAGCGGCGCTTTCTGTAGCCGCTCTGCGACGATCAGCGCGTTGCCACGCCCGGGGTTGGCAAGGTGGGCCAGCAGTTCGTCCCGCTCCGCAGCGGACTCGCCCCCGGCGGCTGCCAGTGCCGCCAGCGGCGCCCCGCCCTGCCCGGCGAGCCACTGCTCCGGATTGGCGACTCCCTGTGCGGCCAGCCAGCCGGCCGCAGTGGCGCGGTCGGGCATCGCAAGCGCGAACTGGCGGCAACGGGACAGGATGGTTGGCAGCAAGCGGTCAATGCGGTGGGTGACCAGCAGGAATACCGTTCCGGGCGGCGGCTCTTCCAGCGTTTTCAGCAAGGCATTCGCCGAGGCCGCGTTCAGCGCCTCGGCCGGGTACAGCAACACCACCCGCAGGCCGGAGCGGTGGGTGGAAACGTTCATGAAGCCGGCCAGACCCCTCACCTGCTCGATCCGGATATCCTTCGATGGCGCCTTGCCGGCTTTCTTCGACTTCGCGTCGTCGCCCTCGCCTTCTTCCGCGTTGTCCTCATCGTCGAGAACGTCCGGCCGCACGCGGCGGTAATCAGGATGGCCGTATTGTGCGAACCATCCGCAGGAATCGCAGCGGCCGCATGCATGGCCGCTCTCCTCCGGTTGTTCGCACAGCAGGGCCGCGGCAAAGCGCTCGGCAAATGCTCGCTTCCCGGTACCTTCGCAGCCATGGAAAAGAATCGCGTGCGGCAAGCGTGCCCGCATTTGCTGCAAGCGTTGCCAGTCCTGCTGCTGCCAAGGAAAAATGCCGTCGCCGTCCATTCGCGAACTCGCTTTACAGCGCGGCGACGATGCCGTCCAGCTCATGCCGGACATCCTCGATCGAACGTGTTGAATCAATTACCCGAATCCGCTCGGCGTGGGTGGCAGCGCGCTGCAGGTAAATCTGTCTCACCCGCTGGAAGAAATCGTCTTTCTCCTGCTCGAACTTGTCGAGCGCGCGCCCGGTGCTCAGGCGCTCGCGTGCTACTTCGAGCGGCACGTCGAACAGCAGGGTCAGGTCAGGCTGCAATCCGGCATGCACCCATTGCTCGAGCGCTTCCAGTTTGGGGAGCGGCAGACCGCGGCCTCCGCCCTGGTAGGCGAAGCTCGCGTCGGTAAAACGGTCGGAGATGACCCAGTCGCCACGCGCCAGTGCCGGCGCAATCACCCGCGCGATATGTTCGCGGCGAGCTGCAAACATCAGCAGCGCCTCTGTTTCCAGGTGCATTGCCTCGTGCAGCAGCAGTTCGCGCAGCTTTTCCCCGAGCGGCGTGCCGCCCGGCTCGCGGGTACAGATCACCGTCTTGCCGCGCCCGCGGAGCGCGGCAGCAATGTCGTCGATGTGCGTGGACTTTCCGGCGCCGTCGACGCCTTCGAAGGTGATGAATTTTCCGGTTGCCATGGATGTACTGTGCACGCGGTCGCCTCTCAGCGACCGCGCTGGAACTTGTTGACCGCTCGGTTATGGTCGTCGAGGTTGGCGGAGAACTCGCTGGTCCCATCGCCGCGCGCCACGAAATACAGGTCTCCGCCCGGCGCCGGGTTGACCGCTGCCTCCAGCGACGCGCGTCCCGGCATTGCAATAGGGGTTGGCGGCAGCCCGGGGCGCAGGTAAGTATTGTAAGGCGTGTCAGTCTGCAGGTCCTGCTTGCGCAAGTTGCCATCGAAGGCCGCGCCGATGCCGTAGATGACAGTCGGGTCCGTTTGCAGCAGCATGCCCCGCTTCAGTCGGTTCACGAACACGGTTGCCACCCGCAGCCGGTCATCTTCATGGCCTGTTTCTTTTTCGATGATCGAGGCCATGATGAGTGCGTCATAGGGCTCGGCATAAGGCAGGTCTGGCGCCCGTCGTGCCCACGCCTGCTGCAGCATTTTCAGCATGCGCTGGTGCGCCTGGCGCAGCACCACGAGGTCGCTGGTGCCCCGGTCGTAAACGTAAGTATCCGGATAGAACAGTCCTTCCGGGTGTGCATAGCCCGGGGCTGCGCGCGCGAGCAGTTGCTGGCTGTCCATCGCGGCACTGTCCTGCCGCAGGTGCCGCTGGCGCGCGAGTTCGGCGCGCACCTGCGCGAAATTCCAGCCTTCGATCAGGGTGACCGAGTCCTTGATCGTGTTGCCGCTCGCAAGCGACTCCAGCAATCCGAGCGGCGTCACGCCGCCCTCGACGCGATAACTGCCGGCCTTGATCGACGGGGTACCAAACCCGCGCGCCAATGCCTCCATCAGCAACGGTGACGCGGGCACACCGGCATCGCGCACCTGGCGCATTGCGCTGCGCACGCTGCTGCCCGGCGCAATCGTGACCTCGAGCGCCGGCGCACCAGCCGGTACCAGCGG
>JAIXTG010000394.1 GCA_027484285.1 Oxalobacteraceae bacterium | reverse complement strand
GGGAAGGGAAACGGGAAGCCAGCGCTCCTGCCGGAGGTCGAACATGCCGATGCCAGTGGCAGGAGAAGGAGCGCGGATGGGGACCGAGGAATAGCTGAAAAGAAGGTAGGCTGCTCCCGTCGAACCAAACAGACTGCTTATTCCGGTGTCTGAAAGGTGGGGCACCCGCCAATACTGCTTGACTCTGTCACCCTCCATTTCAATGATGGAATTTCCATGCGTCGGAAGGGCCCCAAGGAGGTACACGCGCTTGTTTGCGCCCAGAGCCGCTGAATAGACGGATTTGGCTCCGGAAAAGGCAGGCGGAGGCAATTCATTGACGCCCCGCTTCAAAAAATAAATTTTGTTGCTCCCGTATTTCTTTACATATTCAAAGATGGTGATTGGGGTTGTGGCCGGATACTCTGCATTCGCGAGCACCTCATCATTACTTGCGTACTGCACGCCATTCGCAAGAAAGAAGCGGTGCTCGCCCGCGAACAATCGGTTTTCTCCACTGACCAGATCGAATTCCCATAAATCAAAATCCGTCAGCCATGTTTTGGCGCCGGGTCGGCGCGCCTTCGCAGCACGCCAGTACGCGACCTTGGATCCATCCGGCGACATTGCCGGTTGCTTCACAAACCCTTGCGGAATCGGCAGCACGCGAAGGTTGCTGCCGTCGACATCCATCAGCAGGATTTCGGCATTCACATACACCCGATTTTTTTCTTCATGCGTGATTTCGGTTGGCCGCGGACGACGGACGGCCACGATCGTGTCCCCGCTGGGCGAGAACTGGCCGTCGGCATACATGTAATGAGGATCGAGGTCGTAGCGCTGGTAGAGCTGCGTCTGCCGGTTGTAGAGAAACAGGTAGCAACTGCCCAGGGGCTGGCCGAGGCGGTCAGTGCATTCCGTGATCAGCCAGCGTTCGCCGTCGGGGTGGATGCTCAGCCAGCTGAAGCCGCGCTTCTCCTTCTCCATCTCGAAAGGGGGCGGTCTGCTGTTGTCATAAGACGCGGCAGGCGGCGACCAGAACAGCCACACAAGGAAAAGCAGCAGCATCGCCTTGGTACCGACCCGCCACCGTGAACCCAGAGATCGAATGAGAGTGAACGAGAACATCGGCCATCCGCGAGCGCAGGGAAAAGGCCGCAGACTTTGCCGCTTGATTCGGTCTGGTGAAATCGCTTTGCGAAATCGCGCTCGGCTAATGCACCGGACGCATCAGCGCGGGTGACCATCGGCCGCGCGATCCCGCTGTGACCAGGCCTGTCGATTAATCGCCCGGCTATGTGCTTAGTTGCGACAGCCTCAGCACAAAGGAAAACGCCCGCAGCTGATGCGAGAGCCGCGGGCGCAAAAGAGAATGCAGGAGGAAGGTCAGGCGGCGTGCTGCCCGCCCTGCGGCACCGGCCTTGCGCCGGTTTTCAGCTGCTCGAGCAGCTGCGACTCCTTCTGCTTTGCGTTGCGCAGGTGGCGTTCTTTCACATGGCCATAGCCGCGGATGTCTTCCGGAATGCGCGCAACGTCGACAACCAGCGGCAGGTTCTCTGCACTCAGCGACGGTAGCAATGCCGCGATGGTGTCGCGGTATGCCTTGATCAGCTGCCGCTCGGTCTTGCGCTCGTCGGTATGGCCGAACGGATCGAGCAGGGAGCCGCGCAGGAAGCGCAGCTTCGCCAGTACCGGGAACACCTTGCCCACCCAGCTGCCGAACTGCCGCTTGACGAGGTGCCCGTTCTGGTCCCGCTTCGACAGCAGTGGCGGCGCCAGATGGTACTTGACCTGGTAGTCGCCCTCGAACATCGAAGCGATGCGCGTCTTGAAGGCCGGGTCGCTGTGCAGGCGCGCGACTTCGTATTCGTCCTTGTACGCCATCAGCTTGAACAGATAGCGTGCCACCGCCTCGGTCAGCTTCATCGGCTGCCCGTCGCTCACGATGCGGGACTCCTGTGCGCGCACCCGCTCGACAAACTCGCGGTAGCTGTCCGCATAGGCGGCATTCTGGTAGCCGGCCAGGAAGTCGACACGACGGCGGATCACTTCATCCAGCGACGGCGCCCGCTTGAACTCGATCACCTTGGCCGGCGCAAGCGATTTCACTTCCTGCTCGACCGCGTCGAGATCGTGTGCCGCGAGCCGCCCCCACGCAAACGACTGCAGGTTGAAGTCCACCGACACGCCATTCAGTTCGATCGCCTTCAGCAGTGCCGCCTCCGACAGCGGTACCCAGCCGCGCTGCCAGGCATAGCCGAGCATGAACAGGTTGGTCGCGATCGAATCGCCCATCAGCGCGGTGGCAATGCGGCCGGCCTGCAAGGCGTCGACCTGCTCGCCGCGGCACGCTGCACGTATTGCGTCGACCGACTCGGCATCCGGATACGACCAGTCCGGGTTCTTCACGAATGCCGCCGTGGGTGCCAGCGTCGCGTTCACCACTGCGCGGGTTCGCTCCGCGCCCATGCGTGACAGTGCATCCTTGCTGGCGGCCACCAGCACATCGCAACCTACGACGAGGTCGGCTGCGCCGGTGCCAACGCGCGTGGAGAAAATATGGTCATCGGACTCGGCCAGACGCACATGCGACAGCACCGGTCCACCCTTCTGTGCGAGGCCGCTCATGTCGAGCACGGTGCAGGCCTTGCCGGCGACGTGCGCGGCCATCGCCAGTATCTGGCCGACAGTCACCACCCCGGTGCCCCCGATACCGGTGACCAGCACGCCGTACGACTGGGCCAGCGACGGCAACTGCGGCTGTGGCAGCGACTTTGCTCGCTCGAGCGCCGATGGCTTGCCTGCCGCGTCCTTGCCGCCTGCCTTCTTCGGTTTTTTCAATTGTCCGCCCTCGACCGTCACGAAGCTCGGGCAGAAGCCGTTCACGCAGGAGAAGTCCTTGTTGCAGGTGGACTGGTTGATCTGGCGCTTGCGACCGAATTCGGTTTCGAGCGGTTCGACCGACAGGCAGTTCGACTTCACGCTGCAATCGCCGCAGCCTTCGCATACCAGCTCGTTGATGACCGCGCGCTTGGCGGGATCGGGATACGCGCCGCGCTTGCGGCGACGGCGCTTCTCGGAGGCGCAGGTCTGGTCATAGATGATGGCCGAAACACCTTTTACCTCGCGCATCTCGCGCTGGACTGCATCGAGCTCGCTGCGATGGCGGATGGTCACGCCGGGCGCCCAGTCGGTATCGGCAGGATACTTGTCGGGTTCGTCGGTGACGACGACGATGGGTTTCACGCCCTCGGCTGCCACCTGGCGCGAGATGGTGGCAGGATCGAGCGGACCATCATGCGTCTGGCCGCCGGTCATTGCGACCGCGTCATTGAACAGGATCTTGTAGGTCATGTTCACTTTGGACGCTGCCGCTGCACGGATCGCCAGCAGGCCGGAATGGTAGTACGTGCCGTCGCCGATGTTGGCGAACACATGCTTTTCTTCGGTGAACGGCGCCTCGCCGATCCAGGTCGAGCCCTCGGCACCCATGTGGGTGAAGGTCGCGGTGGAGCGGTCCATCCAGAGCGCCATGTAGTGGCAGCCGATGCCTGCCAGCGCGCGGCTGCCCTCGGGCACGCGGGTCGACGTGTTGTGCGGACAGCCGGAGCAGAAGTACGGAATGCGGTCCTTCTGCGGATCCGACTTCGCAACCCGCAGCACGGCTTCCTTCGATTCGATGTAGGCAATGCGTTCGCGCACGCGCTGCTCGATCGGATGGCCGGCGAAGTATTTCAGGATGCGTGCAGCGATAGCCCGCGCTACCTGCGTCGGGTTCAGCTCGTAGGTGGCCGGCAGCAGCCATTCGCCGTGGCCGGCGCGGCGGGTATTGCTCCACTCGCCGGTATCGTCGAATTTGCCGACCACGCGCGGACGCACGTCATCGCGCCAGTTGTACAGCTCTTCTTTCAGCTGGTATTCGAGCAGCTGGCGCTTTTCCTCGACCACCAGGATTTCCTCGAGGCCGGTGGCGAATTCGCGCACGCCGGTCGCCTCGAGCGGCCAGTTCATGCCGACTTTGTAGAGCCGCAGGCCGATGTCGCGCGCCACCTGTTCGTCGATGCCGAGGTCTTCCAGCGCCTGACGGGTATCGAGATAGGCCTTGCCGGCGGTGAGGATGCCGAAGCGCGCACGCGGGCTGTCCCAGATCACGCGGTTGAGCTTGTTTGCACGCGCATAGGCGAGCGCTGCATACCACTTGTAATTGACGAGCCGCGCTTCCTGCTCGAGCACCGCGTCGGGCCAGCGGATGTTCAGGCCACCGTCCGGCATCGCGAAATCTTCCGGCAGCACGATCTTCACCCGGTCAGGATCGATATCGACAGTGGCGCCGGACTCCACCACATCGGTCACGCATTTCATCGCGACCCACAGGCCGGTGTAGCGGCTCATTGCCCAGCCGTGCAGGCCGAAGTCCAGATACTCCTGTACCGATGCCGGATACAGCACCGGTATGCCGCAGGCCTTCAGGATGTGCTCGCTCTGGTGCGCGTTGGTGGACGACTTCGCCGCATGGTCGTCGCCTGCCAGCACCAGCACGCCGCCGTGGCGCGCACTGCCGGCTGCATTCGCATGCTTGAACACGTCGCCGCAGCGATCCACGCCGGGACCTTTGCCGTACCACATGGAGAACACGCCATCGACTTTTGCGCCCGGGAACAGGTTGACCTGCTGGGTGCCCCAGATGCTGGTGGCGGCCAGGTCTTCGTTGACGCCTGGCTGGAAGCGCACCTGGTGCGCTTCCAGATATTTTTTCGCCTTCATCGCCGTCTGGTCGACGCTGCCGAGCGGCGAGCCGCGATAGCCCGAAATGAAGCCGGCCGTGTTGAGTCCGGCAGCGAGGTCGCGCTGGCGCTGCAGCATCGGCAGGCGGATCAGCGCCTGCGTGCCGGTCAGGAAAACCCGGCCGCGCTCGCGCGTGTATTTGTCATCGAGGGAGATGGCCTCCGGCTGCAGCAGGTCCTGCGGGCTCAAAGGTGCGTTCATGGAAGTCTCCTCCACTTTTTTCGGTATGTTCCGCGCAGTATAGGCAGCGGGACAGGTATCGTAAAATCACAAATTAAGAAGCTTCCTATCCGAAAAGCAGATACCTCGGCTGCTGCACCGCAGCGAATGTACCGGAGTTACCGATGTCGGCCAACAATGTCACCTTGCGGCAATTGCGCTATTTCGTCGCGGCCGCCCGCAATGGCCAGTTCTCGATGGCCGCCAGCAGCGAGAATGTGTCGCAGTCGGCGATCACCAATGCCGTGCTGGCGCTGGAGCATGAACTCGGGGTACGGCTGTTCGACCGCCTGGCGCAAGGCGTATCGCTGACGGCAGACGGACAGGATTTCTTCCACCACGCCTGCCATATCCTCGACTCGGTACGCGATGCAACGCACAAACCGCGCTTTGGCAGCGCAAAGCTGCGCGGCCGGGTCAGTGTGGCAGCGTCCTATACGGTGCTCGGCTATTTCCTGCCGGACCTGCTGGCGCGCTTCCGTGCCAGCTATCCCGACGTGGACATTGATTTGCGCGACATGGGCCGGGAGGCCATCGAGAGCGCGGTGCTGGGAGGCGAGGTTGACCTTGGCGTCGCCATCCTGTCCAACATACCGCGGCTGCAGCGCTTCGGCCATGCGGTGCTGGTGCGCTCGCGCCGGCAGCTGTGGGTAGCGCCCGGACATCCGTTGGCCAAGCTGGCTTCCCCGTCGCTGAAGGATATCGCGCCGTATCCCTACATCATGGTGACTGCGGATGAGGCGGAAGCCTCGACCCTCGCCTACTGGAAATCGCGCAGGATGAAGCCGAACATCGTGTTCCGCACGATGTCGATCGAGGCCGTGCGTGGCCTGGTCGCGCACGGCTTCGGGGTGACCGCCCTGTCCGACATGGTGTTCCGGCCCTGGTCGCTGGAAGGCAAGCGCATCGAGGCGCGGCCCATACTCGACGTGGTACCGCCGATGGAGGTGGGCGCGGTATGGCATCCGCAGGCGGCCATGAGTGCACCTGCGGAAGCGCTGCAGCAATTCCTGCTGCATGCATATGGCTATTGATGAAAGCTTGCACCTGTAACAAGCGGTAAAGCCGGGCTGCCCGTGCTGCAGCAGCACGAGAGAATGCCCTCCATTGTTCAATGACGAGGGGCACATCATGAAACGACTGACCACGACACTCATTGCGGCAGGGGGCTTGCTGCTCGGCAGCGCTGCACTGGCGGATCACCATGGTGACCAGATGCACGGCGGCGAAATGCATGGTGGCGAGATGCACGGGCACCAGGGCATGGAAGGGCGCATGCCGATGTTCGGGATGTTCGACGAGAACAAGGATGGCAAACTGAGCCGGGATGAGTTGCGCAAGGGCGTGGACAAGATGTTTGCCGAGACCGACACCAACAAGGACGGCACGATCTCGCAGGACGAAATGCGGGCCCGCCACAAGGCAATGCACGACAAGATGCGCGGGCAGAT
>JAIXTG010000156.1 GCA_027484285.1 Oxalobacteraceae bacterium | reverse complement strand
TCCGGAAGATAGAACACGCCAACGACCAGCGGTATCAGGGCCACGCGCAGCCAGGTGAGCAGGATGGGAATATTGAACGGCATGGTCGATTTCTGTTAACCGGAACGCGCTGATTGTAAGTTAATGAAGCTGCCGGTAGATGGTCTCGGCCAGCTGGCGCGAAATGCCTTCAACCGAAGCCAGGTCCTCGACGCTGGCAGCCATCACGCCGCGCAGGCCGCCGAACCGTGCCAGCAGCTTCTGCCGACGCTTCGCACCGACGCCCTCGATTTCCTCCAGCTGCGATACCTGGCGCGCCTTGGCGCGCTTGGCACGCATGCCCGTAATGGCGAAACGGTGGGCTTCGTCGCGTATCTGTGCGACCAGCATCAGCGCAGCAGATTCCCGACCCAGTTCGAGTGACGGCCGACCGTCGGCAAAGATCAGTGTCTCGAGGCCGACCTTGCGCCCCTCGCCTTTCGCGACGCCGACAATCAGGCCGATATCCAGCCCCAGTTCGGCCAGCACCTGGCGGGCGATCTCCACCTGCCCCTTGCCGCCGTCGATCAGCACCAGGTCCGGCATGACTCCGTCGCCGCCGGCGACTTTCTCGTAGCGGCGGGTCAGCACCTGGCGCATGGCGGCATAGTCGTCGCCGGGCGTGATGTCATTGATGTTGTAGCGCCGGTATTCGCCGTTCTGCATCTGGTGATGCTGGTAGACGACACAGGAGGCCTGGGTTGCCTCGCCCTGGGTATGGCTGATGTCGAAGCACTCGATTCGCAGGCGTTCGAGGTCGGCCGCGTCGAGGCCCAGCGTTTCAGCGAGCGCTCGCGTGCGTGACTGCTGCGAGCCCTGCTCGGAGAGCAGGCGTGCCAGCGCGATCTGGGCGCCCTTGACGGCCATCTCCTGCCAGTCGCGGCGCTTGCCCTGCGGCTGGAACACCAGCTGTATGCGATGCCCGCACTGCTCCATCAGCGCCAGCATCAGCTCCGGCTCGTCCAGTTCGACATTCACCACCAGCGTCGATGGAATGAATTTGTCCACGTAATGCTGGGCAAGGAAGGCCTTCAGGACCTCGGCATCGATCGCGTCATCGGCGGCCGCCAATGCCATGTCGACCTGGCTGGGAAAATAGGCACGGTCGCCCAGGTGCCGGCCGCCGCGTACCATCGCGAGGTTCACGCAAGCCCGGCCGCCCTGCACCACCACCGCAATGATGTCGATGTCGGCATCGCCGACGGTCTCCATGCTCTGCTGGTGCAGCACGCGCGAGAGTGCAGTGATCTGGTTGCGGACCGCGGCAGCCTGCTCGAACTTCAGTTCGCCGGCGAACGCATGCATCTTCTTCTCCAGCCCCTCCATCAGTTCGCTCTGCCGGCCGCGCAGGAACTGCGCGGCATGGTCGACGTCGATCGCGTAATCCTCCCGGCTGATGTAGTTCACGCAGGGCGCACTGCAGCGGTGGATCTGGTGCAGCAGGCAGGGCCGGGTCCGGTTCTGGAAGACAGAGTCTTCACAAGTGCGGATCAAGAAGATCTTCTGCAGGATCTCCATCGACTGCTTGACCGCCCACGCGCTCGGGAAGGGACCGAAATACTGGCTGCGCTTGTCGACCGCGCCCCGGTAATAGGCCATGCGGGGATACTCGCCGGCCGATAGCTTCAGGTAAGGATAGGACTTGTCGTCCCTGAACAGGATGTTGAAGCGCGGATGCTGCGTCTTGATCAGGTTGTTTTCAAGCAGCAGTGCCTCGGCCTCGCTGCGGGTGACCGTGGTCTCCATGCGCGCAATGCGCTCGACCATCATGGCAATGCGCGGGCTGGCCTGGGTCTTCTGGAAATAGCTCGACACCCGCTTCTTCAGATCGCGCGCCTTGCCGACGTACAGCAGCTTGTCCTGCACATCAAAGTAGCGGTAGACCCCGGGCAGGTGCGGCAGGCGCGCCACTTCGTCCAGCAGCGCGGCGCGGGGATCGGGTTGGACGTCTGTGTCGGTCATCTGGCTGTCGAACCATGGTGTCAGCGGCACGGGCCGCTGACGCTCCTGCAGTGTGTCAGGTGAGCGATTTGATGAGTTTGCGAGCGGCCTTGTACACCGGATCGGCCTGCAGCTCGTCCCACGAGTGCGGCTTCGCGGTGGGCACCAGCCCCGCAATGCGGGCCGCCGAGCGATGGGCATCGATCGCCACCGACGGGTCCAGTCCCTCGAGCAACTGGTCGGCCTTGTCCGGCGAGTTGCAGATCAGGACCATGTCACAGCCGGCCCTCAGCGCGGCGTGGGCGCCCTGCACGACGGTACCGGCCACGCTCGCACCCTCCATCGACAGATCATCGCTGAAGATCACGCCTTCGAAACCGAACTGCTTTCGCAGCAGGGAGAGCCACTTCTTCGAGAAGCCTGCCGGATGGCGGTCGAACTTCGGATAGATCACATGGGCCGGCATGACGGCCGACAGGCTCATGCCGAGCCAGTCATAGGGTGCGGCATCGTCGGCGAGGATCGCCGCCAGTTCGCGATCGTCGACCGGAATCGCGACATGCGAATCGGCAGCCGCAAAACCATGGCCGGGGAAATGCTTGCCGCAGTTCGCCATGCCCGCCTCGCGCAGGCCATGGTTCAGGCTTTTTGCCAGCAGCGTCACAATCCGCGGATCGCGATGGAAGGCGCGGTCGCCGATGACGCCGGACTGGCCGTAGTCGAGATCCAGCACCGGGGTAAAGGATAGGTCGATACCGCAGGCGCGCAGTTCGGCCGCGAGGACGTAACCCGTCGCCGTCGCCTGCTTGCAGGCCTGCAGTACATCCTGCTCCCACAGCTCGCCCAGGCTGCGCATTGCCGGCAGTCGGGTAAAGCCGTCAGACCGGAAGCGCTGCACGCGACCGCCCTCGTGATCGACGGCGATCAGCAAGCCCGGACGCGCTGCATGAATGGCCTCGCACAGCGCCGTCACCTGCGCGCGATCCTTGTAGTTGCGCGCGAACAGGATCACGCCGCCGGTCAGTGGATGGCGGATGCGACGGAGGTCGTCATCTGACAAAGTCGTGCCGACGACATCCAGCATCACCGGTCCCAGCGGCATGTGTTCTTGGGTCATATCTTCTCCACGATAACGAAAGCAACCGCATATTCTGCCTCATCGGTGAGCGACACTTGCGCCGCAATCCCGTGCGACTGCATGAATTCGGTCAGGCTGCCGCTGGTGACAACGATGGGCTTGCCGCTCGGCGCGTTCAGGAATTGCACCGCGCGCCAGGTCATCGGCATGCGCATGCCGAGTCCGATCGCCTTCGAAAACGCCTCCTTGGCAGCAAAGCGCGTAGCGAGGAAGCGCAGCCCGCGCGCTTCGACCTTGGCCTTGCGGCGCAGGTATTTTTCCATTTCCTGCGGCCCCAGCACCCGCTGCGCGAAACGGTCGCCATGGCGCGCGACCGCAGCAGCAATACGATCCACGCGAATGATGTCGGTGCCGATGCCGAAGATCATTGACGCACTGCGTCCAGGCGCGAACGAATCATGATCGCCTTCATTTCGCGCACTGCATTTTCCCAGCCGACGAAGACGGCGTGCGCAACAATGGCATGACCGATGTTGAGCTCGGCAATCTCCGGTATCGCCGCGATCGCCTGCACGTTGGTGTAGTGCAGTCCATGCCCGGCGTTCACTTTCAGCCCGTGGCGCGCCCCGACAGCCACGCCAGCGCGAATGCGTGCCAGTTCCTGCTGTTGCACGTCGCCCTCCGTGTCGGCATAACGACCGGTGTGCAGCTCGATCACTGGCGCACCCGCTTCGGCCGATGCGCGGATCTGCTCGGCGTCGGCGTCGATGAACAGCGATACCCGGATATCGTGCGCAGCGAGGCGCTCGCAGGCGCGCCTGACGTCGTCGAAGAAACGGATGACGTCGAGGCCACCCTCGGTGGTTACTTCATTGCGGCGCTCGGGGACCAGGCAGACATCCTGCGGACGAATGCGGCAGGCGATGTCCAGCATCTCCTCGGTGACGGCAGACTCGAGGTTCATGCGGGTGGACAGTTGGGGACGGATCTTCTCGACGTCCGCATCACGGATATGCCGGCGGTCTTCGCGCAGGTGCAGCGTAATGACGTCGGCACCGGCCTGCTCGGCCAGCAGCGCTGCCTGCAGCGGATCAGGATAAACCGTGCCGCGCGCATTGCGCAGCGTGGCGACATGGTCGATATTGACGCCGAGGTCGATGCCCGGGCCTTGGGGGTTCAGGTAGCTCATGGCTTGTTGTCGTTGTCTATAGCTGAAGCAGGTCGATCAGAATCTGGCGTGTATTGAGCGGCATGCCACCCAGGTGATAGGCCAGCAGGTAGCGCATCAGGAGTTTGCTCTGCTGCTGCGTGACCGGGTCGGCATAATTGCCGGCCTCCATGTCGATCAGGGTCTGGCCGGCAACCACCGGTATGTTATCGCTTGCCAGCGCCTCGCGTGGCCCGCGCTCCGGTTCGAACACATAGTAGCGGTCGGTTTCGACTTGGCCGCCCCCCTGCGAGCATTCGACCAGGCTGCCTGCAACACCGGTTTCCTTCAGCAGGGCAAGCTCGAATTTGCGCAGCACGATCGTGGGCGGCTCATCATGGGCGAGCTGGTTCAGCGCAGAGATGTACTGGTCGAACAGCACCGGATGCGGATCGTCCCGGGCGAGCAGCTTGACCAGCAATTCGTTCAGATAGAAGCCGCACAGCAGTCCGGAGCGCTCCAGCGGCCGCAGCCCGCCCACCCATTCGGCGGACACCAGCGTGCGGACCTCGGACTTGCCGGACCATGCAAGCTGCAGTGGCTGGAAGGTCTGCAGTGCGCCGCGCAGTTTCGAATGGGGCCGCTTCGCGCCTTTGGCAATGAGAGGCACCCGGCCGTGATCGCGGCTGAATACATCGACGATCAGGCTGGTTTCCTTGTACGGATAGCTGTGCAGCACGAAGCCCGGCTGGTCGGTCACGCGGTGCTCGCGTTCCGGTGCCCTGCCGCGAACGGCAGACTTCCCGGGGACAGCGTCGGCAACCTGCACGCTCATCGCGCCAGTCTCATTCGTAGCCGTAAGCGCGCAGGCCAGCCTCGTTGTCGGCCCAGCCGGATTTCACCTTGACCCAGATCTCGAGGTAAACCTTGCCACCAAACAGCTTTTCCATGTCAAGCCGTGCCTGGGTCGATATCTCTTTCAGGCGCGCGCCTTTCTGGCCGATCAGCATCGCCTTGTGGGCATCGCGCCCCACCAGAATGGCGGCGAAAATCCGGCGCAATGCGCCTTCCTGCTCGAATTTCTCGATGACGACGGTGCTGGTGTAAGGCAGCTCGTCGCCAAGGAAACGGAACACTTTCTCGCGCACGATTTCCGCAGCAAGGAATTTTTCGCTGCGGTCGGTGATGTCGTCCTCGTCGAACATGGGCTCGCCGACCGGCAGCACTTTGCGGATTTCGCCTTCGAGCCGGTCGAGCTGGAAGCCCTGTTTGGCCGACACCGGCACGATGGCCGTGAAATCGCGACGCGACGCCACCTGCTGCGCGAAGGCCATCAGCAAGGCCTTGTCTTTCATCTGGTCGGCCTTGTTCAGCACGAGGATGACCGGCACCGACGACGGCAGCAGTTCGAGCACTTTTGCGTCGGCGTCGCCGAAGGTGCCGGACTCGACCACGAACAGCACGACGTCGGCTGCAGTCAGCGTGGTGGTGACGGTGCGGTTGAGCGTCTTGTTGAGGGCGTTGCTGTGGCGGGTCTGGAAGCCCGGCGTGTCCACGTACAGGAACTGCGCGTTGTCGCGCGTCTGTATGCCGGTAATCCGATGACGCGTGGTCTGGGCCTTGCGCGAGGTAATGCTGACCTTGGCGCCGATCAGCTTGTTCATCAGGGTTGACTTGCCGACGTTCGGACGGCCGACGATGGCGATGTAGCCGCACCGGAAATCGGTGTCGGCGGGGGCGGAACTCATGCGGATTTACTTTGGTTGACGACTTCGGCCTTCACGTCTTCGGACGAGGCTCCGTCGGGTTCTTTTGCGGCAGCCGTCCGCGCTGCAGCGGGCCGGGACGGCTTCTTGGGGTCCGACGTTGGCTCGGACGGGGCGTCCGGCTGGATGGTCGCGATACCGGCCAGCTTCAGCTGCGCGGTTCGCTGGCGCGGCTTTTTCGGCACCGCGGGCGCTTTTACGAGTGCAGCCTGCACCGCCTCAAGGGCGCGCTTGGCTGCAGCCTGTTCGCCTGCCCGGCGGCTGCCGCCGGTACCGAACACCTGGATTTCCAGCTTGGGCACCAGGCATTCGATTTCGAATTCCTGGTTATGGGCAGCGCCGTGGGTGGCGACCACGTTGTATTGGGGCAGAGGGATTTTTTTCCCCTGCAAATATTCCTGCAGCAGCGTCTTCGCATCCTTGCCCAGAGTTTTCGGATCGACGCTTTGCAGAATGGGAACGTACATGGCCCGGATCACTTCACGCGCGGCATCAAAGCCGGCATCGAGAAAGATGGCGCCAAACAGGGCTTCCAGCGTGTCCGCCAGAATCGACGGGCGCCGGAAACCGCCGGACTTCAGCTCGCCCTCCCCCAGTCGCAGGCACTGGGAAAGCTCCAGCCGCTGCGCGATTTCATACAAGGACTGCTGCTTGACCAGGTTGGCGCGCAGCCTCGACAGGTCACCTTCGTCGATCTTGGTGTACTTCTCGAATAAAAGCGAAGCCACCACGCAATTGAGCACCGAGTCGCCGAGAAACTCGAGCCGTTCGTTATGCACGCTGCTGTGGCTGCGATGAGTCAATGCCTGCTGCAGCAAATCAGCATTGCGAAAGGTATGGCCCAGCCGTTTTTGCAGTAGCTCGATATCCATCTGCCTTGCCGCTAGTTCGCGGCTTTCTCCGATCCGTCGTTGGCGGTTGATCCTCGGTAATCGATCACCAAGCTGGCCGGCCCGACCAGCGGAATTCTTTTCTGGTAAGAAAAGCTGACCTGCATGTCCTTGCCGCGCCCCGAAATCTCCAGGTCCTTGCCCGTGACCGAGTCAATGAAGCCCGCCGCCGCCAGCTTGTCAAAGCTGGCGCGAACTTCTTCAGGTGCATCCGCCATCGCAGCTGCCGCAACTATTGCCTTTTTGGCAGCCCAGAACTCGATGATGCTGGGGCCGGCGCGCAAAGCCAGCATGCCGGCCGTACCGATCACAATCAGCGTGCACAGAAAACCGAGCAGCGAAAATCCGCGGTGCCTTTCGTCAGACCTCAGGGAGATGGAATCGCTCCGGCGCATGCGGTTCAATGGAAGCTGCCTATCCGCTTCAGGTTACCGAGGTTCATCCAGACGAAAAATGCTTTACCGACAATATTTTCATCCGGCACGAACCCCCAGTAGCGGGAGTCCAGGCTGTTGTCACGATTATCACCCATCACGAAGTAATGTCCAGCCGGAACCGTGCACTGGAAACCTTCAAGATCGTAGCGGCAGAGCTCATGCCGGGGAAACTGGTCGGGACTCGGGACATAGCCGGGCACTTTGTTGTCATTCAGCATTTCATGTCCGCGAGGCGTCAGCATTTCACGGTACCGCTCATGGTACGCCAGCCGCTCTTCGTCGAGGTAGTCAGAAAGTTGCTCATACTTAACTTCCTGCCCATTGATTGTCAGGCGCTTGTTCCGATAAGCAACTGAATCACCCGGCACGCCAACTACCCGCTTGATGTAGTCAAGCGAGGGATCTTTGGGAAACTTGAACACCATGACGTCGCCGCGCTCGGGATCGCCCAAGGCTACGACTTTTTTGTTCACCACGGGAAGGCGTATGCCGTAGGTGAATTTGTTCACGAGAATCAGGTCGCCAATCTGCAAGGTCGGCACCATGGAACTGGACGGAATCTTGAACGGCTCAAACAGGAAGGAGCGAAACAGGAATACCGCGGCGATGACCGGGAAGAAGCTTCCTGTGTAGGCAATCCAGGTGGGCTGGCGATCCAGGTGGGACACCAGTTCGGCGCGTGCGGCCGGGTCTGGCCGGATGCCGCTGTCAGCCAACTTGGCATGGCGTGCATCGAACTCGGCCAGTGCGGCCTCGGCAGCACGGCGTCGCTTGGGCTGCAGGTGGAAGCGGTCAAGCGTCCAGACCACCCCGGTCGCGAGGGTCAACAGCAGCAATATCAGCGCGAAATTGCCCAGTATCGATTGCAGTGTCATCTTATTTTTCTTCCACCTGGAGGATCGCGAGGAATGCCTCCTGCGGGATCTCTACCGATCCAACCTGTTTCATTCGCTTCTTGCCGGCCTTCTGTTTTTCAAGCAGTTTGCGCTTGCGGGAGATATCGCCGCCGTAGCACTTGGCGAGCACGTTCTTGCGCAGCGCCTTGACGTTTTCACGCGAGATGATGTTCGAGCCAATCGCGGCCTGAATGGCCACATCGAACATCTGGCGCGGGATCAGTTCGCGCATCTTGGCCGCTACTGCCCGGCCGCGGAAAGGCGCGCTTGAACGGTGAACAATGATTGCGAGCGCATCCACCTTCTCGCTATTGATCAGCATGTCGACCTTGACCACGTCGGACGAGCGGTACTCCTTGAATTCATAATCCATCGACGCATAGCCGCGCGATATCGACTTCAGCCGATCGAAGAAGTCGAGCACCACCTCGGCCATCGGAATTTCGTAGGTCAGTTGCACCTGTTTGCCGTGATAGCTCATGTTCACCTGCACGCCCCGCTTCTGCGTGCAGAGCGTGATTACCGAGCCCACATACTCCTGCGGCATGTACAGGTTGACAGTGACGATCGGCTCCCGGATGTCGTCGATCTTCGATGGCTCCGGCATTTTTGACGGGTTATCGACCATGATCGTCGTGCCGTCGCGCATCAGCACCTCGTAGATGACGGTCGGTGCCGTCGTGATCAGGTCCATGTCGAATTCGCGCTCGAGGCGCTCCTGCACAATTTCCATGTGCAGCAGGCCAAGGAAGCCGCACCGGAAACCGAAGCCCAGCGCCTGCGACACCTCGGGTTCATACATCAGCGCGGCGTCGTTCAGCTTGAGTTTTTCGAGCGAGTCACGCAGCGCATCGTACTGGTTGGCCTCGACCGGGAACAGACCGGCGAACACCTGCGGCTGCACTTCCTTGAAGCCCGGCAGGGGCGCGGGTGCCTGGCGCGATGCCAGCGTGATGGTATCGCCGACCCGGGCAGCTTTCAGTTCCTTGATGCCGGCGATAATGAAACCCACCTGCCCTGCGGAAATCGATTCCTTGGATACCGACTTCGGGGTAAACACACCGACGTTCTCGACCAGGTGCTGGGAGCCGCTGGCCATCAGAAGGATCTTGTCCTTCGGGCGCAGCGTACCGTTCATCACGCGCACCAGCATCACCACGCCGACATAGTTGTCAAACCAGGAGTCGACGATCAGCGCCTGCAGCGGCGCCTCGGGATCGCCCTTCGGCGGCGGCACCTTGGCGATCAGCGCCTCCAGGACGTCCTCCACGCCCAGGCCGGTTTTCGCGGAGCAGCGCACTGCATCCGTGGCCTCGATGCCGATTACATCCTCGATCTCTCCGATCGCATTGTCCGGGTCCGCTGACGGCAGGTCGATCTTGTTCAGTACCGGTACCACCTCGACACCCAGGTCGAGCGCGGTGTAGCAGTTGGCGACGGTCTGCGCCTCGACGCCTTGCGAGGCATCGACCACCAGCAGAGCGCCTTCGCAGGCTGACAGCGAGCGGCTGACTTCATAGCTGAAGTCGACATGGCCTGGGGTGTCGATCAGGTTCAGGTTGTAAACCTTGCCATCGCGCGCCTTGTAGCTGAGGGCGGCGGTCTGCGCCTTGATCGTGATTCCGCGCTCGCGTTCGAGATCCATCGAGTCGAGCACCTGCGCCTCCATTTCACGCTCGGACAGGCCGCCGCAAATCTGGATGATCCGATCCGCCAGCGTTGATTTGCCGTGATCGATGTGCGCAATGATGGAGAAATTTCGAATGTTGTCCATTAAACAATCTGGATACAAAAAAAGCGCTCGGGCGAGCGCCTTATTGCAATTTGGTTTCAGTCCCGCATTTTACCGGATTCGCCGGGCAAAATCCCGGCTCCGGCAGCGGCCTTGGCAAGGAAGGCACGAACCGCATTTTCATCAAGGAAATAATTGCAAATTTGCTCAGGCATCTGGCCAGGATGGCAGCCCACCAGCACGGGTACCAGTTCGTCATAACGATCGACCAGGTCTGGGTCGGCATCGACGTCGATGACGTCAATTGGCCAGGCGTCCCCGGTCAGGTGCCGCAAGGCCTGAAGCAGGTCGTCGCACAGGTGGCACCAGCTGCGGGAGTACAGGATGAAATGCGCCATGGTTATAAAAACGGGGCTGCCGCAGCAGCCCCGTAGCAAGGTGAACCGGTCGTTTATTGCTGGGCCGGACGAATCGGAACGAACTGGGACGATTCACCGCGACGCACCAGTAGGAGAGCGTTCTTTTTCGGGTCTAGTTTGGCGACCAGCGCGTTGAATTGCTTTGCGTCCTTGATGTCGGTGTTGTTCAGGCGTACAACCACGTCGCCGGGTTGCATGCCCACGCGACCTGCAGGCCCTTCGGCGCTTTCCACTACCACGCCGCCCTCAAGCCGGAGTTCGCGCTTCTGGTCTTCAGTCAGATCGCCAACGATCAGGCCGAGCGCATTCGCCGCCTGTTCAGGCTTGGCCTTCTCCTCTTTCTTCTTCGCGACTTGTTCGGCCTCCATCTCCGCGACCACCACCGACAATTCCCGCTTCTGTCCCCTGCGCAGCACCGTCAGCGTCCCCTTGGAACCGGGTTTGGTGTTGCCGACCAGACGCGGCAGGTCGCCGGATTTTTCAATCACGGTACCGTTGTAAGCCGTAATGATGTCGCCTGCCTCGACGCCGGCCTTCTCTGCCGGGCTTCCCGGTTCGACCCGGGCGACCAGCGCGCCCTGTGCACGCGGCAGGCCGAGCGACTCGGCAACATCCTTGGTGACCTCGCCGATTTGTACGCCGATCCGTCCGCGAACCACGCGCCCGGTCGTCTTTAGCTGCTCCGACACGCGCATCGCTTCGCCGATCGGCACCGCAAATGAAATGCCCATGTAGCCGCCGGAACGGCTGTAAATCTGGGAGTTGATGCCGATGACTTCGCCGCGCATGTTGATGAGCGGACCGCCGGAGTTGCCGGGATTGACAGCCACGTCGGTCTGGATCAGCGGCAGATAGTCGCCGGTATCGCGCGAGTTGGCCGACACGATGCCAGCCGTCACGGTGTTGTCGAGGCCGAACGGCGAGCCGATCGCAATCACCCACTCGCCAACGCGCAGCTTGCTGGAATCGCCGATCGTCAGGCGCGGGAGATTGCTGCCCTCGATCTTGACCAGCGCAACGTCGGTGCGACGGTCACTCCCGATCAGCTTGGCCTTGTACTCCCGCTTGTCGGTCAGCGTGACGAAAACCTCGTCCGCACCCTCGACCACATGGGCATTGGTGAGCACATAGCCATCGGCAGAAATGATGAAGCCGGACCCGACGCCACGAGGAACGAATTGATCATCCTGCGGTGGCCCCGGGCGACGGCGCTGCTGGGGCTGAGGCTGGGGCTGCTGCTGGCGTGGAGCCGGCTGACCGAAGAAGCGACGGAAGAACTCCTGCATCTCCTCGTCCTCCGCCCCTCCGCCCTGCATTTGTCGCTGGCGCTCGGTAGTGCGGATATTCACGACGGCCGGGCCGACCTTGTCAACGAGGTCGGTAAAGTCCGGAAGGGAAGCGGCCTTGGCCTGCGCATGCGCGGGCGAGACGACCCCCAGGCCCGCAGGGGCAAATACAAATGCGGCCGCTGCAAACACCGCGGCCGGGACTTGGCGATTGACGCGCTGTAGTATTTTCATGAGTCCTTATCTGGGGAAAGTTTGGGCAATTTCAACAGAGTCTGCTACCCGCCTGACGGCTGCCATGGGCACTTCGCCAACAATGGTAAGCCAAAATTTCCCATGCCGCTTGCCAACCATATTCAGCGCTCCCAACTGCAGGGGCGATGCGCTTCGCTCGGCTGTCCACGGCTCGATAAAGACGGAGACACCTGCGAGGCCATCCGAAAACAGGATCTGCTTGACCTCGCGTTCCGCACCATCCTGTTCACGCGCCAGTGTGCGGGTCACCGTCCCGATGCGCCGGAATCCGCCCGGAACCCAACGCACCGTCCAGCCACCCAGCTCGACCGGCGTTGCCGCAAAATTGTCGACTTTCCAATCGCGGGTAGCGCCGACACTCGGCTTCAATTTTGCGGCCGGTTGGCGGCCTGTCATCAGCTCGACGAAGGCCACCTGCTCGACGACCTCCCCGGCTTCATCGAGGCGCTGTGCGCGCAGCAGCAGACCGGTGGCACGGTCAAACCAGAAGCGGTAGCTGAAATGGTAAGCGTCTCGCGAGTCGAGCGCGATTGCAGTCGACTCCCGCCCGGCAACCCGGTCGCCGTCAAAGAAACTTGTCCGGTAGTGGGCGGCAATCTGCGCCGGCGCAGGCGCTGTCAGCGCCGGGAATCCTGGCCCCTGTACCCGGCTCTCAATTACCTTGCGTCGTTGTGACGTCAGATAAGTGACCAGTTCATCGCCCTGCCGCACTGTTTCCCTCGGCTTGCCATCCAGGCTCTCGAGCTTTTCCTCCGCTCGCCCGCCGCTGCGCCGGTGGGTGATCCGGGTACTCGTAACTTCCGAGCCGCGCTGGCGCACGAAGATACCGCTGTAATCCAGCCGGTCGGCAGCCAGCTGCGCACGTTCAAGCAGTGCCAGTGCATCTGCCTCGCGAGCCGCAGGATCGGCAAACGCCGAGCCTGCGGCGAACAGGCACAGCCACAGGACGAGCTGCCGCATGCTTACTGGTCGGTCCTGATATCGAGAGGCGCTGGTCTTGTCAGCGGCGCGGCTCCGTACAACTGGGGATGTGAGGACTGGTGCATCAGCAGGTAATCGGACATACCGGCCTTGTCAGTCGCGACGGCAGGATGCACGGCGCCGACCAGCAGAGACCCGTGGGAAACGCGCGCCACCTGCGAGGAAGCGGTACCCGGAAGATCCGCGTCAGTGCCCTTAAAGAGGGAGGGCGCGACGAAGAAGCCGAAGCTTGCCGCTGCAATTGCGGCCAGCGTGGTCGGCCAGTTGCCAAGACGCCCGAGCAGGCTGGGCCTCGGCGCCAGCAGCACAGGTTCCGCGGCCAGGCGCTCTGCAAAGCGCTTCGAGAAGTCGGCGCTTACGCAAGCACCCATCCCATCCGAGCGGATCGCATCGCCAATCTGGTGATACCTGTCCCAGGTGTCGCGCAAGTCCTGCTCGCGCAGCTGCTTCAGCAAACGCCCTGCAAGCGACGGGTCAAGTTCACCGTCCGCCAGCTCGGAGATCTGCTGCCTCGTCTTTTCACTGCCATCCATCATGCTCCCTGCCTTTGCGATCCAATTGGTTGCGTTCTCTACTTCGGCCAGCCCCTACCAGCGCTTATCGATTGCCGTGTCCAGCAGCGGCCTGAGCTTCTCGGCGATTGCCTCTCGGGCACGAAAAATCCGGCTACGCACCGTGCCTATGGGACACCCCATGGCCTCGGCGATTTCATCGTAGCTCAAGCCCTCGATTTCCCTCAAGGTAATTGCCATTCTCAGCTCCTCGGGCAACGCTTCCATTGCCACATTGACCGTCTCTGCGATCTGCTTGGTGGCCAGCATGGATTCCGGGGTATTGATATCTCTTAGATGCTCTCCGTCATCAAAAGTTTCCGCCTCTTCAGCATCTGCCTCGGTAGAGGTGGGCGCACGCCGTCCCTGCGTTACCAGATAGTTTTTGGCCGTGTTGATGCCAATCCGGTAAAGCCAGGTGTAAAAGGCAGAGTCGCCGCGAAATTGCGGCAAGGCCCGGTAGGCTTTAATGAACGCTTCCTGGACGACATCTTCGGCCTCAGCCTGGTCGCGCACGAGCCGCGACACAAGCCGCATCAGCTTCCTTTGATACTTGGATACCAGGAGCTCGAACGCCTTCTTGTCACCGTGTTGGACGCGATCAACCAGCAGCTGATCAATGTCGCGTTCTGTCGTCAATCACCAATTCCTCGTGCTCGTGCAACGCGCGGGCGACCTGACTGCGGGAGGAACAGCAGGCCGTGGCTGAGTGCTAGATAAAGCGCGGGTTCCGGACAACCTCGGGATGAATCGCGCAATGCGCGACGCGGCGCCTCCCCTGTGGCTGCACTGTTGGAATGACCCTTGTCTCGGCTTTTCTTGTCAGCGCTTCCCTAGTCGTTGACTGAGTGAAATTAAAAAAGTTCAATCAGACTGCTGGAAGGGGTCGAAGGATTTCGCTTTGGATGAAAACTGCCGTGCCGCTACCCAGCGACGGGCAACTGACAACGCATGGAAAGCGCCGCGATCCATGCTATCGGGAAGAATGACCAGAACCGCGATGCGGCCTGAGCCTGATTGCAAGCGAAGTACCATCAGCGATGACCAGAATGTCGAATCCCTCAGCAATTGAACCACCTCGCCGCTGCAGGTCGACTGCCCAGTCGATCCGGCGTCAGCTTCAGGGCTAGTGTCGACTAATCGGATTTGCCCGATTCCTGTTACATCAATACGGCATGAATTTCTTCGCAAGAGCGGGAACAAACTGAGGGCACAACCGGCGATCGCGCAAACCGAAACGAGCACGAGATCGAACGCAGTATCGGCTTTTGAATGAATTACAGCAGCAGATGCCAGCAAGGCGGCCGCCATCAGGAAAAGCAGCGCGGAAAGCCGAGGTGACGGACGCACGACCGCCGATACGGCGATGGAATGGGAAGGAGAAGCGTGGGAGATGAGCATCGATCGAGCCACTGGCATCGATCGATGCGTATGCGATCAGGTCCGGCCGAACACCAACGTACCGTTGGTGCCGCCGAAACCGAAGGAGTTTTTCACGGCCACATCGATTTTCATGTCGCGTGCCGTGTTCGCACAGTAATCAAGGTCGCAGTTAGGATCCTGATTGAAGATGTTGATCGTCGGCGGCGATTTCTGGTGATGCACGGCGAGTACCGTGAACACCGACTCCAGTCCACCCGCACCACCGAGCAAGTGGCCCGTCATCGACTTGGTGGAGTTCACCACGACCTGCTTCGCATGATCCCCAAGCGCGCGCTTGATCGCGACCGTCTCTGCCACATCGCCGAGCGGGGTCGAGGTGCCATGCGCGTTCACATAGCTGACCTGACCCGGGTTGACCCCGGCATTGCGCATCGCAGAAATCATGCAGCGGCGAGCGCCATCGCCATCTTCCAGCGGTGCCGTCATATGGTGTGCATCCGCGCTCATGCCGAAGCCGAGCAGTTCCGCGTAGATCTTCGCGCCACGGGCCTTTGCATGCTCGTATTCCTCGAGCACCATCACGCCTGCGCCCTCACCGAGCACGAAACCGTCGCGATCCCTGTCCCAGGGACGGGAAGCCGTCGCCGGGTCATCGTTGCGGGAGGAAAGGGCTCGTGCCGCGGCAAATCCGCCGATGCCGAGAGGTGACACCGTCGATTCGGCGCCGCCAGCGATCATCACGTCTGCATCGCCGTACTCGATCATTCGCCCGGCTTCGCCGATGCAATGAAGGCCCGTAGTGCAGGCGGTGACAATCGCGAGGTTGGGACCCTTCAGACCGTATTTGATCGACAGGTGACCGGAGATCATGTTGATGATCGACGCCGGCACGAAGAACGGACTGATGCGGCGCGGTCCGCGCTTGGTCAGTTCAGCATGCGTTTCTTCGATCATCGGCAAGCCGCCGATACCGGATCCGACCATTACGCCAATGCGTTCGGCGTTGGCCTCGGTAACCTCAAGGCCGCTATCCTGCATCGCCTGCATGCCCGCCGCCATGCCGTAATGGATGAAGGTGTCCATGTGGCGCGCTTCTTTGCCGGGAATGTATTCCTCGACGTTGAAGCCTTTTACTTCACCGGCGAAGTTCGTAGAGAACGCACTGGCGTCAAACTTGGTGACAGTTGCAATGCCGGATTGTCCGGCGATCAGCGCGTTCCACGCGCTTTCGACCGTATTGCCAACCGGCGAGATGCAGCCAAGACCGGTAATGACGACACGGCGTCGGTTAGGGCGAGTCAAACAATGCTCCTGGATAAACTGGTTCTGCAGAGACCCGGATCAGGCCTTGACGTTCGCTTTGGCGTAGTCGATTGCTTGCTGGACAGTGGTGATCTTCTCAGCCTGCTCGTCCGGAATTTCCATTTCGAATTCGTCTTCGAGTGCCATCACGAGTTCGACCGTGTCGAGCGAGTCTGCGCCGAGGTCATCAACGAACGACGATTCGTTCTTGATATCAGCTTCGGCGACACCGAGTTGCTCGGCGACGATTTTTTTAACGCGTGATTCGATGTCAGACATCTTGGTCCTCCAGAGGGTGGTTGTACGTAAAGTGCGCGCATTTTAGCAGGTTTGCGCGGTGAAACTTAAGTTTTGGCTTCTGCATTTACTAACGATTCCGGCGCCGTTCGCTTGCCTGTTTACATTGCGGCGGACGAGGTGATTTACTGCTGCCAAACGGCCTCAGCCTCCGCTCATGTACATGCCGCCGTTGACGTGCAGCGTCGTGCCTGTGACATACCCGGCCTCGGGCGAAGCAAGGAAGGCCACTGCAGCTGCGATGTCTTCAGGCATGCCGAAACGGCCGGCGGGAATTTGCTGGAGCAGTGCAGAGACTTGCTGCTCAGAAAGGGCCTTGGTCATGTCGGTATCAATGAAGCCGGGAGCAACACAATTCACCGTGATGTTGCGGCTGCCGATTTCGCGTGCAAGCGCGCGGCTCATGCCGGCCACGCCTGCCTTGGCAGCAGCGTAGTTAATCTGTCCTGGATTGCCAGCCGAGCCCACGACAGAAGTGATATTGATGATGCGTCCGTACTTTGCTTTCATCATGCCGCGCAGCACGCCGCGGCACATCCTGCCGACTGCCGTCAGATTGGTTGCAATCACCGCATCCCAATCTTCATCCTTCATGCGCATCGCCAGTTGATCCTGGGTGATGCCGGCATTGTTCACGAGGATGGACAGCCCACCGAATTCCTTGCCGATTGAATCAATCAGCGCATTCGACTCGGCAGCATCATTGACATTGAGCACTGCTCCGCGACCAGCGCCAACCCGCACGGCCAGCAGGTACTCGGTGATCGCAGCAGCACCCGCCTCGGATGTCGCGGTACCGATCACGACCGCACCGCGCTTCGCCAGTTCAATGGCAATCGCGCGACCTATCCCGCGCGATGCGCCGGTGACCAGCGCAACCTGATTCTCAAAGCCTGCATTCGACTGGCTCATTTGCTTGCCTCCAGAAGTGCGTCGAGTGATGTCTGGTCCACGATGGCATCGATCGCAAGTTCACTGTTAATCCGTTTCACGAGGCCGGACAGGACCTTGCCCGGACCACACTCGATCACGCGGGTGACGCCGCCGGTGGCCATCGCCTGGACTGTCTCGACCCAACGTACCGGGCTCGCCGCTTGGCGGACCAGCGCGTCCTTGACCGCAGCCGGGTCATTGTTGACGACCACATCGACGTTATTGATCAGCGGGATCGAGGGTGCGGAAAAAGTGATGCCGGCGAGGTAGTCGCGCAGGCGGTCGGAGGCGGGCTTCAGCAACGATGAATGGAACGGCGCGGAAACCGGCAGCGGCAATGCCCGCTTCGCCCCTTTGGCCTTGGCCGCTTCGCACGCACGCTCGACCGCCCCCTTGTGACCGGCGATGACAACCTGCGCCGGCGCATTGAAGTTGACCGGCTCGACGACTTCGCCCTGCGCCGCTTCAGCACATGCTGCGCGCACGTCGTCGTCGCTCAGTCCGAGAATGGCCGCCATCCCGCCCTGCCCGACCGGCACCGCCTCTTGCATCGCCTGCGCGCGAAAGCGCACCAGTGGCACGGCATCCCTGAAAGCAATCGCGCCTGCAGCCACCAGCGCCGAGTATTCGCCCAGACTGTGACCGGCGACGATTGACGGTGCGGCACCGCCTGCAGCGATCCATGCGCGATAGAACGCAACGGCGGACGCGAGCATTACCGGCTGGGTATTGGTTGTCAGGTCCAGCGCTTCTTTCGGCCCCTCGGCAATCATCTTGCCAAGATCAAACCCAAGCGCATCAGAGGCCTCGGCGATGGTGGCTGCGACTACCGGATTGCCGGCAAAGCCGTTCAGCATGCCGATAGCCTGCGACCCCTGGCCAGGGAATACAAATGCAATTGTCATGTTCAGTCCTCAGGATGGGAGTCAGATTCGCGCAAGTACCGCGCCCCAGGTGAAGCCACCGCCCACGCCTTCCATCATCAC
>JAIXTG010000075.1 GCA_027484285.1 Oxalobacteraceae bacterium | reverse complement strand
CGCCCCGGCTATGTGTATGCGCAGCCGCAGTGGATCGAGGGGCCGCAGGGGTGGCAGTTGCAGCGCGGTGGCTGGAAACAGGGCCATGGCGGCGGGCCGGGCCACTGCCCGCCGGGACAGCGCAAGAAAGGCAATTGCTGATCAGTGGCGCCGGCGGCCAGCGCCGCTGCCGCTCATGCCGTACCGAGAAGGTGGCCGCCGGTTTGCATCATCTGCATCGTCATTGGCCGGCCTAAGAAATAGCCTTGGGCGCGCCCGACGCCCAGCTCGATGAGCGTGGCTGCCTCGGCCGCCGTTTCCACGCCTTCCGCTACCAGCGTGCTGCCGGTGTCGGTCGAAAAATGGATCAGCGCTGCCGCCAGTGCACGCCGTGCCGGATCGATATCGATGTCGCGCGTGAGGCTCATGTCGAGCTTGATGCGGTCCGGCTCGAGGTTGAGGATGTGGCGGAAGCTCGCGTACCCGGCGCCGGCGTCATCGACCGCAATCTGCAGCCCGCTGTCGCGATAGGGCTTGAGGCGGGCAGCGATTTCCTCGTAACGTTCAACCGCCGCATGCTCGGTGATCTCAAGCACGATCCGGCCGACATCGGGAGTGCGCGCCAGCAGCTGGTCGAAGCGTACATCGAGAATGGTTTCTGGCGACGCATTGACGCCAATGTCGAGACCGTCGTTCAGCTGGGGCAGGATTGCCAGCGCCTGTTCGATCGCAACCATTTCCAGTTCCACCCCCAGGCCGACGGCATGCGCATCATTGAATCAGCGGTCCGGCGGGCGGGTCGGGGTTGAGGTAAAGCGGGACAGCGATTCGAAGCCGGCGATCCGCGCATTGTCGAGGTCGTAGATAGGCTGGTAGACGATGTGCAGCGCCCTGTTGTGCAGGACGCCCTCGATCCGCTCACGGACGTGGTGATGGTTCTGGTGCGTCCTGCGCTCGCGGTCGATCATCTTGCCGGTCAGGTCGGCAAACACCCGCATCAGGTTCAGGTCGCGCTGGTTGAGGCTGGCATCCGCCGTGCGGCTGAAACAGCAGAACGTGCCATACACGGATCCGTCCGACAGCCTGACCGGCACGCTCATGTGGGCACCCACCGGTATCGCGAAGGTCACTGGCAGTTCGGCCGCGACCGGATTGCTCTGCGCATCTGTCAGCAGTTCGGGCAGGCGGCCGTCGACCACGCGCTGGCAGTACGACTCCTCCAGCGGGTCGCCGGCGCCGGGGCGCACCGGATTCTTCGGCCAGCCGGAATCGACATAGCGAAACACCCGCTGGCCATCGATGAATTCCGATACGAAGGCGACTTCCATCTTCAGGTGCTGCCGCACGGCATGAAGAATGTCCGGCACCGAATTGCCGTCGTCTTGTCCAAGCGTGACGGAACGATCTGCAATTACGCGCCGCAAGTCTTCATCGGGGCTGACGTTCAAACTGTCGTTGTTCATTGGCAGGTCATCCGGTAGGAACCTGATGGGAAATAAGATTTCTGATGGGAATACTCTGAGTTTCGGTCAGGTTAAGAGTAAGTCCTTTGGATGTTCAGTCCGATCCTCACCGGTTTTGCGCGATCTCAATGAAAAAGATTGACCCGAAAAAGTCCCGCAACGTTCCGGCAGAGCGTTCACATTCGCCCCGCCCGTTGCCAACAGCGCCGCATCCCCCTGGATGGCAGCCAGTTTCACAATGTGGTCGAAGAGCAGGCCTATTCGGAACTGCCCCCCACCGCCGAGGAGCAGGCTCCCCGGCGTGCCCGGCAGTTGCCGGATCCCGAGCCGGTGCGTCCCCATCCTGACGATCCGTCGATTTCGGTCGGGCCGTAGCCAGTCCATGTTCTCTCTTGCCGGTACCGCAGCCGCGGTGTGATGCCGGCCGCCGTCGTTCGACCGGCCGCCGCCACCGGTGTTCTCGAATGCCGTTTTCAGAGTGACTTTCGGTACTATGTGGCTCCCGACAACAACAAACAGGGGAGACAACGGGATGAACATCAGCCGTGCGGTAAACATTGCCGACCTGCGAGAGATCGCGCGTCGCCAGCTGCCCCGCGCAGTATTCGGTTTCGTCGACGGTGGCGCACACGACGAGCGGACCCTGCGCGACAACGAGGCCGACTTCGCCCGCATCCGCTTCGCGCCGCGAGTGCTGGTCGACGTCTCCAGCCGCAACCAGGCCATTTCGCTGCTGGGTCAGCCGCTGTCCTCGCCGATGGTGTTCGGCCCGACCGGCATTGCCGGCATCGTCTGGCCGGAAGGAGACCTGTGCATCGCCCGGGCGACTGCGGCGAAGGGCGTGGGCTTCTGCCAGTCCACGACCTCGAATGCCAGCATCGAGCGCGTGGCTGCCGGCGGGCGCAGCGGCCACTGGTTCCAGCTGTATGTGCAAAAAGACCGCGGGCTGACGCGTTCGATGGTCGAGCGCGCTCGCGAAGCCGGATGCACGGGCCTGGTGCTGACGGTCGACTTGCCGGTGGCCGGTCCGCGCGAACGCGACATCCGGCACGGCTTCACGCTGCCGCCGCGCATCCGCCTCGGCGATGCGCTCGACTATGCAAGCAAGCTCGGCTGGCTGTGGCGGATGGCGCAGGCGCCGCGCTTTACTTTCGGCAACCTCGAGCAGGCCGGTTCGGCACCGCGTCCGCTGACTACCCTGGTCGACCAGATCGGCAAGAATTTCGATGCGTCGGTGACCTGGAAAGACCTGGACTGGCTGCGCGCCGAGTGGTCGGGGCCGCTGCTGGTGAAAGGCATCCTGCGCGCGGATGACGCACAGCGTGCAGCAGCGCATGGCGCGAATGCCGTCGTGGTGTCGAACCACGGCGGTCGCCAGCTCGACTGCGCCCCATCGGGGATTGCCGCGCTGCCGGCCATTGCCGAGGCACTGGCGGGCAAGGTACCGGTACTGGTGGACGGGGGCATCCGGCGCGGCAGCGATGTGGTGAAAGCGATGGCGCTCGGTGCATCCGCCTGCATCATCGGGCGCGCCGGCCTGTACGGGCTGGCGGCCGGCGGGCAGCCCGGGGTCGAGCGTGCGAT